>SLHA01000061.1 GCA_007136405.1 Candidatus Latescibacterota bacterium
GCGCCCCAAGGCCACATCGTATAGTGGCAGAGGTCAGAAGCTCTGAACGTACACCGTGTCAGGAACACGGTACCCACCGCAGGAGAAACCGAGCCAGCTATGAAGATCACGGATGTACAGGTAGAACGTTTCCGGTCAATCAGCCGCACCACGCGCGACACCGAGGGGCATGGGCATCCCGGTCCGGAACGACAGACCGTGCAGTCGCTGACCCGCATCTGCACGGACGAGGGCGTCGAGGGGTACTGTTTCGGCGGCAACCAGGCTGTCATGGACAGCGTCATCAAGCCGGCCATCGTGGGCGAGGATCCCATGTACCGCGAGCGCATCTGGCACCGGCTCAACGCCTGGCAGCGCCTGCACAAAGGCACGCTGTCCGACCGGGTCATCGCCACGGTGGACATGGCCCTGTGGGATCTGGCCGGCCGTTATTTGAGACAACCGGTGTACAAACTGCTTGGGGCCACACGGGACAAGGTGCTGGCGTACGCCTCCACCATGTGCGGCGACGAGCTTCCCGGCGGGCTGGATACTCCGGACGCCTACGGGCGTTTCGCGCTGGCCTGCAAGGAACGCGGGTATACCGCCTTCAAACTGCATACCTGGATGCCGCCCGTCCCCTGGGCGCCGGATCCCCGTAGGGACCTGGAAGCCTGCGCCGCGGTACGGCAAGCCGTGGGGCCGGAGATGAAACTGATGCTGGACAGTTACCATTTCTACAGCCGCGAGGAGGCGCTGTTGCTGGGACGGGGGTTGGAGAAGCTGGATTACTACTGGATCGAGGAGCCCATGGACGAGCAGAGCGTCTCGTCCTACGTGTGGTTGACCGAGCAACTGGACATTCCAGTGCTGGGACCGGAGACCGCCGAAGGCAAGATGTTCACCCGGGCGGAATGGATCGTGCGTCAGGCGGCGGATATCAGCCGCGGCGGGGTGGGCGACGTGGGCGGTATCACCCCCTTGATGAAAATCGTGCATCTGTGCGAATCTTTCGGCATGCGCATGGAGGTGCACGGCGGCGGTCCGGGAAACCTGAGTGTGCTGTGCGCCATGGGCATTCCGGGCGAATTCTACGAGCGCGGCCTGCTGCACCCGTTTATCGACTACGAGCAGAAGCCCCCGTACCTCAAAGCGCTGCCGGATCCGATGGACGAAGAAGGTTACGTCCATATCTCCAAGGAGCCGGGTCTGGGCTGGGATATCGACTTCGATTACATCGACACCCACCGGGTGACGTGAGCGGCGGCCAGCGGAACAACTGCCTGCAAAAGGAGCGGGATGAGTGCGGTGTCAGCCGGGCGCTACCTTTCCTGCCCGTTGACCGGTGGGTGGTTGGGGCCTGACCTTTGCAGCGACGCGTGGAGAGGCAGCCGCGCTCGCCGGTGCGGCGCTCGCCGGTGCCGCGCTCGCCGGTGCGGCGCTCACCGGTGCCGCGCTCACCGGTGCGGCGCTCACCGGTGCCGTGCTTACCGGTGCCGCGCTCGCCGGTGCCGCACTCGGCAGTCTTGGAGCTTGCTGCAGGCCGGTCCGGTCATCGCATCCTGGAGAAACGGAGCAGGGCCTATCCGGCGGACATCACATGTCGAACGAACGGACCGCCTCCCAGGCACGCAGAGCGTCGGCGTACCGGCGATTGCTCAGCGCCGCCAGGGCCAGGACACGCAGGGCCGCCGGAGTCCGGTGCATCTGACACGCCTGCCGGGCGCACTTCCATGCCATGATCGGATCTTGCCGCCGCAGGGCCGTTTCTGCCGCTTCTGCCCAGCGCCGGCCTGCCGCTTCTGCAGCCAGAATACGCTCAAACTGGGTTCCGCATCGGCGACACGCTGATGTACCGCGGTATGCGGCGCCGCATGTGGGGCATGCTTCCATGTCACCGTGTCCTGGCCGAGGATGCGTCATCCGTACCAATCCGCGTTGGCGTGCCTGAAACACAATATATTGTGGTACGATTCGCCCGTTCTTTCCTATCACGATCTACCATACATCGATCCTCATGCGTGCGATGCGGGGCTCTCTGAATAGAGTGACGATGGACACGCAGACAGCCCGATGGGCGTATCCTATTGTGCGCAAGCCACGCTGCCCGACACCAGGCGAGGCTACGCCTCGATCAGGTCCAGGCGGCATTGAACCCGGGGTGGCATTGAGCCCAGCCGGCTATTCCAGGTAGCTATTCCAGGTAAAACAGAATATCCTCCAGTTGCGTCCGGGTCCGCTCCATCAGACGCTGGCTGCCCGTGCGTGCCGCCTCACGCAGGTCCTCCATCAGGTCGATCATCTCTTCCTGGTCTTCCTCCGAAGCCTTGTCCAGCGCCCTGGTGGCGCTGTCCAGGACATGCGCCACGGCTTCCGGCACCTGCCCGGAGTCTCCCGGTTCTGGATCAGCGGCTGCCGAACCGGAAGCGGCAGCGCCACCGGCAGCCGCGGCACCGCCGGATTCCGCCGCGACGGCATCCTCGTCGGTGTGGGGCTGTGGCGCCCTGGCGTCAGTGGCATCGGGATCGACAGCCTCGGATGAGGCGTCATCGGCGTCAACGGCCTGCCCCTGCCATGCGGACTCGATACGATCGCGGGCAGTCTTCAGCATGTTCGCATCCGGGGGCTTGATGGCGTTGTCGACGACGCCTTCGATCTGGCGCCCGGTGGCGCGTTCCACCGCATGCACGTGCAGGATGCCATCGAGATCCAGATCGTAGGTGAGTAGAATACCCTGGCGGAACGCTTCCGGGCTGGAGTTCAGACCCTCGAACAGGAACGTGCCGATGCGGACGTTGTTGCGCACGTCACGATGATCTCCCTGAAAAACCTCTACCTCTACCATCTCCTGATCTTCGAACAAGGTGGTGAAGAGATTGGTCTGGCGCGCCGGCAGACGCGAATTGCGATGGATCAACGGCACAAAGAGGTCCTTGGTGAGTTCCCCGTTGTATTCGCCCACGGTCCGCGTTCCGAACGTATACGGCGTGACATCGACCAGCACGGCATCTACGTCCAGTCCCATCTCCATGCCGGCCTGTACGCCAGCTCCCAGAGCGACACACAGGTCCGGATCCACCTCACCGTGCGGTTCATTGCCGATATGCTCCCGCAGCAGATCACCCACAAGAGGTATGCGGGTGGAACCGCCCACCAACAGCACTCTGTCCAGTTGCCGGGGTTGGATACCGGCATCCTTCAAGGCTGCGGTCAGCAGCGTCATGGTCCGTTCCAGCAGTTCGGCAATATCCTGGTCGAAATCAAGCCGTGACAGCTCGCACGACAGGTGACAGGGGTGTCCATCCACCATGCCGACATGGTCCTCGTTCACCGTCACGAACGGCGCTGAAGACAGGGATCTCTTGGCTTGCTCGGCAGCGACAGCCAGTCTCATCTGCAGAACGACATCCTTTTCCGGCGCCACGATGCCGAGTTCCTCGGTGATATGGCGGTTCAACCGGTCCACGATGCGCTGGTCGAAATCGTCACCGCCGAGCCGGTTGTCGCCGGTGGAGGCCAGGACTTCGACGATGCCGCCTTCCACCGCCACTACCGACACATCGAAAGTGCCGCCACCCAGATCGTACACCAGCAGATGACTGCGCTCAGTCTGCCGGCGCGCACCGTAGGCCAGGGCTGCGGCGGTGGGCTCGTTGATGATACGAACCACCTCCAATCCGGCGATACTCCCGGCAGCGCGCGTGGCCTGACGCTGGGCATCCGTAGCGTAGGCGGGAACGGTGATCACAGCCCGGTCTACCGTCTGATCGAGGTAGCGTTCGGCCTGCTGCTTGAGCTCCTTGAGAATGAATGCGGCGATTTCCGCGGGAGTGTAGGACTGGTCACCCAGCATGACGGTGTGCTCCGTTCCCAGAAGACGCTTGACGGATCGAACCGTACGCTCCGGAGCCGCCGCCAGCTGGTTCAGGGCCGGGGTGCCGACAAGGATCTCGCCCCGGGCATCCAGGCCCACGCAGGAAGGTACGATACCCCGGTTCCCGCCGGCGTCGATGATGTGCGGCTTGCCGTCGACCAGGCAGCATACTTCGGAGTTGGTGGTACCCAGGTCGATTCCCACGATCGTGTCTACTGACATGGTGTAGACTCCACGGTGACGTCGTTGCAGCGGTTGACCACCACTTCGGCAGCGCGCAGCAGGGAGCCGCCGTGCTGCACGAATCCCGGCAACAGCTCCTCCAGCACCAGGTTGTCCGCCGTCGCCGGATCCTGACGCGCCTGGATGGCGACCATGGTGTGTGGATCGAAGAGCTGGCCAGCGGCCTGTACCCGCCTGATACCGGCGGCAGCCATGGATCGGTCAAAGCGCTCCATGGCCATCTGGTAACCTGCGGCGACCGCCTCGCTGCCCCGGGGGCGACGCCAGCGCGACAGACGCGTCACGTGGACCGCCGCCTGCAGTCCGCGTTCCAGGGCATCGCGGACAGGTAATAGAGCGGCAAAGCAGGCGCGTTCACTCGCCAGGCGAGCATCTTCGGTGGCCGCCTCTATGGCCTCCTTCCAGGAGCCGGCAAGGCTGGATTGATGGGCCAGAGCCTGGCGCAGCGAGGCCGCTACCTGGTCCAACCGTTGCAGCGTATCACGGCGGGTTGCGTCGTCACGCTCGGCTTGTCTGACGGCTTTTGCCTGCTCTCTGTTCTGCAGGCGCACCTCCTGGCGCAGGGCTGCCAGCTCGGAAAACAGGGTATGCAGATCCACCGGGCCTGGCGCATCGAGGCATGCGTCATGATGGTCGACTGGCTCTCCTGCCGACGCTGAATCCGTCTCCGCATCAGCCTGGTGGTCGTTTGGCGCCAGCGCCGCGGCGATAGCGCGCGCTGCGGATGTGGAATCCCAGACCGAACCCGCGACCGAACCCGGATCGGATCCCGGGGAAGAAGCTGCAACGCCGTGGTTGGTGCCTATGTCGGATGCTGTCACCGGATCTGGTACCGCGTCCAGCCAGGCGCGGAAATCCGCCAGGACGATGTCCCGCCAGTTGTCCGTTACTCGTTGTTCACTCATCCAGCCATCCTTCTGCCTCAAGCAGATTCTGCAATCCGGGCGTGTGCCGCTGACTGGCAGCGACCAGCCAGTCGAGGAGCGTCTCCCGGGGAAGGTGTACCTTGCTGGCGCCGAACAGAGCGACGTCCATGCGCGTGCGGGCATCGGCCAGCGCTTCATAGGCCGCGGCGATACGGCGGAAACGCTCCGCATCCCTTCCGGGAGGGTATTGCCGCGTCAGCTCCAGGTAGCGTTGCCGTATCTGGGCGTCCGTGGCGCCGGGTTTCAGTCCAAGAGTCAGGTAATGTACCAGCAAGAGACAACCTCCCATGACCATACCAGCCGACGATGGCCGCGCTGGTGCGGCTCAGCTACGTTGGCGTTTTCGCTTGGTTTTGTGGCGCGACTTGGGTGAGCGGGGAAACAGCAAGGCCTCCGCTTCCGGCGACAGAGCATCCCGGAACGGCTCGCACATCGTGCGCAACAGTTCGATCATCTCCGCCGATTCGGGATCACTTTGCATGCGGCTGGAGGCATCGCGGATGATCTTCAGCGGCGCGCCGCGCATACCAATACTGTCAATGATGAACTCGGCACTGCTCACTGGATCCGGCCCACCATCCGTGTCGCCCCACGTGTCGGCGTCTTCGTATATGCCGGCGTCCTTACCGGCCGGTATGCAAGGAACGCCCGACTCCGACCCGGAATCGACCTCCACCGCGTGACTGGGTGGCGCCTCGGGCGACGGGTCAACCTGCTTCGCTGCCGCGTGTCCCGGCGGCTGCGTGTGCGCCGGTGTGTCCGCTGGGGGGCTGTCCAGCAGATCGGGGAACAGCAATTCCTCCTGATGGACCGACGGGATATGAATGTCCGGTATTTCGACATCGCCCTGCTGCGCGGCGGTGGAACGAGACGATTGGCGCGATGCTGCCCGGGAAGGCGAGCGGCGCCGCCGGCGGGCTGGGATGTCTCTGGGCAGCGGGTCCTCATCTTCCGCCAGCCAATCTTCCAGCGCGTCGTCGAAATGATCGTATATGGGCATCCCTTCCGGACCAACGCCGTTACTCAGTTCGATGTCTCCGGGAAAGCCGGCGTAGCGGACAAAGGCGTCCAGGAGCAAGGCCAGGGTCTCCAGATCACCATCTTGCAGGATATCTGTGAGGGGACGCTTCGCGGGCAGGCAGGCGCCAAGGCGCTGGGCTGTTGTGCGCAGGTGCTCGATGGTATGTTGTGGCAGGTCATCGAGCAAGGGACCGAGTCCCTGATCCCGCACCGGCAGGCCCAGACTGAACCGCAGAACCTGAATATATACATACCATTCCGGACACGTGCAGCCGGCATTGTTCTCCTGTTCGTAGCGCGCTTCGAGCTGTCTGTGCACCGGTTCGATACCGCCGGCCGCCAGTATGGCATCGGCCACGTTCAGCAACTGGGTAGGAGGCGTGCGCTGCAGCAGCCTGTCCCACCAGAGCCGGAAGACGGTAGTCAGATCACAGCTGCCGAAGACCCACTTCGCGTTGTCGTGCAAGGGCGCACAGAGTTGCGGTAATGACGCATCGTCCAGTTCGTCCAGCGTGCTTGTGTGCTCCTCCAGCAAAGCGCGGGCTGTGGTCAGTGCTGCCGGCGCCGCCGAACGTCCGGAAGCCGCCGTCTGGGTCAGGTCGAGTGCCAATGCGGCCACAGTCCGGATTCGGCGTACGGGCGGCAGGCTGCCCAGAGCCGTGCGGATGGCCAGGTCACTGGAACCTGCCGGATCGCATAACGCCAGCGCCATCTCTTCGGCCTGAAGCAGTTCGTTCAGCCCGGATCGGTTCATGCCCGCGGCGATCTGCAGATCCGCCGCCGCCTTGCCGAAGGACCGTCGTCGCCGACTCTGAACGGCAGCCCGCAGGTGCGCGGCACACTCCAGGTCCTGCAGTTCCGGATCCAGAGGAGCCAGTGCGCGGGCCTGCGCCAGGGCTAGCTGAGCCTGACGGTAGGCGTTGCGGCGTTCCAGGTGGAGCCGTGCCAGTTTGATCCAGGGAGCAGGATCATCTTCCAAACGTTGAGCGGTTTCCTGCAGCGCCTCTTCCATGAGGCGCGAGCTGGCGTGGTGGCGCTGCAGCAGATCCAGCCAGAGCTCGTAACCCGCCCGATCTCCTGGATCCAGGGCAAGCCCCTGTCGGGCAAGGCCGGCCAGAAGCAGTTGGCCATGGTAGCGCCTGTCCGGTACCAACTGCTCGAGAATATGACGTTCCGATTCATCCAGGTGTGCGGGATCCACGCTGTGGTCACGGCCCCACCGGGCCAGAAACAACAGCACACGGCCGCGCGCCAGTTGCTGCCTGTCGGCATCCGCGAACTCCCCGCCGATCACCTTGAGGTAGTTGACAACCTCGTATCCAGGAAAAGTGATCTGGCGGTACGCCTGGTGGAGGATGTGCAGTCTTGCTTGCACCGCGGCAGTACGACGGGCCGGCACCTGCTCCAAGAGGGTACCTGTAATCCTGGATGGCATGTCGTCCGGATCTGTGTTGATAGCCGCCAATTCATACAGCGCGATGCGCACCGTTGGCGGATCCTCTGGGAGCAGGGTCTGGATCAAAGGCAGGATGGCGGCTTGCAACGAACGCGGCTGGCTGCGGTGCAGCGCCTCGAAAAAGGCGTTCGCTGCCGTAGCTGTAGCGTTCAACCCCAGCATGCTGCAGAGCCGGTCGCAGGATGGGCTGTCCAGCGGGGGTAGGCGCACAGCATGGCGGTCGTTGCCGGATGAGGCTGGCTCGGCATCGGTACGTTGCCCTCCGGAATCCCCATCGGTAACGTCAACACGGGTATCCGCATGATTCGGGGCAAGAAGATGCTGGCGCACGCCTGCGATCAGGGTGGGCAAGGGAAAATGCGGCGGAAGCTGTTCCACCGCACGCAACGCTTCCTGGTCTCGCTCCGTGCCCAGGCACTCCATGGCCTTGCACAGCAAACGCCACGAGGCATACGGCGAGCGCCGGGGTATGCGGGTGAGCTGCTTACCGGCCTGTGCCCAGTCACCCGCATCCATCCGTTCCATGGCCTGCCGGGCCAGATCCGCATCGCGCCTCAATGGGTGATCTGCCGGCAGGCTGTGCAACGCGTCCCAGCAGCGGCCGACCAGCAGCTGCGAGGCAACGATCTGTGCCGCGAACGTCGCATCGACAGCATCGGCTGACCTGGTTTTGGATGCGGCGTCCGTCTGCATGTCCGTACCCCGCGCCATCGATGCATCGAGAGAACCGGATGGTGCGTTGGTGTCACCAACAGGCCCGAACAGTTGGACGAATACGTGGACGGCATCCAGCGGCCCGGTCAGCGACAGGAACCGCAGTACATCCGCGGGAGCCAGGTCCGCGGGCTCGAAACGGGCACGAGCCGACGTTGCATGGCTGGCCAGGGACTCGGCCTCTTGGCACAAGCCGCGAGCGCGGAGTTCGCGGGCCCGGGAACGGCAAGCACAAAAAATGGGGAAATCCGCCGGGGTGCCGGTCTTGGCCAGTTGACGGAAGGTGTGTAACGCGGTGCGAGCATCTCCCTTATCCAGGCAAACCCAACCTTCTGTGAGAAGGGTTTGAGGCGGTTTTGCCGGGTTGCTTGCCTTCTTTTTTCGCTTGCGGTTTCTGGAACGGGGGGCCATGGGCACACAGACAGGTTGGGGATGCAGGCCATGCTGACCCCCAAAATGCAGCCGGAGGTATTCACTGTCAATGCCTCAATCCGGCCACTCCAGTTGCCAGCGCAACTCGTCAAACGGGACCGCATGCTGGAAGGTGGCGTCCTTCAGCGTTTGACGGTAACGCTGCAGCAGATCCAGATCCGCGGCGATACGCGTGTCACCGGCTTCCCAGTTGATGTAACTGAAGGCCTTGATACCCGGGTTGCCGCGCACGAAGCGGAAGAAGGGTACGAACCAGTACTCCCAGACCTTGCTGTCAGGAGCGATGGCCGCGCCGCGCGGGGCGGTCTCGCCGATCATGACCGGGAAACCGTGTTGCCGCGCCGCCGCCAGGAAGCGCCGGGTGGTCTCTCGTCCGAAGGTGCGGGGATCGAACAGATCCAGGGCCCACCAGTCCACATACCGGTCGCCCGGATAATACTCCATGAAATGGGGGATGGCGCTGTCCGCCGCGTAACACCAGACCATGGCCACATGGCGCAGGCCGTAACGCAGGCGGATCGTTTCCACGATGCGCGCCCAGGCGTGACGGTAGGGTTCCGGACGGTACCCGGTGGACGGACTGCCGAAACCGTAACCGATGCGCAGAAAGACCGGCCGGTCCAGGGAGCGCAGGCCATGGCAGAGGATGTCCAGTTGCCGGTCCAGTTCACCCATGGTAACTTCGACCTCGTAGGGCCGGCCGTCGTAGGTCAGGCTGACGGCGATCTGCGGGATGATGGCATCCCGGTGGCGATCGATCACCTGACGGATGGAATACAACCAGTCCGGACGCAGCGTCGCCAGATCGATATGGGTGGCGTACAGCACGGGAGGAGTGCGCGCCATCTCCTTCCAGTAGTCGGCGAAGTCGAACGGATTCGCCCCGGCGCCGTGCAGGATCCGGTCACCACGCGGTTCCAGAAGCTTCAGATAGTCCTCCCGGCTGACGAACTCACCCAGTTCAGTCGTGTCCGGCCGCAGCTCCGGCGCGGCGCATCGGCAGAGCGCGAACACGGCGAGGGCGAGCAGCATGAGGCCAGGGGCAGCACGGATCCGAAGCATACGTATATAATAGCGGGCCAGGTATAACCGAGAAAGCCCGTTCCTGAAGTTGCCCCCAGAGTCAATCACCAGCGAGGACCCCGACACCCGGCAGGCCCCGTCCCATATACGGATCGCTGCGCGCTGTGGCTCCTGGTCAACGACCAGCGAGGACCCCGACACCCCCGGCATGTCCGCCGTTTGCTGACAGCTCCGTCAGCGCGACAGCGTGCTGTGGATCAACTGCTGGACGAGAGGAGCCGCCATATCCCGGAAGCGCTGGTCACCGGTTTCGCTTTCGATCACCGCATACCAGAAATCCCGCTCGTCCGCGGTCCAGAAGCGGACCTCCAGCAGGATCTCGCGCTGCCGGTGCAGGGCCTCGACGGTCAGGTGCGCGGTCTGGATGGCGTTCTGGTCGACGAAGTCGGGTCCGGATTCGACACGGCCGCGATGTCGCACGTATGCGGAGAAGTTGTCGACGAAGCGTTCCAGGGTCATGGGTTCAGATGGATGGTGGATGTACTCGTAGTGCAACGTAACGTGCCCGTACCGGCCCAACATCCGGGCATAGCTCGGAGCGAAAAAACCGACGGTGGTTTCGCCCCGACTGGCGGTGTCCGGACAGTGCCTCCAGCCATCCGGAAGCTCCACCACGGCAGCGGTTATCGGGTTGATCCAGGTAAAGTGATCGACTACAGGCGGTTGATCGCCGGGCCCGCAGGCAGCGCCTACCGCCAGGCACAACCACAGCCCGGTGCGCCGCAGGCGGGCACGGCGCTGCTCTGTGCCGCTGCGCTGCTCTGTGCCGCTGCGCTGCTCTGTGCCGCTGCGCTGCTCTGTGCCGCTGCGCCGCTTTGTGCAGTTGCGGCTCGACCTCGTCATATCCATCGTGCTTGCCGCCGTTACGGGGCGGACGTGGGCCGTCTCCGAGCGACGCCGGTTCGCCATGGCCTCAGCCTTGATCGATCTTCTTGGAAACGACCCTGCTACGTTTCTCCGAGGTGCGGGCCGGCCACAGGCCGGGGGGTTGCTTGACATCACCCCGGGCCCTGGTACGTACTGTGAGTGCTTGGATGGGGATGTCCTGACTCATGCATGAGGATCGTTTCGATGGGCCGGTTTGAGACCGCGGCTGATCATGGCAGAATATATGTCGAACTGGACGCGCAGGGGAACACCTGGCTGTTCAACGTGAAGCCAAGAGCCATCTCTCTGGCTGTCGATGGCAGCGAGAACTACACCTTTGACCGGGAAGGGCGCCCCTATGCCGCTTTCGTGGAAGGACGTAACTACCGGCGTGGTATGGACGGGTGTGTGCTGGTCAAACATCGCCATGAACCGGGTGGCCGGGCGGTGCGGGTGATGTCCCAGCTGGATGCAGGGGGAACGGGGTGGTTTCTCTATCGGGTGCGGCAACGTCTGGACGAGTTGGCCGCAGCGGTGGCGCGGAATGCGCCTGAGTTGAACCCGGATCAGCAATCGCTGTTGCAGGCCTGGCTGGCCCGCCTTCGACGCTGGGACGCCGCCGCGTTGCAGGCGGATGTGGGTCGTTTCCACTCCCTGTACCAGAGGGTCAGCATCCTGCCGCCGGATCAATACCTGGCGCTGGTGGTGCAGAGTTCGGAGGGGTGTCCGTGGAATCGCTGCACGTTCTGCCAGCTGTACCGCGACCGCCGGTTTCGTCACAAGTCCGGGGATGAGCTGGCCCGTCATGTGCACGGTATCGTCGAATGGCTGGGTGAAGGTCTCTGGTTGCGGCGTTCGGTCTTCCTCGGCGATGCCAACCTGCTGTGGGGTTCGGCGGCCCGGTTGGCGGAGGTGCTGTCCAGCGTCAACGACTACCTGACTGCTGTCGGGGGACCCGCCGGTGCGTTCTATGGTTTTGCCGATGCCGCCGGAGTTCTGCGCCATCAGACGGATCAACTGCAGGTACTGCGCCGCCTGGGGTTGAGGCGGGTGTATTTGGGGCTGGAGACCGGCCATGACGCTTTGTTGCGGCATCTCAACAAACCTGGCTCGGCGGTAGATATGGTGCGCGCGGTCCGGCATCTGCATGCCAGCGGACTGCAGGTGGGGGTGATCGTCCTGCTGGGAGTGGGCGGAACAGCGCAGGCGGAACCGCACGAACGCGACACCGTGCATACCCTTCATGCCATGGATCTGGGGGCCGGCGACATCATCTATTTCTCGCCGCTGATGCGACACGACGAACCGGACTGCAGCCGCGACAGCTGTCAACCAGGGGCTGAGACCATGGATTATGCGGCCATGCGACAGCAGCAGCAACGCATGGCCGCCGGACTCCGGTTTGCCGCGGCGCGGCCCTCGATGTCGCTGTATGATATTCGGGATTTCGTCTATTGATCGGTTGACGGTCATGACTCCGGCAGCACGGAAGCCATGCACGGCAACGCACACCGTCTCCGAAACGCGTGGCCAGCCCCGCGCCGCCACGCGCACAGCCCCTGAGCCGCCACGCGCACCGTCTCCGAAACGCGTGGCCAGCCCCGAGCCTCCACACGCACCGGCCCCGGACCGGAGTATGCCGGCCCGGGGCCGTACTGTCGTAATACACATCCGTTGCTGAAGACGGTCTGACACCGCCGGCGGCCTGACTCACCGGGCGGTCTACGGTTGATCCGTCTGACCGCCCTGGCTCAGCCCAGCGTCTTCACCAGGCGCCGCCCGGCCTCCTGAAGGGCCTCCAGGCTGCGGCAGAAGGCGAAGCGCAGATAGTCGTCACCCTCGTTGCCGATGCGGTAGAAGTTGTCTCCCGGAACGGAAGCCACTCCGGCCGTCTCGATCAAGAACATGGCCGCGTCCATCGGCGACTTGTCCTTCAACCCGGGCACCTGGCGGTAATTGGCGAACAGGTAATACGAGCCTTCCGGCGGTGATATCTGGAAGCCGACCTGCCGCAGCCCTTCCACCAGCGTCATGCGCTTGCGGTCATACGCCTGCCACATGTCGCGGAACACGGCATCGTCCTGGCGCAGCAGGCGGGCGGTACCTTTCTGCAGTGGCGTGGGGGCCTGGATGACCAGGGTGTCGTGGATGGCGCGGATGCGGGTGGTATACGCCTCGGGGGAGATGACCCAGCCTACCCGCCAACCCGTTGCACTGCCGGTCTTGGAAATGGAGTTGATGACAAAGGTCCGTTCATCCATGCCGTCGAATCCGGCCAGGCATTCGTGACGGTGCCCGTCGTACACGATATGCTCGTAGATCTCGTCCGTGAAGGCGAACAGATCCCGCTCCTGGCACAGCGAGGCGATGAACTCCAGGTCTTCGTGCTGGAACACCTTGCCCGTGGGATTGTGCGGCGTGTTGACGATGATGCCACGGGTGCCGGGTCCGCAGGCGGCCCTCACCTCGTCCCGGTCCATGGTCCACGTGCCTGCGGCGCGGTCTTCGCGCAGCGTGACGTACCGGGGTTCCAGACCGAAGATGGCCGATTGCGACGGGTACATCTCGTGGAAGGGCTGGAAGACGACCAGCGCATCACCGGGTTCGCAGACCGCCCGCAGCACCGAAGAGAGCCCCTCGGTGGCGCCCAGCACCACCGTGATGCGCGTGTCGGGATCCGGATGGAAGGCGTAAAAACGGTTGGTGTAATCGGCTATGGCCTGTCGCAGCTCGGGAAGACCGAACGGAAAGGAATACTGGTTGAACCGGTCGCGCGGATTCTGCAAACGGGCCAGCAGATCCTTGAGAGACAACTCGGCGAAAGCGTCGGCGGAAAGGCCCAGCTCGTTGCACGCCTGTCCCAAGGTAAGTCGATCCAGATGCTCGATATGCTCGTCGTCGCCTCCGACGGCGGCGGCGACACCGCCCCAGACCAGCTCGAAGAGGGGGGCTTCGTCCGTGAAGCCCTGGGACAGGTTGACGGCACCGTGCTGCACCGCCAGGCGCGTCATCAATCGAATGACAGATTCTTTCATGGGTGGAATTCGACCAATCCGGCTAGAGGGAACAGACCTGCTCATCGCTGAGCAATGTGATGCCGGCGTCCTGCAGCGCCTTGATCGCTCGCGGCACCGACTCCACGCGGAAGATCATGACGGCATTGCCGCTGTGCCGTTCGACGAAGGCGTACATGTATTCGACGCTGATGCCAGCCCGGCTGAACAACTCCAGAATGTTGGCCAGACCGCCGGGGCGATCATCCACTTCCACGGCGATGACGTCATTCTCGCGGACCGTGAACCCGCCCTCCCGCAATATCCGGACAGCCTCGTCCGGCTTGTTGACGATGAGCCGGAGAATGCCGAAATCGGACGTGTCGGCCAGCGACAGGGCCCGGATGTTGATGTCGTTATCGGCCAAAACCCGGGTCACTTCCTCCAGGCGGCCTACCCGGTTTTCCAGAAATACCGAGATCTGATGTACCTGCATGTCCAGTCACCCCTATGGTTGGCACGCCGGTGCCTGCGGGCACCGGCGACTGCACAGTTCACATGTCGCGGGTGTCCACCACGCGCTTGGCCTTGCCTTCGCTGCGGGCGATGGTACGAGGCTCCACGAGCTTGACGCCGACGCCGATGCCCAGCACGTTGCCGATCTCGTTGCGGATGCGTCGTTCCAACGCCTCCAGCTGGCGGATCTCGTCGGAGAAGTAGCGTTCGTCCACTTCCACCTGGACATCGATGGAATCCAGCGCGCCCTCGCGCTTGACGAGGATCTGGTAGTGCGGCTCCGTGCCCTCTATCTCGGTCAGCACGCCTTCGATCTGCGAAGGGAAGATGTTGACGCCACGGATGATCAGCATGTCGTCCGTGCGCCCCTTGACGCGGCTGATCCGCGGCGACGTGCGTCCGCAGGCAGGACACGGTTCGTGGGTGATGCTGACGATGTCCTTGGTGGCGTAGCGGAGAAACGGCGTGGCCTGCTTGGATAGCGTGGTGATGACGAGCATGCCGTCCTCGCCTTCCTCCACCGGCTTCAGGGTCTCCGGATCGACCACTTCCGGCAGGAAATGATCCGCCCACAGATGCATACCGCACTGGCCGGTGCACTCCTGGGCCACGCCGGGGCCGATGATCTCCGAGAGTCCGTAGATGTTGTATGCCTTCATCTCCCAGGCGGCCTCGATCTCCCGGCGCATCCCTTCGCTCCAGGGTTCGGCGCCCAAAATGCCCAGGCGCAACGAGCTGCGCCTGGGATCCAGGCCCAGCGAGCGGGCCTCTTCCGCCATGTAGATCGAGTACGAAGGCGTGCAGGTGATCACCGTGGTGGCAAAATCCTGCATGAGCTGCAACTGCCGGCGCGTGCCGCCGGCGGAGATGGGCACGATGGCCGCACCGAGTTCCAGGGCTCCGTAATGAACGCCGAGTCCGCCCGTGAACAGGCCGTACCCGTACGCATTCTGGATGACATCCTCGTCGGTGACACCGCAACAGGCCAGGCTGCGGGCCATGACCTCCGACCAGACCTGCAGGTCGGTGTGCGTATAGGCTACCACGGTGGGTTTGCCCGTGGTGCCCGAGGAAGCATGGATCTCCTTGATCTCCGCCATGGGGACGGCGAACATGCCGTACGGATAATGCTGGCGCAGCGTTTCCTTGTCCGTCACCGGAATCCCGGTCAGGTCGTGCAGGGACTTCAGGTCCTCCGGTTGCGCTCCCAGATCCTCGAACACTTCACGGTAGTGCGGCACCCGGGCATAGGCATGAGCGGCTATCTTGCGCAGACGTTCAAGCTGCAGCGCCTGCAAGGTTTCACGGTCCAGGTATTCGACCTCGTATTTCATCGACTCTCTCCCTGAATGTACCCTAACGGGCTCTGCCGGCCTGGAAAGCCGCCCAGTTGGAGGTCAGCGTCTTGGGGGGAACCCGCTGACTGATTCCCTGATGCCATGCATCTTCCGGGAAAGGCAGACGGTTGGACAGGGCGCCAAGTAAGGCCAGGTTGACGGCGCGAGGGTTACCGGCTTCCTGGGCGATGTCCAGGGCATCGATGAGCACGGTGTCACGATGACGGGCGCGGAGCTGCTCCTCCAGTCCGTCAGGATATTCAGCGGCGCCGCTGGCCACGGTGATCGGGTCGATCCGCTGGGTATTGACCAGGAGCGCGCCGGACGGCTTCAGGAAACCCGACCAGCGAACCGTTTCCAGCAGCTCGAAGCCGATCAGGAAATCCGCTTCTCCCCGGGGTATGGTAGGCGACAAAACAGCCGTACCGAAACGCACGTGACTGGTGACGCTGCCGCCCCGCTGGGCCATGCCGTGCACCTCGCTCTGCTTGACATCATGCCCGGCGGCTAGACATACACTGGCCAGCAGGCTGCTGGCCAGGACGATGCCCTGGCCGCCGACGCCGGCGAAAAGAATGCTGGTGGTACCGTTGTCAGTCATGCTTTGATCTCTTGCGGGGTTCGGGTGAACGCATGTTGCGGACAGATCTCGACGCACAGATCGCAGCCTACGCACAGATGCGGATCCACCGTGGCGGCCTCCGCTCCCAGGCTGATGGCCGGGCAGCCCAGTCGCAGACACAGTTTGCACCGCGTGCACAGTTCGGCGTCGACCTGCACGACACCTTCATACTGGTCCCGATCCACGAACAGGCAGGGCCGCCGGGCGATCACCACGGCAGGTCCCTGGTGCTCGGTGGCGGCGCGAACCGCCTGGACGGTGGCGTCTACATCCAGCGGATCCACGGTGATCACCTTGTCCACGCCGACCGATCTGGCCAGGGCCTCGAAGTCCAGCTGGGGCACCTGTTCGCCTTGCAAGGTCCTGCCGGTGCCGGGATGATCCTGCTGACCGGTCATGGCCGTGGTGCCGTTGTCGGCGATGATCACCGTCAGGTTGGTCTGGTTGTACGCCGCGTTCACCAGACTGGGTATGCCCGAGTGGACGAAGGTGGAGTCCCCGAGTACGGCGATGACGCGGTCGGCATCCTTGCCTTCCAGCGCCCGTGCCAATCCCTGTCCCACGCCGATGCTGCCACCCATACAGATGCAGGTGTCCATCATCTCCAGGGGGGGCAGGACGCTGAGCGTATAGCAGCCGATATCACCGGTAACCGTGGCCTTGACCTCTTTGAGCGCGTAAAACAGCCCGCGATGTGGACAGCCGGGACACAACACCGGCGGACGGCCCGGCAGCGGTGCCGCGCCGGCAGCCGGCTCTACCTTGCCGCTGGAAATGCCTTGTCGCACCAGCTCCGGAGCGAGTTCGCCGGTGCGCGGTAACACCTGCTTTCCAGTCACGTCCAGCCCCATGGCCCGCAGCTGGTCCTCCAGGAAGGGTTCCAGTTCCTCTACCACGTAGAGCCGGTCCACGCGGGCGGCAAAATCCTGTACCAGCTGCCGGGGCAGGGGTTCGGGCATGCCCAGCCGGAGAAACGACGCCTGCGGAAAGGCTTCCCGGGCATATTGCAGGGCCACGCCGCTGCTGATGATACCGATGGCGCGGTCGCCCATTTCGATACGGTTGCCGGCGAA
>SLHA01000073.1 GCA_007136405.1 Candidatus Latescibacterota bacterium
ATGGTCAACCTGCGCCGTTCCTCCCGGTTATACGCATCCGGCATCGAGTGAACGTCGGGCCCATACGCTTCATTCGAGCCACGACCCACTCCAGAGCGTGGCGTTGCCCTCGCCCGCGCCATCTTCCGACACGGCTCGTTCAGGCGCCGAGCGCTGCGTCTCGACGCCCTCGGTGCTCACGCTCATTGGCTGGCCACGACACTCGAGGACGGCAGGCAGCGAGCCGTTTCCTTTACAAGGTAAAGCAGGTGGAAGGAAGCGGACAGATCCCTCGCCCACAACTCTGGGTTTGACCTGCAGGTGCGCTTTGTGGTAAATCTCATGGACGAGGAGGGCGCGTCCGGCCATATGGGCTCGCGGCCTTTTGTCGCATTTCAGAAAGAGGTGATGGATGGCACCAGACAAGGTACGAATGGGCTTTATCGGCGTGGGTAACCGCGGCACGCAGCTGCTGGAACGGTTCATCGTCCAGCCGGATGTACGCATCGTGGCTCTCTGCGATGTGTACGAGCCCTATCTGCACCGGGACCGGGAGCGGACCCACCCACGCTACCTGGAATCCGGGATCCCCGTACCGCCCATGGCGGAGGCCTTGACGCAGGACGTGGCCAGGTACACGGATTTCCGGCAGTTGCTGGCGAGAGACGATATCGATGCCGTCTGTGTCGCCACACCAGACCATTGGCATGCCGTACAAACGGTGATGGCATTCCGCGCCGGTAAGGACGTGTTCGTGGAAAAGCCGCTGACCGCCACGATTCACGAAGGACGACGCATGGTGGAAGTGGAACGCGAGACGGAACGCATCGGCGCGGTCTGTCTGAACCGGCGCGGCTCCTCGGTGTACCGGCGACTGGCCGACCGTATTGCCCATGGTGCCATCGGCACCGTGACCATGGGTTGCGCCGCCCGGCTCAGCAGCATGTGTCCGGATGGCATCGGGCGCCAGGGCGCGGAACCACCGCCGCCGGATTTCGACTGGGATATGTGGCTTGGTCCGCGTGCCGCTCAGCCGTACCAATACAATGTCGCTCCCTACTTCTTTCGGTGGTGGCAGGCGTATTCTTCTCAACTGGGAAACTGGGGAGTGCACTATCTGGACGTCATCCGCTGGCTCATGGGAGAAACGGGACCGGTGGTCGTCTCGGCCATCGGCGGACGCCTGGCCGTGGATGACGATCGCACTATTCCGGACACTCTGGTCACCACCTACCAGTTCGCCTCCGGCAGAATAGCCCGTTTCGACATGTTGGAGAGCGCCGGCGGTCAAGGCATTGCCGGAGGCGAGGTGGAACTCCGGGGATCCACCGGCTACGCCGTGGTCAGTCAGGACGGATATGCCATTCACCCCTCCCGGCCCGGTCAGTTCCAGACCCGGGCGGAAGGAGCGGAGCCGGAGGAATACAGCCTGTCCGGTGATCAGGTATACGGCGACCTGCGCATCAAGGAGGACACTACCGAAGTGCTGGTGCGCGACTTCGTGGACTGCGTCAAGGAACGCCGCCAGCCCTGTTGCACGCTGGAGGAGGGGCACCGGTCCACGACCTTCGCTCATCTGGGCAATATCGCCCTGGAGCTGGGTCGCAGTCTGTGTTGGGATCCGGAAAAAGAGCGTTTCGTGGACGATGCTGAGGCCAACGCGCGGCTGCACTACGCCTACCGGGAACCCTGGACGCTGTGAGGCGCTGTTGAAGCGGTAAGGCCCGGCGGAGTACTCGGATCCCCGTGCCAGGCCCTCAGAGCCGTACCGTCCGCAACCACCGGTCCGCGACGATGGCGCCTGAAAGCGGATAGGCCACGGCGTATCACAGGCTGCCAACCTGTCCCCGGATTCGCGGTACCGCGGTCAGCCTATCCGCCGTGCCGCAGGCCGGCCTGCGGTGTCGCTATATCAACCCGGTGGCCGTGGTGCCGCGTTGTTCGAGACACACCGCCGCCGCGCGCAGGTCGTGCTCGGTGTCGATGTCCATCCAGAAGAGGTTGCCTACATCAAAGGTCAGCGCCCGGCCAGACCCGGCCAGCACCCGCATGGCACCGGACAGCGATGCGTCAGCGTGTCGGGCCTGACTGGTTTCGATGGCGTCGAACAGGCTCCGTGAGCAGAGAAAGATGCCGGTGTCGTACGCGTTGTAGCCGGGAATGCCTTTGCCAATAGCTACGATACGGCCGGAATCCTCCTGGACCCGGGTGACGTCGTCCAGGTCTATCCGCTGATTGACTCCCACGCCCCGGTCCACGGCCAGCATCACCTGGTCGCGGCCCACGGGCTGTCGCTGCAGCTGTCGCAGGATCTGTGCGTCGAAGAGGTGGTCCGACATCTGCAGGATGAAAGGATCCCGCACCCAGCCAAGCACCCTCAGCGCCGACAGCCCGTTGGCCTCCTGCCAACGGTCGTTCCGGACCCGGATGACAGATACGTCCAGACGCTCAGCCAGCCCGTGGAGAAAGGTCTCCACCGTGGCGGCCTGGTACCCCGTGACCACGACGAACTCCCGTACACCGGCCTGCATGGCGCTGCGGATGACCCACTCGATCAATGGGCGTCCGAGCAGCCGCAAGAGCGGCTTGGACGGTCCCTGAGAGGCGATCCGGGTACCCATGCCGGCGGCCAGAATCACGCTCTGCATGGCACCTCCGTTTCGGCGCCGCTGGCCGGTGATGCGGCGATGGCACCAGCCTCGTTGCGTTCCTGGCGCTGGCGTTGTATCCGGTGTCCTTCCTGGTGCAGGCGCACGATCCGGTAAATCACCATCAGGCCGGTCAGCGCGGTCATGGCGTGGAGTCCCGCCTCCGGCTGGCCGGCGCTCAGCGACAACAGCAGAATCAGCACGCATATATTGCGCTTGGGCCAGAAGCGCCGGACGGCACGATCTACGGGCCGGTAGTCTCCGCTGGAAGCGCCCACAAAATACCCGAACCAGGTGGCCAGCAGCCGGTTGGCCAGGTAGAATACCAGCAGAAAATAGCTGCTCAATGCCGGCAGCGCCGTCAGATTGCCGCCGCTCAGGTGCCAGCCCAGGGCCAGAAAGAAGGCAGGCAGATACAGCCGGTCCACCACATGGTCCACGCGGTCTCCGCCCTTGCTTTCCCGCAAGGTCAGACGAGCCAGCTTACCGTCCACGCCATCGGTGACACCGCGCAGCAGGTTCAGGGCCAGGCCCGTCCACAGCCAACCGCCGGCAAGCAACGGCAGCGCGACCACATTCAGCAGGAGGTTGAAGTACGACACCTGGTTGGGTGTGATCCGGGTCCGCGCCACCAGGCGGGTCAGCATAAACTCGAGGGGCGGATGCACGAACTCTGCCATCAGGTCGTTGACACCCTTGCCCGCCAGTTCCTTGAGATAAGCGTCCGCCTGCCGCAATGAGGCCTGGTCGTGGATGCGGAGCACCAGCGGTGCCACGGATTTTCTCAACAGGGACACGCGCTGTTCGACAGTCTCCAGCGGCACGCGGCAGGTTTCGGGAGCGTCGAACAGGATCTGCTGCAAGGCGTTCCAGTCGCCCTCGTTGCCGTCGTCAGGCAGCTCCGCCCCAGGGGGCAGCAACAGTGCAGCCGCCTGGGTGGGACTGCTCCCGGCGACGAGCAAGGCCGGTGCGCGGGACTGCCACAACACGTGCACGGCGCGCCGGTCGTACAGCGCCGCGGCTTCCAGCAGCAACACCGGTCCTGCGGCTGTTGCCGCTAGCTCCCGGGCCACGGTCATCGCCGTGCGCGTCTCGACGACAGGTTCCAGAGACGCGGGAAACCGGCGGCGCCGTACGCGCGCGGCATCGTCCGGCCGGACGATCACGTGTACGCGGGCCGCGCCCAGGCGTTCCACCAGCCTGAGGTTGCGCTCCAGCAGTGTCATGCCCCACAGCGGCAGCCATGCCGCATCCGCGGTAGCGTCCAACACCACGAGCATCGGTGTGCCGTAATGCGTCGGTACGTCCTGGGGGTAGCCGGTATACGGTTGGTACGGGTGAACGTCGGCGTTGTGCACGAGAGGCGGTCCCGGTGGTTACTGCGGATGTCAGGGCCCGGTAAGACTTCGGTGTCCAAAGGGATCGGTTGCAGCGGCCCCGGACTGGCTGGAACGCGCCTACGATAACGTCAGGTTACCGGCCTGTCAAACGCCTGGGCGGGGTCTTGACAGCGTCCTCCACGGTTCGCTGTATAAGGCAGCCGAGGCCATGGAGGTGCCATGCGCCAGACATTCATGCGGACGTGTCCAGGCGGACGCAGGGTGGATACGGTAGCGGCATAACGGCCGTCGCCCGCAGTTAGACGGGAACAATGCACACGTGGGTGATGTCCGCTGAGCGTTTCAGCAGGGATTGCAACGAAGGGACGGATGGCTGATGCGAATAGCCCTGGCGGAGATACGGCAGGAGACATGCAGTTTCTCGACCGTGCGCACCACATTGGACACATTCCGGCAGCATCGCTGGCTTGAGGGAAACGCCGTAATCGCGCCGAACGATGAACCTTCGTCCGGTATTCGCGGCTTTCAGATCGCCGCGGCGGAGGAAGATGCGGACGTGGAGCCGGTCCCGATTCTGGACGCGTTGGCCGGCGCCAGCGGTCCATTGACCGATGAAATCCTGCAGATTCTCAAGGATAAGCTCGCCGCCGGTTTACGCCAGGCGCTGCCGGTCGATGGACTTTTCTTCAGTCTGCATGGCGCCGCAGCAGCAGAAACGGAACCGGATGTCGAGGGCGCCCTGCTGGAGACGGCGCGCGCCGTGGTTGGGCCGGACCTACCCATCGTAGCGCCGCTGGACCACCATGCGAACATCACCGCCCGTATGATGCGGCACCTCACCGGGCTGGTGGGACACCGGACCCAGCCGCACGACGGGTTCGACACGGCTTATCTGGCCGCCAAGCTGCTGCTGGCCACGGTGCGCGGCCGGGTGCGTCCTGCCATGGCCTGGCACAAGATCCCCATGATCACTCACCAGGAGCAGTTCCTGACGTCAGGCGGACCGATGCGGGAGTGGTTCCAGATGGCCCGGGATTTCGACTCCCGTCCCGGTGTGCTGCACGTGTCGCCCTTTCCCATGCAGCCCTGGCTGGATGTGCCGGAAGCCGGCTGGACCAGTGTGGTGGTCACCGATGGTGATCCCCAGCTGGCCGCTGCCCTGTCGGAGGAACTGGCGCGCAAGGCGTGGGAGCTGCGCGAGCGTTTCTGGGTCTACGAGAGCCTGCCGGTGGAGGAGGCCATACGCCGGGCCGTGGCTGCGCCAAGCGGGTTGGTGGTTCTCTCGGACACCGGGGACAGTGTGTTTGGCGGAGCGCCGGGTGACAGTACGGTCATCCTGCGCGAGATGCTGCGCCAGGAGGTTGACCAGCTGGCCCTGGTGCCCCTGGTCGATTCCCGTTCGGCGCGTGCTGCCTACGAGGCCGGCCCTGGCGCGGCATTGCGCCTGGCTCTGGGTGGCTATCAAGGGGCCGATCATTGCCTGCCGATGGCCGTTGATGCCGAGGTTGCCGCCGTAGCAGAGGGATTCGTGGACGCGGACGCCAACTATAAACGGGCTTTTGACATGGGGAGAAGTGCCCTGTTGGCCATAGGTGCGCTGCGGGTGGTGGTGAGCGAGTATGCCGGGGTGGGAGGAAACCACCCGCTCGTCTACCGTCGCTTCGGCCTGGAACCGGCCGAGGCCAAGATGGCGGTACTCAAGACGGCGAGCAATTTTCAGCACTACCGGCCGATGACGGCGCAGATCTTACGCGTCAACACGCCTGGTCCCACCATGTCAGCGCTGCATCAGTTGCCGTGGCAACGGATTCCCCGCCCTATGTATCCGCTGGATCCCATGGACCATTGGCAACCCTGATCGCGCCGGATGCCCGTGAACGGGCAGCTCACGGGACACCACTACTGCACGGTATACTGCACGGTATGATGGGCCGCCCCTGGCTTGCCGTGCTCCGGCCGTGCTCCGGCCGGAGCGGCGAAGCATGCCATACGTGAACGGCCCGATCAGCGGAGGCAGGCCTGCTTGTACTACCTGCCCAGCAGGGCCATCATCACCATCCGATCCAGGGTCTCATAGTCCCGCTGCGCGATCAGTTCGTCCATCTGTGAGGCAGGCAGGTTGCGGCTGATATCCAGCAGAGTCAGGAAGATCTCCCGGCTGTTGCTGAGGTGCCGGGTGGCGGTGGCGTCTTTCTGGGATCGCATGGCCTTGACATCCAGGCCCACCCATTCGCCGTTGGCGCCGTAATCGTGCGCGTCCAGAAGCCTCACCTGGTTGAAGGCTCGACGCAGGTCGACGCTGCCGAACGTCTTGTCCTGATCGAACTTGAGTCCGTTCTGGTCGTTCAGATGAACGGTCCACAACTTACCGCAAGCCAGCGCGAAGCCCATCTCGTCCGACGGATCCAGACCGGCAAGCACCGCATGGGCGCTCTCGATGTTGACCCCCACCCGGTCCGGCGCCACCGTCTGCGCCCCGATCGCCACCGCATGACCGGTGGTGGGTATGTATGCCTGATCCATCGGCTCGTTGGGTTTGGGCTCGATGGCCAACCGTATGCCGGGGTTGGCGTTGAGCATGTCGTTCATCGCTTCTACGATGCGCCCCACCGCTACCCGGCTGTCCTTGGCTTCGCGAATGTAGGTGCCTTCGCGGGCCAGCCAGAGGACGACCAAGTCGGTTCCCAGCGCGTCCGCGATGTCCAGGGCGAGTTGGCTGCGCTCCCGGGCATAAGCCCGAACGGCCGGATCGTTGGCCGTATAGGCGCCGTCGATGGTGCGGGGGTCCTCCCACAGGCGCGGTGCCACGAACTCTGCCGCCAGGCCATGATCCTCAAGAGTACGGCGCACGGCTCTGGCCTGCTCCACGACCTGCGCCGGAGACAGCCGGTCCAGTTCCGGCACGGCGTCATCGTCGTGGAACTGCACGCCGTCGAAACCCAGATCCCTGTACTGAGCCAGCTTCTGGTTGAATGGAATGCTCTGCCGGACCGGCGGGCCGAACGGATCCGCGCCTTCGTGAATATTCCACGGGCCGAATGAAAACCTGAATGTTCCTGCCATATTCCTGCTCCTGTGGTTATGAACGCATGGTTCCATAGGTCGTGCTGTAGTGCCGTCGTGCTGGGTGCTGGGTGCTGCGTGCAGTATTCCATTCGACGGGCCGGACTTCGATCAGTCGCCACTCGCGGTGTGTTCATGCCGCCGGGAAAGTTGCGCTCGGCGCGCAAGGTGTTCCCCATGCTCCCTGCGCTCCCGTGTTGTCCGTTCTGGCCAGCAGGACGCCGTCAGCCGAACAAATACCGACGCATCCCTTGCCAGATACCGCCGCCATGGGTTGGCTACCTTGATGATGATCGGATTGGATCCCTCCGGTTGCAGCGCTCCGGTGATCTACGGCGCTGTCCAGGCCGGATCGTGAGGTGACCAGAACATCACCGGCGCGGTGATGCCCCCGGTACCCAGCTCGGACAGGCGTTCGTTGACCACCCGGACGGTGACGGTGTTGGTTTCTCCGCCTCCGAACCGGAGAGCCTGGGTGGCGTCCACATCGAAGGGGCGGAAACTACCAGGAACCCCTGGCAGACCTTCTCCCGGTTCCTGACTGGTGCCCAGAAACTGTCCGTTCACCCATATACTGGCGACCTCGTCCACGCCGCCGAACCAGAGGTAAACGCGACGCCCACGGAATTCTTCCGGTATGCTGACTTGCGTGCGATACCAGGCGGTCCCCTTGTAATAATGCAGTCCCTGGTCGCTCCAGGTGCGGGAAAACGTCTTCAACGGCTGCCAGTTGCCGCCCAGCGGTCCGGGTCGGTGCCAGCCGCTGATCTGGCCCAGTCCGGTGGGATCCAGCAGAAAGTCCCACTCGTCCGGCAAGCCGGCCACGAGCTCACCAGCCTCTACCAGACGGTGGTATCCGGACCTCACCGGCATGGCGAAGAAGCGGTTGAAATAGCTGCCGCGGCTCTCCGAGCGTTCTCGCCAGTGCACCAGGCGGTGGGCCCTTTCGCCCTCGCCTTCCAGGACGTAGTCGACCATCTCGTCGTTCAACCGCAGGTATTCCTGCATCGTGCGGTGCGCCAGGGCGAAGTCAAACCGGTTACGCGCTTCGATCAGATCCAGAAACAGCTCCAGCCGGTCGAAACCCAGACGGGCGATGCGCACGCGTTCGGCGTAGGGGGCCCGTCCCCGGTATTCGCCTGCCAGCGTTATCGCCGCGTCCAGGTGGCGCCTCAGAGTGGCGCGCCGTTCCGCCTCGAAGATGGCGAAATAGGGGTAGCTGGTGCCGGCGAAGTAGGGCGTGTCCCGGAAAGCCGCATCCAGGGCCTCGTGGTATGCACCCATGGGACCAGCTGCCGGTCCATAGAACTTCCGGTAGAATTCGGCCAGCAGCGCGTCTACGTCCGTATCCACATCCCACATCAGCCGGGTGGCCAGGTACAGGGAGATGGCGTTGGAGGCCCAGGACTGCTGGATGACCTCGACACGCATCACATTGATGCCCTTTTCGCGGAATACCGGGGTCTCGTGCCGGATGCGATCCACCTGGCTGATGGGAAATTGCGGACAGGCCAGGTTGTTGTAGTAACCTCGATAGTACAGCTCGTTGGGGTCCAGTTCGCTCCATGCGTCGATCACCCAGCGGAGAATGTACCGGTCCGGACTCATGGGGTTGTCCATGCCACGGATGCGGTCCAGGGTAATGGGTGCGAACACGCCGACGATGCGCGGATTGGGTTTCAGTTCGGGGGGAGGCGGCATCATGTGGCGCGCGTACACGTACCAGACCAGATGCAGATTGGGGTAGTCGTCCTCCAAATGGTCGAGTACCTCGTTGAAGAACCAGATATAGCGCCCGGTGACCGAAGTGGTGCCGTAGACGGGGTCGAAGACGCCGCCGTCCAGGTCAGCGCAGCCTTCGCACTCACAGTAACCACCGCCGTCGTTGGGGCCCATGCCAAGGTATATTTTCTCATTGGTAGGGGCATGGTGCTCGCGTATCCAGGCCACGGTCAGCGCCACGGCGTCAGGATTGCTGGCGCAGATCTGACGGAACCGACGTTCACCGTCGATGCGCGCGAAGCACTCCGGATGCTGCTCGAACATGTCCTGGTTGCCGCGGAAAGGCGGGATGCCATGCGCTCCGGTGGAACGACTTGTACCGCCCAGGCGGACCCGGTGGCGCCACTCGCAGACGGAAATGTGCTGGAGCCGGCGGTAGTCCATGGAGGGCACCTGGACGGTTGTCTGGGTGGGTAGATGTATGGTGTCGCCTTCAGGTACGACGCGGCCCAGATCGCCGGGCAGGTAAAAGCGCACGCCCAGCTGCTCCAGCAGCTCATACACGCCGATGCGGGTTCCTTCCGCCGACACCCCGCGTATATGCACCTCATCCGTATCGACGATCAGCGCAAAGGCTGAGGGATTGTCGCTGCGTTCCCGCACCAGTCGTTCCGCGTGAACCCCGGCCGCCCGGCCCAGACGTATCGGCAGCATTCCCGCCGGCGCCTGCGCGCGCACCACTGGCAGCTCGGCGCCGCTGATCAGGTGGATGTGCTCCACCAGCTCTGCGGCGGCGCGTATTTCGATGGAATCCGGGGCTGCCGCCAGCACGACAGCCGCCTGCGGGGTGCCTTCAGCCACCAGCGTCACCTCGGCCGCGAAGGGAACGCCGGCTGTGGCCGTGATCAGTGCCACAGCTGCTGCTGTTGTCCATGCGCTTTTCATGGTGTTCCTTCTGGTTGGGCGTGACAGGATGATCTTCGCACGCTGCGATCCGCGCCTGCCTCAATATGGCTACATCCGGTGTCCGGGTGCAAATAACCGGCGTAGCCGGTTCACCGGTTTTTCTGAAAACCGAACCACTCCGTCCAGGAGATGAACTCTTGATACCCATCCGCGATGCCAATCCCTCCGGCTCCAGGCCGGTGTTCACCGTGGCCTTGATTCTGGCCAACGTGGCGGCTTTCTACCACCAGATCTACCAGGGAGAGCAGATCGAGCAATTTTTTGCCGCGTATGGCCTGGTTCCGGCTCGCGTCATGGAGGCCCTGCAGCAGCCCGGTGCTAATCTGCTCTACGTCTTGGTGGTGCCGTTGTTCGCTTCCATGTTCCTGCACGGAGGCTGGCTGCACCTGCTGAGCAACATGTGGTACCTGTGGCTTTTCGGCGACAACGTGGAAGACCGTCTGGGCCACCTGCGGTTCGTCGGCTTCTATCTGGCTTGCGGCGTGGTGGCGGCGGCCACGCACATCGCCCTGCACCCCACCTCGCCCGTGCCCATGGTCGGAGCCAGCGGTGCCATTGCCGGCGTGCTGGGCGCCTACATGATGTGTTTTCCCATGGCCAGGATACTGACTCTGGTGCCCATACTGTTTTTCATCCAGCTCATCCGGCTTCCCGCCTTCGTGGTATTGTTCTTCTGGTTTTTCCTGCAGTTTTTCAGTGGTGTGATGTCCATTTCCGCCGAGACGGCTGGCGGGGTGGCCTGGTGGGCTCATGTGGGGGGATTTCTGGCCGGTGTGTTTCTCATTCGCCTGCTGCCACGTTGCGGCCGGTCGCGGCAGCGTCACTATCAGACCCGTTTCGACAAGGAGTGACGATGCGGACAGGAAATCCGTCGGCGGCCGTGACCAGGCGGCTCGCGGCGTTACCACTGCTGCAAGGGCTCATAACACATAAAGTCCCCCGGTAACTCAGGTAACTCAGGTAACCCAGGTAACGCAGGTAAGCGAACCCGTGACAGCGGGAAGTCGGAAAGGACGGAATATCATCATGAACAGCAGGGACCGGATACGCGCCCTCATCGCGGGTCAGGCCGTGGATCGTTGCGGTTTGTGGTTGGGCAATCCGCACGGCGACAGCTGGCCGGCGTTGCATGCATACTTCGGCACGCAGACCGAAGAGGAGCTGAGAATCAAGCTGGGGGATGACCTGCGCTGGATTTGTCCGCAATTCTATCCCGACGCCTACCAGGATCCGCAAGGTTTCGGAATGTTCGATGCGGGCCTGAACAAGAAGCAGCACGGACAGGCCGGGCCGCTGGCGGACTGCGAGGACGTGGGGGAGCTGGAGACGTTTCCGTGGCCGAACCCCGAGTATCTGTGCTTCGATCAGTGCCTGGCCGCTCTACGCACTGCCGGTGAGGTCTACCGGGCCAGTGGATTCTGGACCTGCTTCTACCACAACGTCATGGATCTCTTCGGGATGGAGAACTACATGGTCAAGATGTACACCCATCCTGACGTGGTGCAAGCCGTGACGGACCGGGTGTGCGAATTCTATTTCCAGGCCAACGAGCGCTTTTTCGCGGCGGCCGGTGACGAAGTGGACGGCTTTTTCTTCGGCAATGACTTCGGCACCCAACTGGACCTGATCTGCGGACCGGCGCAGTTCGATCGGTTCATCATGCCGTGGTTCGTGCGCTTCACCGAACAGGCGCACGCTCACGGCTATCAGGCACTGCTCCACTCTTGCGGAGCGATTCACAAGGTGATCGAGCGTCTGATCGACGCCGGGGTGGATTGCCTGCATCCCCTGCAGGCCCTGGCCGTGGACATGGACGCGGAAACCCTGGCCAGGGACTTCCGCGGGCGGATCGCTTTCATGGGTGGCATCGACACCCAGCAGCTCCTGGTGCATGGCACACCGGACGATGTCCAGCGCGAGGTCCACCGGGTCAGAGAACTGCTGGGGCCGCGCCTCATCGTCAGTCCCAGTCACGAGGCTTTGCTGCCCAACGTGCCACCGCGCAACCTGGAGGCCATGGCGAAAGCAGTCATGGCATGACGGAGCCATCGATGCGCACAACACAGCAGACACGGCCGAACATCGTCTTCATCCTGTCTGACGATCAGGGGATCTGGTCCATGGGTTGCGCCGGCAATCGCGAGATCGAAACACCCCATCTGGACCGGCTCGCAGCCACCGGCGTGAGATTCGAAAATTTCTTCTGTGCCAGCCCTGTGTGCTCGCCAGCGCGCGCTACCCTGCTGACCGGGCGCATCCCTTCGCAACACGGGGTGCATGACTGGCTTGCGGCCGGCAATACCATCGCCCGGTACGAACCGGCGCAAAACGGCGAACTGATCGAATACCTCGAGGCTCAACCCGGCTACACCGATCTGCTGGCGGCAACCGGATACCGTTGCGGTATCAGCGGCAAATGGCATCTGGGCGACGCGCATCACGCGCAGAAAAGCTTCGAATACTGGGCCGTGCATGCCAAGGGCGGCGGTCCCTATTACCATGCTCCCATGCTCAGAAAGGGCACGGTCTATGAAGAGCCCGGCTATGTTACGGATGTCATCACGGACAATGCCCTGCTGTGGCTGGAGTCGGTGCAGGATGCGCGCGAGCCGTTCTACCTGAGCGTGCACTACACGGCTCCACATTCACCCTGGTCGCGTGACGATCATCCTACGGATCTGTATGACCAGTATTACCAGGAATGCGCCTTCACCTCCGTACCGGAGCAGCAGAACCCGCCCGACTGGGTCCGTCACCTGGCCATTCCGGTGGAGACCAGCAGCAGACGCCGGGAATATCTCAGCGGTTACTTCACGGCGGTGACGGCCATGGACCGGAACCTAGGCCGCCTGATCGACTGGCTGGAAACCCGCGGATTGCGCCAGAACACCTTGATCGTGTTCACCAGCGACAACGGCATGAACATGGGGCATCACGGGGTCTACGGCAAAGGCAACGCGACCTTTCCGCTGAACATGTTCGAAGAATCCATCCAGGTACCGTTCATCGCATCACAGCCAGGACGTATACCGGAGGACCGGGTGAGTCCCGATCTGGTCAGTCAGTATGACGTCCTGCCGACCTTGCTGGAATACGTCGGAATCGAGCCTCCGGCGACGGCGGACTCGCTACCGGGCAGGAGTTTCGCCCCTTCCCTTGTGGGCGCCGCCTGCGACCCGAACGACCACATCGTCGTGTTCGACGAATACGGCCCGGTCCGCATGATCCGGTATGACCGCTGGAAATACGTGCGACGATGCCGTTGGGGACCCAACGAGTTATACGACCTGCACAACGATCCGGGGGAACGACGCAATCTGGCGGGAACCAGCGCCTGCAGGGCCATCGAGCATGAGCTGCAGCAACAGTTGTCAGACTGGTTCGCCAGATACGTGGATCCGGACCGCGACGGATTCCGTGAACGGGTTACCGGCAAAGGACAGCTGGGGTTGTGCGGGCAGTATGCCGGGGGGCGGGAAGCCTTTTCCTCGTCCGGGGTGCAGTCTATCATTGAGGGCGAATAGCCCCGTACAATGTCACATATACACACTGGAGCAACACATGGGTGGATGGCAATGGACCGATGCGATCGAGCTGTGCATCGAGGGCAAAGGTTGGACTGACACCAGCGAACCCTACCACCGGCTGCCCGCCCGCGCCGAGGGCGTGGTGCGCGATGTGGTGTGGGACCTGAGCCGGAAGACGGCGGGGATCACTGTGCGCTTCCGGACCAACGCCAAGGAAATCCGGGCGCGTTGGACTCTGGGCGGTCCGGAACTCTGGGCCAATCACACCCCTGTCTACGCGTACAGCGGTATCGATCTGTACGCCGAGACCCCTGCCGGAAAATGGCACTGGGTCGGGTTGAGCAGCGATATCGCCGGGCTGGAAGCCGAGTGCACGCTCAATTTCTGGGGTGCCCTGGACGGTGAAAACCACGAGTTTCGCGCTTATCTGCCGTTGTACAACTCGGTCCGGAGGCTCCAGTTCGGGATCCCCGCTGGCGCCGAAATCCAGACCGTCCCGCCACGCCCGGAACGCCCGGTGGCGTATTACGGCACATCGATCGTTCACGGCGCCGGGGCATCCAGGCCAGGCATGTCTCAGGTGGCCATGCTTGGACGGCGTCTGGACTATCCCATGATCAACCTCGGGTTTTCCGGCAACGCGATCATGGAGCCGGAGGTCGCCGCTTTCCTCGCTGAACTCGATCCGGCCGTCTACCTGCTCGATCCGATCCCCAACATGGAGGCGGAACGGATTACCGGCTTTGCCGAGTCTTTTATCCGCAAGCTGCGCTCCGCCCGTCCGGACACTCCGGTCATCCTCGTCGAAGACCGCAGTTATCCCGCCGCATGGCTGACGCCGTCCCTGGAGCAGGAGAACCTGACCCGGCGTGCGGCGCTGAAACGGGTATACGCGTCCTTGCTGGACGATGCCGGAGCGAGTGAACGGTTGTATTATATCGAAGGCAACGGACTGTTCGGCGTGGACAACGACGGCACGAACGACGGTTCGCATGCCAATGACCTGGGCGCGTCGCGCCTGGCGGACGCGCTGGAACCCGTATTGCGCCGTACCCTTGGCATCAGTGGTGCGTGACATCGGTGGCATCAGCAGCCCGGACGCCGGCACGGAGTTGATGACGCCGGGTCCATTTCAGCCGGATACGAGCGACGGAGATGCCTTGATAGGCGCACAGTGGAGGCAGCGGAGGTGGAATGGTGCAACGGAGGCACCATCCTGAACCCGTTACTGCGCCGAATCGACGCGAACCGATGAGGAGGGTTTGCCGGAGGATGGATTCAATGAGAACAGCATTACGGATCTCCTGTGTCCAGATGCACTGGGCCAAGCCTCTGGCACACAACCTTGAACGCACGGTGCACTACATCGGTGCGGCGGCGGCAGCCGGCAGCCAGGTCGTGCTGTTTCCGGAGGCCAACCTGACCGGATACTATTTCCCGTATGTGATCCAGCTGGATCCGAATGCCGTCACCGGTGCATTGCACGAGACCTGTGCTGCTGCGCGCGAGAACGACGTGTGGGTGATCGCCGGAACCGTACAACGGACGCAGGACCGGTTTCTGAATCTGGCGCACGTGATCAACCCGAACGGCGACATTGTCCATGAATTCGCCAAGGTGCACATGGCCGGCCGCGACGAAAAGAAGTATTGTCGCGGCGGCAACAAGCTGTCGCTTTTCGAGATCGAGGGCGTGCCGTGCACCCTGGTGATCTGTCGCGACGGGCGTCATCCTGAACTCTACCGCATCCCGGCCATGGCCGGGGCGCGGATCCTCTTCCATCCATCCTGCAGTTCGGATGAGATCGAAGCGGTCTGCTGGAAGCGCACCGCGGGCCGGGCCCAGCAGCCGGCCGGGCCGAATTCGAGGATGTTCCACTGCGTCGCCAATACGGTGGGAGAATCACCGGACGGCCGCCAGACATCCAGTGGTTCGTCTTTCATTCGCGAGCCCCATGGAATACCCCTGGCAGAAGCAGGGTACTACCAGGAGGAAATGATAACCTCGGTGCTGGATATCCGCCGCGCGGACCGGTCGTATATCCATGCCAGCATGGTCAATCCCCCTTTCCTGGCGCATTACTGGCAACAGATGGTGGAGGAGACGATAGCCAGAAAGGATGTCAAACCGGAGTAGGTGACCACAGGGGGGCGCCAGGCATAGGAGCCTCCAGGAGAGGATTACCGTTATCCTGTGCAGGCGACACGTCCCGGCCGCCGGCGTGCGATCTAAGGTACGGGTTCGCTTACCCTGCGATCAGGACAGCACCCCCTCCTTTGCGGCAGCGGTGCAGGCCATGTCACGTTACCATACGTAAACACCACTACAAATGGATCGATATCATGCCTGGGTCAGAGAGCACAGTCCTGAGCGTGGCTCATATCTCCACGGAACCCGGAGAACGGGCTGAAGGCTATGTGGAATTGGGTGAGCGACAGGACCATCAACCACTGCGCCTTCCTGTCTGCGTCATCAACGGCGCCGAGGACGGCCCAGTGGCCTATCTCCAAGCCGCCAGTGACGGAGACGAACTCAACGGCGTAGCGGTGATGCATCGCATTCTGCAGGATCTCAGCCCCGGCAAGTTGCGCGGCGCCGTGATCGCCGTACCCATAGTCAACGTGCCGGCCTTTCACGCCGGGCGCAGCGCCAACCCGGTGGATGGCAAAAAGATGAACCGCTGCTTTCCTGGCAGCAAGACGGGAACCTCGAGTGAACGCATCGCCCATTTCCTGTTCAACGAGGCTGTTCTACAAGCGGACTTCTGTATCGATCTGCACCAGGGCGGCGTCAGCCCGATGATCGATGAATGCCGGGTACGCGTCAACAAAAGCGATCGCGCCGGTCGCGCTTCATTCGAGATGGGGCGAGTATTCGGTATTGGTTACATCTTCCACAAGAAGGGACCGGACGGGCAACTGGCTCGTGCCGCTCCGGCCCGCGGTATCCCGACCATAGACCCGGAACTGGGCGGTACGCGTGGCTGGGCCCGGGACAGCATACGGAAGGGGGTGCAGGGTGTCAAAAACGTTCTTTGCTACTATGACATGATAGAAGGTGAGCCGATCATCCCCGAGCGCCAGGTCGTCACGCGCAAACACCGGACGGTGCTGTGCAACCGGGGTGGGTTTCTGGCTTTCCGCCAGTCGTTGGGTGCACTGGTGCGGAAGGGTGATGTGCTTGCGGAAATTCGTGATCCCTTCGGGCATGTGGTCGAGGAAGTCAAGGCGCCGGTGGACGGGGTGCTGTGGTCGCATCCGCCGTACCCGATGGTATCCACCGGTCAACGCATCGCCACCATCGGGGCCCAGGTCAGATATGTCTGATACCACACAGGGAGAGCGGATCCGCCGCCTCCGTGTAATCCAATACCCAACCAGGGAGCACCAGATATGGCCACCGCGAACATAGGCATCGTTGGCTGCGGTAATATCAGCGGTATCTACTTTGAGAACCTCTGCAAGGTGTTCGATAACGTCACGGTCACCGCGTGCGCGGATCTGGACGCGTCCCGGGCCCAAGCCAAAGCGAAGGAATACCCGGGCGTACGCGTCTGTTCGCTGGAGGCCATGCTCGCCGATGCCAGTATCGACATCATCGTCAACCTGACGACGCCCCAGGCTCATTTCCCGGTGGCCATGCAGGCGGTGGAAGCCGGTAAGCATGTTCACAGTGAGAAGCCCCTGACGCTAACCCGCCAGGAGGGCCGTACCCTGCTGGACGCCGCGGCGCAGGCCGGCGTGCGCGTGGGCAATGCGCCGGATACGTTCATGGGAGCGGGAATCCAGACGTGCAG
>SLHA01000028.1 GCA_007136405.1 Candidatus Latescibacterota bacterium
CAGGTGCCCGGCCTGTTCAGACATGCTCACGCAGCCATTGGTAGCATTTCTCGTAACCTACGCCCCCCTCCGCCTCCGGACCTTCATACTCCGCTGTCCAGGCACCATCATACCCCGCGGCCTTGAACAGCTCGATGGCACGTTCCAGGTCTATCTCGCCTTCCCCCAATGCTGCACCCTTGTAGTTGCCTCCGAAAGGCAGATCGTTGGTACCGTCTTTCATGTGAGTATGAAAGACGTGGGGCGCCAGAATCCGATAGAAACGCTCGATGGTGGCCAGATCGTGGCCGTACCAGCGGTAATTCATGGTGTCCACGTTGACTCCCAGGCGGCTGGAGCCCACCCGCTCGATCAGGCTGAGTTGCCAGTCTCCGTCGTTGGTGGAGCGACCGTGGTTGTCCAGCGCACAGCGCACCTGGTGCTCCTCCAGATAATCCGCCGCGCGTTTGAAGGATTCCAGCAGCATTGCGTCCCAGTGCTCCTCCGGTACGTTGCCCTTGCGGTTCCACCCGCCGTCCGAGCGTACGATGTCCGTGCCCGCGTATGGGATGATCTTGCAGACATACCGGTACCGCTGTATCTGAGCCTCCAGGTCCGCCGGATCCGCCTGGAGGAAATCATTGCCGGCGGCGACGGCCGAGGCTTTCATGCCGTACCGGGCCAGCATTTCCCTGGTCTGTTCGGCCGTCTTTTCGCCATCCGACGACTCACCGTCCCAGATGTCATTGATCTGCAGCTCACAATACTCGTAGCCGATTTCGCTCGCCCGGCGGGCAAAACCCTCCAGATCGAATTCCGGCCAGTTGTAGTGGATGACTCCGATCTTGGCACCTGCCATTGATTCAGCCTCCCCATGCGCGCGTTTGCGTGTATATGCGGTCAAGGCAGGCCGGCGGAACAGCGTACCGGCCGCTTGCGTGACGACAGTCTATTCTATGCCCAGCAATTCCAGCTCGAAAATCAGGGTGGATCCGGCCGGAATCTCCCCCACCGGGCGATCCCCATACGCGAGATCCGGGGGCAGAATCAGCCGGGCCTTGCCGCCCACCCGCATCATGCTCAACCCCTCCTGCCAACCCGGAATGAAACCGGAGACTGCATGGACGATAGGCTCCCCGTGTTCCACCGAGCTGCTGAAAACGGTGCCATCCGTAAGCTTTCCGTGAAAATGGACGCGTACCGAATCATCCATGCTGGGCGTGGGGCCGGTGCCCGCAACCAGCTCCTGGTACACCATCCCTGACTCTGTCCGGATGGCTCCCTCCGCGGCTGCAGCCTCCTCCAGATAGGCGTTGCCGACTTCCTTCTGCGCGGTGGCTTCCGCGGCCCAATGGGCCTCGCTGAGATTCTGCAGGTATGCGTTCAGGCGGGGACCGTACTCCTCCATGGAAACCCGGGGTTCAACACCTTCCAGAACATCGGCGAAACCCGCCACGATCTTTTCCATCTGATCCGCGTCGAGCTGCCCCTTGAAACTGCCCACGGTATTCTCCGCCACCGCAACGCCGATGGCATACAGCGTCTTCTCCTCTTCCGTCCGCAGCTCCGGCTGCCCGGAAATACGCGACGGTTGTTCCTGACCGCAGTGAAGCAGTCCGATTGCAAAGACCAGGAACCCCGCAGCACGCAGCGTGCTGGCGCTTCTCATTGCCAATCTCCTGAAAGCATGGTGAAGGCCAAAGACCGCGCGCAAGGCCGAGTCACCGAACGGTTTACCGACCGAAACGCCCCACGAGGCACGCACCAGGTTCAGGGCGGTGCCTGTAAGACTGCCCTATCGCCAGACCATGGCCAGTATCGGGCTGATTGTGTTCACTGTAAACTACTCAACCGTAAGGAAGGGTGCAAACCGGTCGCATGGGGTCACGGGGGCGTTTTCTGGCGGACCCGCACCCACCAGACACGGTGGTTGACGCTGAGCCTGTCGTGGCTGAGATTAGCCTGTCGTCAGGCGTCCCAACGCTGCCCTCCTCAATCTTCCTTCAAGGAGCCTGTACCCGGTGTCTCCCACCCAGGCTGACCCCTCACCACCCATCCAGGCCCGGCGCATCCAGCACGCCATGGGTCAACTGCGTTACCATCTGGTCTGGTGCCCCAAGTTCAGACGTCCGGTGTTGACCGGTGAAATCAGTGACCGGCTTGTTGAACTGCTGCCCCTGCTGGCCGCGGAACTGGGTATTCAACTGCATGAAATGAACGTGCGCCCGGATCATGTTCACCTGTTTGGTGCCTTTCCGCCCACCCTGGCTCCGCAGCAAATCGTGCACCGGCTCAAGGATGCCACCAGCAACCGGTTACGCAAGGAATTCCCGGCTTTGAAACGGCGCCTCCCGTCTCTGTGGACCCGGTTCTACTACGTGGCCAGCGCTGACATGGTGACGTCGGACACCATCCGCAAGTTCATCGAGTCCCAGCAGGGCGTCTGAGCTTTTTCCGGGCAGGCCATCAACCGCTCCGCAGGCGCACGACGAGGCTCTGCAGAGGCTGCAGCGACCAGCTGTCGGATTTTCCCCCGGAAGCGTTCTCGCTGATCGGACCGGGCAGGCGCAGTGCGGCGTACGTGTCGTACAGCAGGTCGCGCCCTGCGGCCGGCCACGGCAGGTAATCGCATTCGGGAGCCACCTGGCGGACGGTGACCGCGTCCAGATTGTGCAGAAACATCAACGCTCCCGTGTCCGTATACCGGACGTACCCCAGGACGCAGTCTGCAGGATCGCCGCCGGCCCCGTCGTTGCGGTGGTAGTACACTCGTCCAAGCCGTACCTCCTCCCACTCCGTCACAAGCGTCAGCAGTTGCTCGTAGGCCGCTTCCAACTCCGTATGCGGCGACCGGTGGCGCGTGTCCCCGTCAATCACCGTGTCGTTTTCGAAATCGGTGGGTTGCATTTCTCCCCACCAGCTGCCCCACTCCAGGCCGCAGGCCAGATTGCTGCCGGCGTGGAATCCGGCCGACAGGTCGACAAGCGAGGCCTGCAGATTCTTCAGCAAGGCCATATGCAGGGCCGTGCCGCGATCTTGCCATGCCGCCGCCGCCACCTGGTCCTGCTTCAGCAGGCGGACGTAGCGTTCGTACCAGATAGCTGTGGCTCGCGGGCTGTCGTGGTTCTCGAAGTAAGCCATAGCCACGGTGTGCGCCGCAAAGCATGCGTGCATTCGCTCCAGAAAATCGATCAACGGCGTGGCGTGCTGCATGTCGCGATGGAAATCCACCATGAGGGCGTAGATCATGTCCGCCGGAACGTCCACGGCCTCGTTCAGCGGGCACAGGGTTTCGCCCAGCACCAGTGCGTCCGGACATACCGCATTGATGCGATTCTTGATTTGTTTCAGAAACGGACGGTCGATGGTCTGGCTGGCGTCGATACGCACCCCATCCAGGTTGCACGTCTCCATCCAGTACGGTGCTATCCCAGACAGGTAGTTCTGCAGCGGCCAGTTGAAGACGAGATCGAAAAGGGCAACATCCGAATACTCTAGCCAGGCAATCCGGTGGATTTTCGGGTGTCCCTGCGCATCCATCACGTACCACTCCGGATGCTCGATGATCAACGGGCAATCCCTGCTGGTCTGCATGAGAACCAGATCGAAGATGACCCTCTTACCCAGTTCGTGCGCCCGCGTCGTCAGGGCGCGCAGCTCCGCCCGGCCGATCAGCTGCACCAGTTCGTCCCGCCCCAGCCGCCGCATGGCCGCATCCGCGGACAGCGCGCCCAGCGCTTGCGCGTCGTCCAGGCCGGCCGCGACAGCATCGGCGTCCGTGGCCAGCCCCTGATCCACCAGCGCCGCCAGGTCGCACTCCTCCGGAGGCGTGATCAGATCAGCATCCATGACGAAGAAATCCCGCACGGCATACGGACTGCCCAGGTTCCCCTTACGGACGTCCTCTCCGGTGTGCAGATCCGTGTACCCCGGCTGAAAGAACGGCAGCAGGTAGATCACGTCGGCCGGTATCCGGTGCAACTCCGCCGTTACCGTTGCGAACCGGCCACTACGGAAACCCGCGGCGGTCCGGCTTGCTCCCACCTTGCGGACACAGATCTCGACCACGGACGGACAGGCCTCGACCCATGCGGGTCCGACAGCGATCACGCCATTCCGGTTGTCCGCCATGTCACTCAAGTTTATCCATTCCCTGGCGGCCGGATCCGCACAACCGTCGGCGGAGAAATCCACCGAGTAGTGAAACACACCGGTGGTGTCCAGCCGGAATGGTACGGATTCGAATACCAGGTTGTTCCCGACCAGCTCCGGCACGCCATCCGGATCGCAACGCAGCCGCATGGGAATGTACCAGCCCGTGTCGTCGCGATACGTGCCCTCTCCGTCCATGCTTCCACGGCTGTTGGCATCGGTCCACAACCTGGCGTCCACATCACCGGCACGGACCTCCTGTGGATCCACGGCACCGACGAAGAGCTCGGCGCGCACTTGCGCCTGGCAATACGGTTTGTCCGGACCGATATACGCCCTGGCCAGGGTGGCGGAATAATCCGTCGTGTCGATCCTGACGCCGTGGTTGCCGGCCCAGACCATCCAGTTGTCGAACGCATGGCGCTGGTAATGCTGGTGCAACTGCTCGTAGAAGACGGATTGCAGATGGGTGCCATTGGGTCGATCGGCCATGGCAGGCTCCGAGTGGGAGGTACGGTAAAGTGGACGAGACATCACGACCGGCGCGGCGGCGGCCGGCCCGCGGTCATGGTACTGCGTCGCCGTGTATTGCGTCGCCGTATGGCGTTGTATTGCTTGGCCGTATGGCGTTTGCCGGCGTAATGCCGCTGAACCCGGCTACGCCGTGGAGGCCGGCCCGCCGGCAGGTGGGCGCGCACCCCTCGAGGCGGCTAGGCGCGGCCAGGTTCACTGCCCGGCCGCAGCATGCCGCCCACGCAGATCGTCTCCCAGGTCCACCGTGGTGTATTCCCGGTCCGGCATGGCGACGGCGATGCGCACCAGTTCCAGTTCCTGCGGGCCGGGGTTGTACAGACCGTGGGCGGAACCGGGCGGTTGATAGGTGACGGATCCGGTCTTCACCGCAAAGGTAAGATCATCAACGGTCATGGACCCTTCACCCCCCAGCACCACGAATACCTCCTCCAGGGCCTGGTGGTAATGATAGCCCAGCGAGCTGTCCGGCCCCAGCACGGCATGGTCCAGGAAAGTCCAGGAACTGGCGAACTGTTGCGGGCGCAGCACATGGCGCGTAGCCAGCCGGCCTGCGCCGCCGTGAATGGCGTCCCGCCAGGCAAGCCTGTCACGGTCAAAGGTGCCCGCCAGCAGACCGATGTATCGACCGGCCGCTCCCACGCCCAACCGCAGCAGACGCGCTCCGGCGGCGGTAAGTATACGGTGCGGCGTACCGGTGGCCGCTAGCAGCCAGGCCGGAGTCCGGCGCAGGCGCGCATGGACCTCGCCATCTTCAGTCTGCGCCTCGAACTCCACCTGCCCCGCCAAAACGATGTAGCCCAGTTCGTCCGAACCGCTGTCCTCCAGGCACGCACCACGCTCGAGGGTGATCAGTTCGAAGCGTCGCCACGGTGTGACAAATGCCAGCTGGCCGAAAACCGGTACGCGGCCGCTGTTGTACATTCCGGTGATGTCCACGTGCTGCATTGGGTCTCCGTTCAGATGCCGTGTGTCCAGAACATAGCGAGATCACGGCCAGGCACCAACTTGACAGTCTGCAGCCGGGGGCTCTAGATAAACCGCGGCAGAGACGCGAGGGGCATCACATCATTTCTTCATGGAGGGTTGTAACATGGCAGCCAAGAAGAAGGCGGCTCCGGTACGCGTCGGCGTGCTGGGACAAGGTCGTAGCGGTCTGGACATTCATTGTGCCTGGTTCCGTCATTCTCCAAGCAAGTACAAACTGGTAGCCGTGGCCGATATCCTGCGGGAGCGGCGCGAGCGCGCGGAAAATGAACTCAAGTGCGACGCCTACGCCGACTACCACGATCTGCTCGCCCGGGATGACATCGAACTGGTGGTCAACTCGCTTCCCAGTCACCTGCATCCCCAGGCCAGCACAGAGGCTCTCCAGACCGGACATCATGTCGTCTGCGAAAAACCGCTGGCCTGGAACGTCAAGGGAGTCGACAGCATGAGACGGGCAGCCAAACAGGCGGGACGTCTGCTGATGCCTTTCCAGCAATCCCGTAATGCCCCTCATTTCCAGCAACTGCTGCAGGTGATCGAATCCGGCGTCCTGGGGCGCATCATCCAGATCAATATCTCGTACAGCGGTTTCGCCCGCCGCTGGGACTGGCAGACGCTGCAGGAATTCAAGGGTGGCAACCTGTTGAACACCGGCCCCCACCCCATGGACCAAGCGATGCGGCTGCTGGATTTCAAGAAGCCGCGCGACATCATCTGCACGATGGACCGGGCCAACACCTTCGGAGACGCGGAGGATCACGTCAAGATCCTTGTGCGAACACCGGGCAAACCGGACCTCGATATCGAGATCACATCCTGTGCCATGTTCGCCCGTCCCATGTTCACCGTATACGGGACCCTGGGCGGCCTGACCGGCGGTCCGGGCGGACTGACCTGGAAGTATTACGATCCAGACCGCGCCCCGGCGCAGAAACTGCTCCGCGATCCTCTGCCTGGTCCCAGCTACTGCCGCGAGGATCTGCGCTTGATCGAGAAAAAATGGGAACCCAACAAGACGCAGAAGAACGCATTTGGATATATGTCAAAACTGTACTACGACCATCTGTTCGATGTGCTGCGCAACGGCGTGGAACCAGCCATCACGCCTGAACAGGTACGGACGCAGATCGCGGTTATCGAGGAATGTCACCGGCAGAACAAGCTTTCGCGGCGCAAGCCCAAGGGCTGGCCCGCAGGTAACTGATGAGGACAGGATCATGAACGAGAGCAAAGCACGGCAGTTTCAGGAGGCGTTGGCGACGCTGCCCCGCGTGCAGCTTGCTTCGGTGCGCCCAACCCCTCTGGAGCCGCTGCAGCGGCTTCAGCAGAAGACAGGCGGACCGCTGATCTACATTAAACGGGACGATCTCACCGGTCTGGGCTTCGGTGGCAACAAGACCCGAATGCTGGAGTTCTCCCTGGCGGACGCGCTGGCCAAGGGCGCCGATACGGTGGTCTGCGGGGCTGCGGTGCAGTCCAACTACTGCCGGCAGATGGCCGCCGCGTGCGCCCGGCTGGGTCTGGAACTGCATCTGGTGCTGCGGCCGGTACGTCCGGTGGATTTCGGGGAAGTGCAGGGCAACCATCTGCTGCAGCGCCTGTTCGGCGCCCACGTGAGCGTGCTGTCGGATTTCGACAGGGACGCGCAGCAGACCGCCATCGCGGCCAAGTGCAACGAAATGCGCGCCGAAGGCCGCAAGGTCTACCAGCCGCGGCGCGAGGATACGGTCGACCTGGACGCCCTCGCCTACGCTGAAGCGGGCGTCGAAGTCGCCCGTCAGGTGCACGAGTTGGGCATCGATCCGGAGTTCCTGTACGTAGCGGCGCTGGACACCACTCAGGCCGGTCTGGTCATGGGACTCGAATGGGTCGAAAGCCCCATCCGGGTGCGCGGCTTCTGCCCGTTCGCCGGGTGGACACAGCGCCATTCCGAGATGGCCTCCATGGCCAACCAGGGGGCCACTCGCCTGGGCCTGGACATCCGTTTTGCCGCGGAGGACTTCGGCAACGACGATACCTATGTCGGCAAGGCATATGGGATGCCCACCCGGGCCGGCGTACGCGCCATCCACACCCTGGCCCAGTGTGAAGGCATACTCACCGATCCCGTATACACGGGCAAGGCTCTGGCCGCGTTGTTCGACCATATCCGCACAGGCGCTGTCGGCGCCGACAAACCGGTGATCTTCCTTCATACCGGCGGCGCGCCGGCGTTGTTCGCCTACGCAGATGCCGTGCTGGATGACTGTGCATGACCGCGTCCGCACTGGCAGCGTTCACGCCTGGGCAATAGCCCGTGGCAGCCGTAAGGCACCTGCGTCCACCTGTGGCCGACAGAAAGGGCGGTCCAAATGCGATACCGCATGAATATCGACACGGTACCCGACCACTGGCGCTGGTTCCCCGCCAGCCGCTTCGGTCTGTTCATCCACTGGGGCGCCTATGCCGCCCATGGCCGCGGCGAGCAGGTCCTGTTTCGCGAACACCTGGATCAGCAGGCGTACCAGCAGGCGGCCTGCCAGTGGAATCCGCGGCACTACGATCCCCGGGCCTGGGCCGCCGTGGCGCAACGGGCCGGTATGCGCTATGCGGTGCTGACCAGCCGGCACCATGACGGCTTCTGCCTGTGGGACTCGCAGTTGACCGACTACACCGCGGCGCGGCAGGCCCCGGGGCGCGACCTGGTCCGGGAATTCCTGGACGCTTTCCGGGAGGCAGGGCTGCGGGTCGGCCTGTACTATTCGCTGGCGGACTGGCGCATTCCCGCGTACTGGGAGGGTCCGAAACACGACCCGGATGGCTGGGAGCGCTTCCGCGCTTATGTGCACGGGCAGGTCATCGAGTTGCTCACGAACTACGGACACCTGGACGTGATGTGGTTCGACGGCGCCTCCCCGCATGACGCGCCGGCATGGGGCGCACCGGAACTGATCCGCAAGATGAGAGCACTGCAACCTCACCTGCTGATCAACAACCGCCTGGGTTCGATGCCGGCACCCGCAGGCGAGCACCTTGACGGCGACGCCGGTCCGGGGACGTCGGAACTGGGGGATTTCGGCACCCCTGAACACCGTATCGCCGCAGAACCCGGACGCTTGTGGGAATCCTGTCAGGTGGCCAACTGGCGCCTCTGGGGATATGCGGCCGGGGAACGCTGGAGGGACGCCGACTACCTGCTGGATATGCTGGTGCAGGCTGCCAGCATGGGCGGCAATCTGCTGCTCAACGCAGGCCCGGACGAGGATGGACGGCTGCCGGCCCCGTTCGTGGAGCGCGTCGAGCAGATCGGGCGCTGGCTGCAGGTCCACGGCGAAGCCATCTACGCCTCGGAGGGCGGCGACGTGTGCGAGATGATCACGCGCGGACACCAGATCGTCAAAGGCGACAATTTGTATCTGGTCATACGCTTCTGGGACCGGCGCCCCAACCTGCGCCTGGCCGGCCTCGCCACTCCGGTACGGCGCGCCTGGTTGCTGACCACGGGCCAGGAATTGAAGGTCGAACAGCGCGGCGACGAAGTGCTGCTGGAAGGATTGCCGGCCGAACAACCCACACCCCTCTTCCCGGTAATCAAGCTGGAGTGTGCCGACCGCCCGAAGGCCGCCGCCTGGGCCGTGGATCGACTGTGGGGCGGCGACCCACGGCGTAACACCGCCTGGGCCCGGGCACGGGGCACCAGCGTCTGGACCGCTGGAAGTGAACGCTAACCGCGACCGGGAAAGAGCTCGTCCCCAGCCGCTGCCCTGGTCGGCAACCGGATGAAAGATCATGCGCATCAAACAGAGCCTTTGTTACCCGTTGTACAAGAACGACTTGGACCTGGATGCCTTCTGTCGTGAGATCGCCGGCATCGGTTTTGCGGCCATCGAACTCTGGACCTGGGACGACACGCTGGATCAAGTCGCGGCCACAGCCCGGCGCCACGGCCTGGTCGTGGCCAGCATGATCGGCCATGGGTCCCTGACCGACGGCCTCAACCGGGTCGTTAACCACGAGCGGATCCACAGCGAACTCCAGGCGTCCATCGACAAGGCAGCCGAACTGGGCATACCGGGGCTGATCTGTTTCTCCGGCAATCGCAACCCGGGACAGAGCGATATGGAAGGTCTCATCGCCTGCGCCCGGGGTTTACGCCGGATCGCGCCCTATGCCGAGGAACGAGGCGTCAACCTGAACGTGGAACTGCTCAATTCCCGTGTGGATCATCCCGGCTATCAGTGCGATCACACGGACTGGGGTCTGGCACTGTGTGAAATGGTCGACAGTCCACGTGTCAAATTATTGTTCGATATTTACCATATGCAGATCATGGAGGGGGATATCATCCGCAGCATCCGCGCTGCCGGTGATCGTATCGGTCATTTCCACACTGCCGGTAATCCAGGGCGCCACGACATGGATGACACGCAGGAACTGAACTACAGAGGAATTTGCGCCGCTATCGCCGCCAGTGGCTACTCCCTCTACGTTGGTCACGAGTTCAAACCGCACGGTGACAGCATGCAGGCGTTGCGCACGGCATTCGACCTGTGCGATCAGGGTCGGTGAGGTGCGGATCGGGTCATTCATCCATGTCGCAGGCGCCGCACCCGCTGCTGCCGCGCAGCAGATACCGGTTGGCGTGAGGGCATCGGGAACACAGACAATGTGAGGTTGTTCATGAGTTTCAGGTGGAGATATATAGCGGTCTTGCTGGCCATGGCCATGGTGATAAGCGGGTGCGGCACGGACCCGGATCCAACCCATGCGCCTCCAGCTACCGAAAAGCCCGGTAGTCCTGAGGCCCAGGCTGCGTTCCAGGCAGGCCATCAGCTGATGCGTGAGGGTGATGTCGCCGCCGCGGTGGAGCGCTACGAGCAGGCGGTGGCTCTGGGTATGGATACGGCCGCCCTGCAATACCAGCTGGGTGTGGCCCTGTTGCAGTCGGGACGCCACGGCCAGGCCGCGCAGGCGCTGGAACGCGCGAGACAGTTGCGTCCGGATCATGCGCCGGTGCGCGCCACCATCGGGGTCCTGCTCATGCTGCAGGGTAGGCCCGCGGAAGCGCTGTCGGAGTTGTCCACCGCTTCCGAACTGGAACCGGACAATCCGGCCTTCCTGCAGCGCCTGGGACAGGCGCATGAGGAAGTGCGGCAGTTCCAGGCCGCCGCGGAAGCCTACGCCGCCGCTGCCGCGCTGGACAGCTCCCGGGTGACCGCCTGGACGGCACTGGGCCGTATGCGGATGGCCCAGGGGCAGCCGGAAGCGGCGCTTGGTGCCTTCGAGCAGGCGCTGGCCGTCGATTCCACCCACGCGCCGGCCCGAGCCGGTCTGGGCGCGGTGAAGTTGGAACAGGGAAACGCCGCGGAGGCTGTCCGCCTGCTGGAAGACGCCATCCGAAGTGACCAGCGGCTTACCGCGGCATACGCTGACCTGGCCCGCGCTCAGCGACTTCTGGGGCATGAGGACAGGGCAGCGCACGCCCAGCGGATCCATGCGATGCTGCAGGAGCAGGACGAACAGATCAGCAATCTGCGGCGTCAGCTGACCATGCGCACGGGAGATCCGGTGCTGCATTTCAATCTGGGCCTGATGCATGCCCGCCGCGGTGAATATCGGCTGGCTCTGACGCATTACCAGGAAGCCATACGGGCGGACTCCAACATGGCTGCGGCGCATCTCAATCTGGGCAATCTGTTCATCGACATGAGGCGTTGGGAACCGGCCACCGAAGCCGTGCAGCGGGCCATTGCCGCAGACCCTGAATACGCCCTGGCCTATAACAGTCTGGGCAACATTCACTGGCTGCAGGCCAAAGCCGACAGCGCCGCCATGGCGTATGCGCGAGCCGCCGAACTCGATCCAGAGCTGGCCTCCGCGCATGCCAATCTGGCCACCGTGCACGCCAGCCGGGAACGTTATGACGAAGCGCTGGCGGCGGCGGGAAGAGCACTGGAGGCAGATCCGGAGCACGCGATGGCGCACACCATCATTGGAACCGTGCATCTGGCACGAGGCAGATACGGCGACGCCGTGGAGGCATTTGGCCAGGCGGTCCGCCTGGCGCCTCACGACGAGACCATCCGGCGCAATCTGGCCACGGCGCAACAAGGGTTGACCGGGCCATAACACGCGTACCGGCATCCGGGTTTCCGGGTTACCGACATGCCCATCACCAGGAATGGAAGACAGCTATGCCGAGCATGACGTCGAAGGACCGCGTGTTGACCGCTTTTGCACGCCAGGAACCGGATCGGGTTCCTGTCAACTACCTGGCCAACCCTGGCATCGACGCCCGGCTGAAGCAGCATTTCGGTCTGGCGGCTGACGACTCCGAAGGGCTGTTGCAGGCCCTCGGAGTGGATTTTCGCTCCGTGGGCGCGCCCTACAAGGGCCCCAAGCTGCACCCGAATCCGCCTGGCCGTCAAGTGGACGACTGGGGCATTCACCGCCGCTGGATCGAGCACGAGAGCGGCGGCTACTGGGATTACTGCGACTTTCCGCTGCAAGCGGCTACCGTGGAGGAGGTGGCCGCCTGGCCCATGCCTTCTCCCGACGACTTCGACTACAGCCAGGTCGCGGACCAGTGTCGCCGATATCGGCAGTTCTGCTGTGTGGCCGGAGGCGCAGGCACTGGGGACGTCATCAACAGCACCGGCATGATCCGCACCATGGAGCAGGTTCTGGTGGATCTCATGCTGGACGACGAGGCTTGTCTGCTGTACATCGATCGACGGCTGGCCATTCTCCTGGAGGTGATGGAGAGAACGATGGAAGCCGCGGCCGGCGGCATCGATCTGCTCTGGTTGGGCGAAGACCTGGGGACACAGCGTGGGCCGCTGATCAACATGGAACTGTTCCGGCGCCACATCGTGCCACGCCACCAGCGCTTCATCGAGCTGGGCAAGGCTTACGGGCTTCCGGTCATGTTGCACTCCTGCGGCTCCAGCAGCTGGTCTTTCGATGATTTTGCCGCTCTGGGACTGGATGTGGTGGACACCCTGCAGCCGGAAGCCGCCGACATGACCCCGGCCTATCTGAAACAGCGATTCGGGCATCGCCTGGCCTTTCATGGCTGCATCTCCACAGCAGGGCCCGTGGCCACGGGCACGGTGGAGGATACCGAGAAAAACGTGCGCCAGACGCTGAGCATCATGATGCCCGGCGGTGGCTATGCCATGTCACCGACACATCAGTTGCAGGACAACTCTCCCACCGAGAATGTCGTCGCCATGTACCAGACGACGCATCGGTACGGCCGCTACAGCCGGTGAATACGCACGCAGGGCAGCATTGAGACGCTTGGTGAGGCTCACGCGACAAAACCCGGTAGACCGCAGCTGTGAAGCGGCGCACGATCCGGCCCCACCAGCCCCGCTGACCGGCTTCGGTGCCCTGTTCCTGGGTTCGATGATCCTGGCCCTGGCCGCCTGGCTGGCCTACAGCGGCGTGGTGGAGCTGGGATTCACCTATGACGATCAAGACTACCTCGACAACGCCCGGATGGCACATGCCGACCCGGTCCGGCTGATCCGTCCCGCCATCGACGCACCGTGGGCTTCACGGCTGGGTGTCCATCTGTATTTCTACGCCTTGTACCCCTGGCTGGGCCAGAGCGCTTCCGGTTACCACGGCGCCAATCTGGTGCTGCATTGGGTCAATGGCGTGCTCTTGATGGTGCTGGTGGCGCGCCACCAACGTAACGCCATCGTGGGCGGTATCGCGGCGCTCCTGTTCATCCTGAGTCCGGCTCCCTACCGGGCTGTCCTGTGGATTTCCGCAGTCTCCCTGGTGCTGGGCCTGACCGGGGTATTGGCGGCGCTGCTTTTGATCCAGGCCCTCTTGACGCCGGATGAGCGGACGCCCGCGGACACAGGACCTGCGCTGCTGCGGAAGCGCGGCAGCGGACTCCGGCTCGTTGCCTGGACGCTGGCGGTGCTGCTGTTCACCGCCGCCGCCTTCCTGCACCAGGGGTATGCGGCAGCAGCGTTGCTGCCGGTGTTGCTGGCCCGGGAAATGGGAGTGCGGGACTGGCGGCTGGCCGGGGTGCTTATAGCCTTTACCGCATCAGGCCTGCTGGTAGTCGCTGCCGAGCGCTGGCTGTATGCCGGCGCCTACACCGCTCATGCCCAGTACAGCCTCTGGGGCACCCATATTTTTTCCAACCTGGCCAAATACGCCTTCGGACTGCTGGTCGGCCAATGGCTGGATCCACAAGGTCTGCAGACACCTCTATCGCTGGTGCTGAGCGTAGGTGCGGCAGTCACGGTCTTGCTGGTGTCGTTGTTGATGCGCCCACGCCAGCGATTCTGGGCGGCGTGGATTTTCGTCACCGTGCTGCCGTTTTTGTTCTGGACCCGGCCCATGGTCTTCTCGCGCTACTTCTACCCGCCGGCGGCGAGCACCGCGGTATTGCTGACCCAGGGAGGGCTGGCGGTGTACACCTGGATCGCCCGCCATTCACGCCGTCTGGCTGCATTCGCCGCGGTGTTCCTGCTGTGCGCCGTGACCATCACGGGTATCGTGCGACTGCGGCGGTCCCATGCGGTCCAGTTGTACGACGAAGGCAAGTTCCTGTTGTTCGAGATACGCGATCCCGTGCGCGCCAGCGAACGCCTGGAAGCCGCGCTGGCCGTGGACCACCGGATTCCCGCCAAAGTGAGGATCTGGCTGGCCTGGGCCTATTTTCAGCAGGGAGAAGGACAGCGCGCGCAGTCCATACTCAGAGAGGTCCTTGCAACCCATCCGGACCACCGGCAGGCCCGGCGCCTGCTGGAATCCATGGGCGCGGCCCCTCCGTAAAGGCGCCGGCCGGCGCACCGGTCAGGCCTGCCACGACAACACCCGGCGCATGAGGGCGCCGATTCCAACCATGTCGACGCAATACGACTGTATCATCATAGGTGCCGGACCTGCCGGTACCAGCTGCGCCCTGTACGCGGCGCAGGCCGGCCTCCGTGTCCTGCTGCTGGACCGGGAGCGATTTCCGCGAGAAAAGGTGTGCGGCGACTTCCTGCCGCGCCGGGCCAGGGTATGTCTGCAGGACCTGGGACTACTGGCACGCCTCGAAGAGATGCCACACGTGCGCCTGCAATACATGGCGTTGGGAGCGCCCAGCGGCAGCGTCGCCCGCATTCCCTTCTGTCCTCCCAGCGTCCAGCCCCCAGGATACGTGGCCTATGTCTGCCGCCGCTTCCTGCTGGACGCCATGCTGGTCGAGGCCGCGCGCTCCTGCGTGGACGTGGGCGAGGGTTTCGTCGTGGAAGACCTGCTGCGGCACGACGGCGCGGTGATCGGTGTGCGCGGCCGCGACGCCGGCGGCACGGAGCAACGCCTGACCGCACGGGTGGTAGTCGGCGCGGATGGCAACCGGTCGATTGTAGCGCGGCGCCTGGGGCTGTATGCCCTGGAACCGCGGCACCGGGCCGTGGCACTGCGCGGATATTACCGGGGCGTTGCGGGAGACAGCCACACCGCCGAGGTCCACTTTCTGAAGTCGTTGCGCCCGGGGTACCTGTGGATCTTCCCCGCCGGCGACGGTCTGATGAATGTAGGCGTGGGCATGTTGCGCCATACCCTCCAGCGGCGCCGCGGCAGCCTTCGGCGCCTGCTCCACGAGGCCCTGCATAGCGAACCGATGGACAGGCGCTTCCACGCCGCCGAATGCGTGGAGCGCATCGTTGGCTGGGACCTGCCCCTGGGCAGCCTGAGGCGCACCGTACATGGAGACGGTTTCGTCCTTGCCGGTGACGCTGCGGGGCTGGTCAACCCGTTTTCGGGTGAAGGTATCGGCAACGCCATGTGGTCCGGCCGTCTGGCGGCGCAGGCCGTGGCCGCGGCCTGCGCCGCGGACGACGCGTCGGCTTCCATGCTGCGGATGTACAGCCAACAGTTGTGGGAGGAATTGGGGCCTGAACTGAAGCTGTCGCATCAGCTGCAGCGTCTGGGACGCGTACCGGGCCTGCTCAACCTGGTCCTGGGACGGGCCGCCAGCCGGCCCGAGGTGGCGGATTGGGTTGGCCGCATCCTGTGTGGCGCCATACCCAAATCCACCCTCCGATCACCGTTGACCTACCTCAGACTGTTGTTCCAGTAAAGCCTTCTGGGGGCTGCCGGCGTCCGTGGGGGCAGCGCATCGTTCCCGCTCCGGACCGTGAAGCCGGTGCCCCCCTGCAGCCATGCGCCGGCCAACCGGCCGGCCCCATCGGATCCGTGTGCCAGCGCGTGCGCTAGCGCCCCCCGGCGGCCGTGCGGCTGCCAACCCGGCCGCCCCTATCGGGTTCATGCGCCGGCGCGTACGCTGGCGGTCCCCTGCGGCCATGCCCCGGACGGCATGGCTGTGGGCCAGTTGACCAGACCGCCAGCCGCTGTTCTCAAACGCGCGCCGCCATGTACAGCGCATCGGTGTACTCCAGCGAAAAGCGCACGCTGACCACCGAGTGCTTCTCCGTACCTGGACGGTACTTCACGTAGGTGGTGGCCAGGATGGTCCCGTCTGGCAGACGTTCCACGCCGGGATAGCCGCAGTCGTGCCCCGCGTGGCTGTGCAGCAGCTTGACGCGGTATTGCCCTGAACGCCCGGCGACGATGTCGTCGTATGTACCGACCCAGGCCACGAAATGACCGCTGGTCGAGCTTCCGGGCGCCTTGTCCCGAAAGGCGATCAGCAGACGGCCGTCTGGCGTGTAAGTGCCCTGGTGGCGATCACCGGTCAACCCCCAACACGTGTCGACCGGGGTGCTCCAGGTCCGGCCCTCGTCCCGGGAGAGCATCTGCAGGCTGTGGCCGGTGTGCGTGTTCTCGCGCATGAGGCAGCACAGTTCGCCGCCGTCCGGTGCACGGAACACATACGGCTCGCAGGGCTTCTTGCCGTCGACGGCCGCCACCACTTCCGGCTCCGACCAGGTCAACCCGCCGTCCCCGGTGATGGTCTGCAGCACGACCAGAGGCTGTTGGTCGCGTCCTTCACCACCCGCGCCGTCTTCGCGGCGGTGGTACATCCCCAGGTAACACCCGTCCTGGAGCCGCACGATGCTGCTGAAGGTCATGACACAGGGCAGTCCCAACGGCTCCATCGCCTCCCAGGTGCGCCCGCCGTCATCGCTGACGATCCGCGGCATGTCCGGCTGGGCGGCAAACACCCACAGGCGTTCGCGGCCATCGGGCGCCACCAGGCGGTAGATGCTGGGACAGTTACGGTAGGAGGCGTACGTTGCGGGCAGCTGGTCGTCCAGGCGCGACCAGGTCAGTCCGCCGTCGTCGCTGCGCGCCATGGGGCCACAGGGTCCACCGTGGTCGTAGGTCCACACGCAGAAGAGCGTGCGTCCATCCGGCATCAGCAGCGTCGTGGGGTGGCCCTGATAGGTCGTTTCGGTACCGGCGGCGATGACGTGATGCAGACGGGTGTCCGCGCTCAGGTCGACGCAGGTCAGCGGGTCGGTTGTCATACGATTCACCTCTCTCGATTGTCCGTTATGGACGTTGACTGGGATCTGGTCACACCACTGCCTGGAGACGGAACCAACGTGTATTCCAGAGCAGGGTTCCGGGCGATCGGTACGGCCGCACCCGGATTCCGGTAAACCAGCGGTATCGGCGCGCTGCTGTGACCGGCAGACACCGCTCCCGGGCAATCTAAGGCCGGCCATGCCTCCGGCCCAGGGCGCAAGCCGCACCAGGTATACCTGATGGCGTATCGCCATCTTTGCCGGCCATGAGCCGCCTGCCGGCACATCGTGTGGCTCTCCCTTGACGCGACGCCGGTCGACGGCTATACATCGACACGGCGCCGTTGCGGATCATCTCAGGTCCACGGCGCCGTCACACAACCAGGGAGGTTACCATGAGCAGGTTTTACGACGATGCCATCATTCCCGCGGAACTGCGCCGCAACTACGATGTGTATGACCGGATCCGCACGTTGCAGCTCGATCTGGGTACCTTCGACAAGTATGTTGGTTCGTTGAAGGGGCGCAATATCGCCGGAGCCATCTTTCACGAAAGCGGCCTGGTCTATCTGTCGGGCATCGGCCTGGGCGAACACCAGATGACCGATGATCCGGAACGGGTCGCGCACGGCCAACAGGCCGGGCAGGCCTGCGCGGATCACCACATTCGCACCCTGCACTGGGCCGTCACCTGCGGGGGTGAAGGCGGGGATTTGAACGATGTGCTGTACACCGTCAAGGCGCTGGGCATGGTCGTATCCACGGATGTCGATTTCCGCTCCGGGCCCGCCGTGGTCAACGGCTATTCGTACCGCTGGCAGTCGGTATTCGGCGGAGGCACGGGCGAATTCGCCCAGGACGGGCTGGATGCCGGCGGCTACGCCGGGGTCCACGCCCGCAGCGCCATCGGCGGCTTCACCGGCCGCTTCGCACTGGAGCCGGAGATCATCGTGGCTCTGCCTCCGGAACTGACGCGTGCCATCATCGCCAACCGCGGCTGGGTCTTCCCGTTGATCCCGTCCATGCACGACAAGATCATGGCGGCCAGCAAGCAGGGCTGATTCGGACCGCGCAGGTTTCAGTCCATACCGGCTCGTCACGCACACCCACGAATATCCTGGGTTCAGGTGCAGGACGGGCCGGTATACTGTGTCTCATCAGCCGGCCCACCGGGCAGCCAGAGATATCAGCTCGGCGCGACACTGGGCGGCATCGTTGAACCGTACCGCATGCCAACCTGCTGACCGGGCCGCCTCGACGTTTTCGTCCGCATCGTCGACGAAGACGCAGTCAGCGGCCTCCAGACCGAACGTGGAAGCGGCATACTCGTAGATCGCCGGATCCGGCTTGATCAGCTTGACTTCGGCGGAATATATCGCACCTCTGAAGCGTTCGAAGAAAGCGTATTGCCCGGTGAGAAAGTCGATGTTGCGGTCGTGCATGTTCGACAGGCAATACAACGGCACGCCGCATTCGGCCAGCTCGGTCAGCAGATCCATGGCAGCGGGTTGCGGCGCCAGGCAGCGTCGCACCTCGTCCATCAACTCCACCATGGCAGTACGCGGTTGCCCTGTCCGGTGGGCGAAGCGCTCCACCGCCTCATCCTCGGTCAAGGCGCCGCGATCCAGCTCCAGCCAGTCCGGATGCTCGAAGACCGCAGCGTGAACCAACTCTCGAGTCTGGGCATCGGTGTATACAGCATCGACGATCCCGCGCGTGTCCCAGCGCAGCAGGACACCGCCCAGGTCGAAGATAACATTGGGCAGATCAGCCAAGGGCATGGTCATATCCTGTGGTTGAGGCGTCGCGGCGATTGTACCGCTACCGTAAGCCCATTGAGCCCCGGTCCTACCGGACGCCAGGTTGAATAGAATCTACTACTGTGGCACCGGCGTATCGGAGCCGGGCCACAGCACAGCGCTGCGGCCCGGGCGCACCGTTGCGCGATCTCCGTTCATGTTCCGCGGCGGTCAGCCAAGCCGCAGGTCGGCCAGGTAGATGGACGAGCTGCCTTCGTGACTGGAATAGTAGGACAGCAGCGCTCGGGACTCGTTCATCTCCAGGAAACCCGGATACGAGTTGTCCCCTGAGCTGGGAAGCTCGGCGATCTCCCGCAGGGTTTCGTCCACCAGCCAGTACAGCGTGGTGCGCGGCTGCGCGGCATCCACGGTTTTTCGCCCGCCTACGAGATAACGCTCCCCCCACCGGGCCAGCATGGGTCCTCCGATGTTGCGATCCAGCCCGGTCCGTATCCAGTCGGTGTACGGCGGCCTGGCCCGGCATATCCGCGCCGGCACGGTTGCCGTGCCGCGTGCCAAGGCCAGCACACTGCCATCGTCCTGGAACAGAAACGCCGTCTCGTTGCCATGGGATTCGGTAAACAGCGCGGCATAACGCCAGATCAGGCCATCGTCACTGGCCAGCATGGCGCCCTCGATGAGCTCTGTACCGTTCTCTGCGGCGATCCCGGCAGCGAATTCGCGGCGACGGCGGCCGCAAAGGTACGCCTGACCGCCGTATTCCGCGGCACGCCAGATGTAGTGTCCGTAGGTACCTTCCAACATGAGCGGGCCATTCCAGGTCCGTCCGTCATGGCTCCAGGCGCCGTACCCCAGATGATCGTTGAGATCCCGCTGTTCGCCCTCGGGTGGCACCAGCCACGTCCCCGAGTAGACGAACAGTTTACCACCGTAGACCAGGAAGTGCGGGTCACGGGTGTCCCGGTGCGGTACGCTGAAGGAATACACCGGTTCCCACCGGATGCCGTCGTCGCTGGCCAGCACCACGATACGCGACGACGCGAAGACCATATGTCCATCCGGACAGGAACGACAGGTCACGAATATGCGCCCCTGGAAACGACACAGATCCGTAAAGGCGTTATGGTTGCCGTCGTCGTAGATCCTGCGAATGGACTCGATGCGTAGTTCGGTGCTCGAACTCATGCTGGATTCTCCCTGTGATTGGGGCGCGCAGCCGCGGAAGACGCCGGTTTGCAGGATTATACCGCCTCCGAAACCGGGATGAACAACGCTATGGCGACGTGTCCGTCTACCGAACCGCCTGGGGTTCACCCACTACGGCTCAAGCCCTTCACTGCTGACCGTTTCCCTCTGTCTGGCCCACAGACTGCGCAGCAAGGGCACCAGCAATGACAGATACACGATCCATCCCAGGCCCAACCCACCGATAAGCCCCAGATGCGGTTGACTCAGCCGCGCAACGATCATCAGCGACACCAGGGTGATAATCAGAACGGGCATCTGACGTCCCAGGGTCCAGAGACTGTGCCGCGCTTCGTACGCTCCCGGCACGCTGACCATGGGGAACATGGTCGCCACGCCCTGCAGCGATTCCTTGACGGCCAGGAGTCCGCATACCACCGCCAGAACGATGGGCAGTTTCAGCCAGATCGGCAGTGGTGTCCGGTGTCCCGGCTCACTGCGTGAAGCCGTACCCCGGTTGAGATAAGCGGCCCCTGCGAGCAGTACAGCGGCCAGAATCCAGAACATGGCAGGTGTCGCCGGCACCAGGCGCAGAAGCGTCCAGCCCAGTGCACAGTAGGACACCAGACTCAGGGCGATGGCCGCCACGATAGGCACACCGCCCTTCTGATGCAGCAGGCGCACCAGATGGACATAGACGAAAATGGCGATGACTCCCAGCAGGTTGGTCGCATCCACCGCGGCGCCCATGGCCAGCGATACCAGAGTGAACGGTAACGGCAGGCAGAGCACCAGGGCCTTCATGCGCGGCGCCTGCAGGTAAGCCATCACCGTGACCTGCAGCGACACCGCCACCAGTAGCAGTAACTCCCAGATATTCAATGACCAGAGCATACCGCAGTCATCTGACATCCCGGCCTGGCTGAATTGCTCCCCCCTCTGGCAACAGCGCCCGACCCAGCTGCTCCCCTGTGCGCACCCGGGTCTCCAGCCCGGCCGCCGAATCCACCTCCAGATCCTTGTCGAAGACGATGGTATCCTGCCGGAAGAGCAGCACCAGCGCCGAACCGCCGAACTGGAAATACCCCTTTTCCTGGCCGCGGGCCACCGGTCCGGCCGAGTATGTCTGAACGATGCTGGCAACGCCGAAAGCACCAATCTCCACCTGGACGACCGGGCCGAAGCCGGTGGTCTCCAGTGGGGTCACGCTCCGCTTGTTGCGGGCGAACACGGTCGGCACGCGACGCTGGGCGATGGGGTTGACCGAGTCACGCCGCCCCGCTATATCCCGGGATGGCCTGGCCAGGGCGTCGTCGATGAAATGGAAACGGTGATAGTCGACCGGCGCCAGGCGCACTACCAGAGCCGCGCCGCGGTCATACGCGGCAGCCAGCTCCCTGTCGTTCAGCAGTTCTGCCGGTGTCACCCGGGCACCTTTGACGGGGAAATCCATGCCGTCATTCAGGCACGGAAACACCAGCGCTCTGCCGTCCGCTGGCGAACAGAGCACGTCCGGCTCTGCGGCGAAGGATCTGACTCCTGGCTTTAGCCGCCGGGTAAAAAACGCGTTGAACGAATCCAGTTGCGCCGGCGGATCCGCCATTTCGTCCAGATTCACCCCATGCAGGGCGGCAAACCGCCGGATGTCGCGCCGGCTCCACCGGCTTTTCTGCCACCAGCCCAGCAAGGTGGAGATCAACCCGGGTACGAAGAGCCCTGGAGCGCACACCCGGCCGCTCCGGGTCCAGTACAGCCAGCGCAGCCATCTTTCGGCAGGCACCTGCTCCGTATGTATTTCACCGGTGGAACGTTCCCGATATCGTACCCGGTCCGGTGAGGCTCCGGTGCACGCGCACGCATCTGATTTCATAAGCTGTAGCAGGCGGGGCCACACCCCGTGAATCCGGTGCCGGTAACCGGCCAGACTGTCAGGAGGTGATGTGCAGTTCGCATACCTTGCGAAAATGGTGCCCGTAGATGGCGAGCGTCACAGCCATGGGAAGCAGCCGCGGACGCCGTACCAATGTCCACATCAACAGCCTCCAATAATGAACCCGTTCGCGCCCCAGTATACCCAGACGGACGATGGAGCGGAAGAATGCCAGCAGATCCATCATTCTCAGCGAAGTCTGCAGCTTGGGCGGCCGGTATTCCTGCAGGAAGGTACGTACGCGCTGGTAATAGGGGGCCGGCGAATAGATGTTGTCCATGATGGACCGATAGCCCTCCCGGAGTGCTTCCATACTCATGGCAGGGATGATGTTGGTCTCCCCGTCCGCATTGTCGCCGGATAGCTGGCCCCGGAGCCGGCCTTCCCGCTGCAGGCGTTCGTACAATGGCGTGCCGGGAGGTGCCTGCAACAATCCAACCATGGCGGTCACGATGCCGCTTCGCTGGATGAAGTCGACCTGCCGCTGGAAGATGGATGGGGTGTCGCTGTCGAAACCGACGATGAACCCACCCTGGACCTGTAACCCGGCACGCTGCAGCGTCTTGACAACCTCCACCAGATCCCTGCCCCTGTTCTGTTTCTTACCGGCTTCCACCAGGCCCTGTTCGTCAGGAGTCTCTATGCCGATGAATACGGTGTCGAAACCGGCATCGACCATCTGCTGCATCAGTTGGGGATCATCGACCAGATTGACTGAGACTTCCGTATAGAAACGCACGCCCTTGTGCCGGCACCGCCACTGAAGCAAGGCCGGCAGCAGTTCGTTTTTCAGATAACGCCGGTTGCCGATGAAATTGTCGTCCACGAAGAAAACCTTGTCCGACCAGCCGGCCGCGTGCATGCTGTCCAGTTCGGCGACGATCTGTTCCGCGGTCTTGATGCGGACCCGATGCCCCAGCAGGGCGGTGACGTTGCAGAATTCACAGTTGTAAGGGCAACCGCGGGAAAACTGGATGGCCATGGACGCATACCGGCGCATGTCCAGTAAATCCCAGCGCGGGATCGGCGTAGCGCCGATAGGCGGATGGTCGTCCGCAGTATAACAGTGTTGCGGACAACCGGCCTCCAGATCCTTCAGGAAGGCAGGCAGCGTGGCTTCGGCTTCTCCCAGCACCAGATGGTCCACGTGTGCGTAGTGGTCCGCATCGATGGTGAACAACGGCCCACCGGCAATGACCGGCAGTTTGTGCTGCTGGCAGCGTTCGATCACCTGTTTGGCGGACTGGCGCTGCACCGTCATGGCGCTGAGCAGCGCATAGTCCGCCCATTCGAGGTCCGTGTCCGCCAGTTTCCGCACATTCATATCGACCAGCCGCAGCTCCCATGACTCCGGCAGCATGGAAGCGATGGTGATCAGCCCCAGGGGCGGCAGCACGGCCTGGCGATGGACGAATTTGAGGGCGTGCTTGAAACTCCAGAAAGTATCAGGAAACTCGGGATAGATCAGTAGCGCTTTTACCATCGTCTGGTAATCAACCTTGCGGCCTGTGTGGTTTTCCCCACTGTCCACCGCGCCGCACCGGCGGTAGTAAGGTCGTACCTTATAGTATATGGATCAGCGGCACGGTCCACCAGAACCCCCTTGACGCTCGCAACCGGCAACCACAACCGGCAACCACAACCGGCAACAACGATCGGCTGCCTGGATCCGGGCTGCGCGCGCACCGGAACCGCGCCTGCCGCCGCGAAACGGGCGCGCGGCCAGGTTTGCCGGTTTCCCGAACCTCACGTTTCCGTCCGGACCTGTGTGGCGAACCGGGCGTCCATGGACTCCCCGGGGTCCAGCACTCGCACACCGCTGTCCGGGTCTCCCGCGGCGTACAGGTTCATGCCGTTGTTGGCATTGGTAACCGGTTCGAAGGCGAAGTACGGCTTGCCGGCGGGATTGTACACCACGAGGTGGGTACAGGAAGCCGAACAGGACCAACGGAGGCCTATGCCGCTCTCCGGCCAGTCGACCCCGCCGTTACCGTCATATCCGGTAAAACACGTGTCCAGAAAGTGTTCCGGTTTGAGCTCACGCACGCAGCGAAAATCCTGGTCCGGCGGCAAAACCGCAGCGGGTCCGGAAGGCAGACGAGTGCCGCAGGCATCCGGAAAGGCGCGCTCCACGCCGAACCGAAGCATCACGGGTTCTCCGGGCCGGGTCAGCCAGCGACGGAAATAAGGATGCCAGCCGAAACCGGCTGGAGCCGGTTCGGCCGCGGTGTTGGTCAACTCCAGCCGGGCAATCAGGGTGTCTCCGTCAAGGCTGTACACCGCGTCCAGTATGAAAGGCCACGGCCAGTTCACCTGGTCCTGGATGGTGGTGTCCAGCTGGCAGCGTACCATGACATCAGTGCGCTCGATGACGTTCCAGCAGCGCGTGCGGACATCACCGTGAATAGCGTGAGCATCGCTTCGCTCAAGCTGCAACGTGTGCCCCTGGAACGGGAAAGCGCCGTCACGGATCCGGTTGGAGTACGGAGCCATGATGAAGCATGCGGTAACCAGATCGCATGCTGGATCGCGCGAATCCGGCATCAGGGGCAACCAGCTCTGCCCATGCCGAACATGCAGGGCCAGTATCGAGGCGCCGGCCGCGGGATCTACGATCAAGCGCAGCGTGTCGTTTTCCAGGGCAACGGGCATGGGCGTGGCTCCCGGTACAAGGGTTCGATAGACTTCCTTCGAGTTGGACGTACGACGTACACAAGGATAGTTTATGGTTTCGTCTCGCTGTGGACCAGTACTCCCGTATCGGCAGAATCAGGCAGCCATGTGGAGCCGGTTGCCCGGCTCTGGACAGACGGTATTGAATCGCGCATATTAACATCGCTGTCTGGTGGCGGTTGCAGGCCGACAGCATGCAAGCAAGAGAATCGACACTCATCCATCGTCCGGGTATGCATACGGGTTGCGCAAACCTCCTGTCTCAGCGCGACCAATTGCTGCTGCCCATATATCGGGAGGGAGAACGCAGCAGCTGTCCGATCCCGGTTCTCCCTCGCTTTACACCCCCTGCCTGGTCCTACTGCGCAGGGGCAGCACTGGTCAAGGGGCCGCGCGCTGTAGGCAAGGCACGCGGCCCTTTTATTCATTATTCATCCGTTTCCCCCGCCTGTGAACCGGCTCAACTCATACAACGCGCCACAAGCTGGTTGGGACATCATGGAAGCCTTGATCGTCGGTAACGGTCCGCCCCCTTCGGATCGCCTGCTGCAGGAACTGATGGCAGGAAATCCGTTACTGCTATGTGCAGACGGCGGTGCGGATACGGTCATGGCCCGGGGCTGGCTCCCGGATTATGTCGTCGGCGACATGGACTCGGTGGCCTGCCGGAACGCCGCCGTTATGCCGCCGGAGCGGTTCGTTCGAGTGGATGATGACGACACGGGGACTGACTTACAGAAGGTCATCCGCCAGGCCGTAAGCCTGGGTGTCCGTGCGGCAACCTTGACCGGCGTCACCGGCGGACGTAGCGACCACACCCTGTGGAACCTGAGTATGCTGAGACTCTACCGGGACTCCCTGCGTCTGCGCGTGGTGGACGATTTCTGCGAGATCCGTCTTGTCAACGGCGAAATCCGGTTCCGGGCCGAACCCGGCCAGAAGCTATCGCTAACGCCCCTGTCCGGTCCCGCGGTGGGTGTGCGCACCACGGGTCTGCGCTTCGCGCTGCACGGAGAGATTCTGGCACCAGCCATACGAGACGGCATCTCCAATGAGGTGGTAGATGGCCCGGTGACCGTATCCGTGGCAGCAGGAGATCTGCTGCTGGTCATCCACCGGGAAACCGCGCCCGCCAGAATCATCTGGGATAACGTATGACCGCCAGCCTGGAGAGGCAGACTCGACAGGTGTGAAACGGTCCACTGTATTGATGCGTCCAGATATCGCATCGTACCGGGAAACCCAACACGTATGAAACGCCCCGGCGCCGTGGCCAAGCCAAGCAGGCCGCGGCATCCACCCGGGCGGTAACAGGCGCCATGCGGCAGGCCGGACCCGCTGGAGCGCAGTACCCTACAGCAGGGCAATGCAGCGCCGGCATGTCATGAGCCCCGGTCTCATCAAGGAGGAATCAACAACGTGGAAGGCATAACGCAAGATGTGTTCGGCCACCTGTCGGACGGTACCCCGGTGCTACTGTTCACGCTGAACAACGATCGGGGCGTGTCTGCACGGGTGATGAATTACGGTGCCACACTGGTCGAGCTGATGGTGCCGGACCGTGATGGCCGTCCGGGTGACGTGGTCCTCGGTTTCGATGCGTTTGATCGGTATCCGGCCGGCAGCCAGTACTTCGGGTGCATCGTGGGGCGTGTCGCCAACCGTATCCGCGGCGCACGCTTCTGTCTGGACGGCACCGAGTACACCCTGACCGCCAACGACGGAGCCAATCACCTGCACGGTGGAGAACAAGGGTTCGGCAAGGTCATGTGGCAATGCGAACCCATGACGCATGAAGCGGGTCCCGCCCTGTCCTGCACCTATACCAGTGCTGACGGCGAAGAGGGTTATCCCGGCACATTGACCGTCACGGTCAACTACATACTCACCCGTAGCGGCGTGCTACGCCTGGAGTATCGTGCTACCGCGGACAAACCGACGCCCGTCAACCTGACCAATCACTCGTATTACAACCTGGCATGCGGTGGAACCGTGCTCGAGCACATTTTGACCCTGCGTGCCTCCCGATACACCGAACCGGATGCCTCGCTGACACCCACCGGGCGCATCCTGCCGGTGGCCGGTACGCCGCTTGACTTCACCCGCGCGGCGTCGGTAGGCGGCCGCATGGGACAGCTGGAGACCGGCGGATACGATCATAACTATGTGATCGACCCGGCTATCTCCCGCCTGGCACGGACCGCTGAACTGTACGAACCGCAAAGCGGACGAGTCATGGAGGTCTACACCACCGAGCCCGGAATTCAGCTGTACACCGGCAACTTTCTCAACGGCATCACAGGCAAGGCGGGGCGTTCGTATGCGCGGCACTCGGGTCTGTGTCTGGAAACCCAGCATTTCCCGGACGCCGTTCACCAACCTGAATTTCCGTCCGTCGTGCTGCGCCCCGACGCGACCTATACGCAGGTCACGGAGTTCGCCTTCAGCGCCCGGTGATTGCGGCGGCTCCGTCAGGCTACGGGCGTGAAGTCCGCTAGTTGCCTCCAGCACCGGACCTGTCGTCGGGAACCGGGATCACCTTCGCCGTACTGCGGCAGAGATACGATTAAAGCACGGGCATGGAGCACGTCTATCGACAACGCGCTCCATGCCCGGATCAAACGAACCAGACCTGAGCATGGGGGCGACAATCCGCACGGCGACCCTGTGCCGGGTGCGGCTTCCAGTTGCGGCGCAGCTCCGTAGCGCCGGACCGTACGACACATCAGGGCCGGGCGTTGGAGCCGCCGTCAGTACAGAGGTGACCGTACCGGGACGACGTGAGGAGCCGTCCCGCTTCCGGGCTTCTGCTGGTTATGTGGTTCCTGGCCGGCCTTCAGCGCACCCAGGAGTGCCCGCTGGGTGCTAGTTGGCCATGTCCTTGAGCTTCTTCAGCGGCTGGATCTTGACCACGGTGCTGGCCGGCCTGGCGGCAACGTCCATGGTCTCACCCGGGCGGAAGGGATTGGGAACCCCCTTCTGCGCCTTACGGGCCGGCTTTTTCACGGTCTTGATCTTGAGCAGACCGGGCAGCGAGAAGGTACCGGCACCGTTTTTCTGGAGATGGCGTTCGATGGTATCCGCCAGCTCATCGAAAAAAACGGCTACATCCTTCTTGTTTAGGCCGGTGTTCTCTGCAATCTCAGCCGTAAGCTGAGTCTTGGTCATCGGCTCCTTGATGGCAGTGGACTTCTTTTTGGCCATGGTTTGTCTCCCCTGTCGATGAAGTGGTACTGCTGGATAAATATAGCGTCTGTCGCCTGGTTTGGCCATGAACTCATGACCACATATCGCCAGAAAAATAGACCAAAAGCAGGTTTCTGTGGACTGGCTGTTGGTACCGAATGAACAGGGCGCCAGCCTGTGCATCGATCGCCAGCTTCGTTGCGACCCCGACGCCAGCTTCACCCGCGGCCCCAACGGAGAGTGGGGGCCCTTCAAGCCGAGAACGAATGAAGGGTCCGGCCACGCCATCCGGTATAGCGTGGTCGCCGCACCAGTCAGCAATCGGGGGTTTGCGGCGAAGCCTGCAGACGCTTTGTTCCTGCGGATTCGTCGACGAGCACCTGCATATGCGGAAACGGGATCTGCACACCAGCCGCATCCAGCGCATTCTTGGCCGCCTCCGTGAACTCCCAATACAAGGCAAACTTCAGCCACGGATCTACGGTCCAGAAACGCATTTCCAGGTCGATGCTGGACGTACCGATCTGACTCACGATGACCAGCGGTGCCGGTTCGGGCAGGATACGCTCATCCCCAGCCACCAGGCCGAGTAGAATCTCACGCGCCCGGTCAATGTTCTCCTTGAACGCGATACGCACACCAACCCTGACGCGGATGCGCGGGGTCATGGTATAGTTGACGACGCGTTCCTGCGCCATCGACTTGTTCGGTATGACCATGATCTCGTTGTCAAAAGTAGTCAGAATGGTAGTACGCAGACGCATTTTGGTCACCGATACATGAGTACCGGAGATGGTAATCCAGTCTCCTTCTTGGAACGGCCGGTCCACCGCCAGCGTGATACCGGAGATCAGGTTGGCCACCGTATCCTGGGCTGCGAAGGATACGGCCAGTCCGGCAATACCCAGACCGGCGACCAGCGAGGTGACGTTCACACCGAGCTGTCCGAGAACGGTCAGTACGGCGATGATGGTCAATCCGTACCGGATGAACCGTACGAGCAGATTACTGGCGCTTTCCGGTATACCTTCACGGCGTAGCTCGGCGCCCAGTAGACGCGTCAGAATTTTTATTGCCACCCAAAATATCACAGCCAGGAACGCTGCGCTGGCCAGGCGCGGGATGAACGTGTGCAGGCGCTCGCTGAGTAGTGTCAGGTCGAGGTACTGCAGAATATCGGCGGACATCACACAATCTCCTGTTGGCCCTGTTGGCGTCGAATAGGACGTACCAGGATAGATACCCTGATGGCGATGGTCAAGTAGGCACAGGCGCAGTGAAGGCAGCCGGCACCGGATGGACCGGGAACGTATTCGACTGGTGCGTGCCCCGCAGATCCCCTTTGCCTTGTTGTTCCGATAGCCCTATATTATGAGGTCTGCACAGAAGGCTGGCTCTCAGCAGGCACACACGCTCCGGTGGTTACGGGTTCCCAGCTGCTTCGGTGCAGGTCTGCGCCTCATCGTAACAACAATCAGTTCGCAGAGGAGTTGTTGATGTCGAATTTTTCCGTCCAGGTGGGCGACCACGAACCGTTCGAGAAAGCTCTCAGGCGGTTCTCCGTCAAGACCAGAAAGTCGGGTATTCTGCGCGAGCTCAAGAAAAAGCGCTTCTACACCAAGCCTTCCGTGCAGCGCAAGATGGATGTGCAGAAGAGCATTCGGCGGCAGAAGAAGGCGGCGCGGCTGGCTGCCATGTCGTATGCCGAGCGCCGCAAGGAAGCCGCAGCCCGGAAAGCGCGCTCTAAGACCAAGCCAAGCTGAACCAGGCTCTTCCCTGTCAGCTGGCCTCGCGCTGCCCGCAGTGCCTGGTGCCTGCGGATCCAGTAAACAGGCTCTCTATCCGGTTCACCGGCCAGCCGGAGCGGGGCATGGAGTGCGGGAGCGCGCGTCTCGTATCTTTATTCCGTGGCGGCCGGGCTGTCATACAGCAGGTTGTCCGTCGGACATCGTCTCTGGGAGGCTGCGCTGTGCACAACGCAGCCTCCTTGCATTTTTGCGCAACGAGCGTGGCACTCGGCGCGCCGAGTGTGGCGATCAGCGCGCCGAGCACGGGATCGGCCCGGAGACTCGCGCTTTCCCGTTCCACGGTTGCTCCGGACCCATATACACCGCCCCCCCACACCGCTTCTCCCCAGACAGGACTTACGCTAGATCCAGGCCCCGCCGCACCCTCATGAATGTGATCGGTGTTCTGCGCGGATCGGCTGTTCAGGACAGGACGCATCCCCCTGCGAGCGCCTGTGCCGGCTCGCGGTATTCCACCGGGAAAGCATGGCAGCTCAGAAGAATCTGTTCGGCACCAGCCAGTCTTCAGACGGACGGTGACCGGACATGACGGCGTCGTCGTATGGATCTGTCAGACTGGTCATGGCTTCGTGGAAGGCCTCGGCTTCGCTGACACCGTAATTTCTGCCTGAGGCAACACGATCCCGATGTAACGGCGTCTTCAGGTGATGACTGGTCTCGTAATACAGCGTCTGCTCGTCTTCCGGACGGATATACAGGCGGATTCGGATCTCTGTCTGCAGGGATCCCAGGTAGAAAGAAGCCTCGCGGACCAGTATGCGTACATCCTTCACGTTTCTGTGCTTGAGGGCCTCTCGCAAAGTGTAGGCCATACGGGCAGGTAACCTCCGGCTGCAGGAATGACGGGTGTCTGACCAATGTATCGAATCCGCGCACCGGCGGCCAGACAGGACCGAGGAGCCGCGCCACCCGTCCAGTGTACTTCTGCCGATCGGAGACGCGGCGGCCAGTTCGAAACACGTCGGCCGCTTCATAATGCGTCACCAGGTTCGAGAAGCGTCGACCCGTTCAAGGTACGTCGACCACTTCAAGGTATGTCGATCATTCCAGGCCGCTTCGGCCGGTCCGCTGCCCGTCAGCTGAACTGATGCGCCTTTGCCGATCCAACGCGCGTCGCCTTGTCTGCCCAGCGCCGGTGAGGTAGCTTCTGCCGGACGGTTCCATAGCATGCGTCGCTACCGGCCCTCAAGGGAGACCCCGCCATGAATCGACTCGTCATCAACGCCGATCTGGGAAATCAGCGAATCAGCAGGCACATATACGGGCATTTCGCCGAGCACCTGGGGCGCTGCATCTACGGCGGCCTGTGGGTGGGCGAGGATTCCCTCATTCCCAATCTCCGGGGACTGCGTCAGGATGTAGTTGACGCCCTGCGTGCCATCCGGGTACCCAATCTCCGCTGGCCGGGAGGGTGTTTTGCCGATGAGTACCACTGGATGGATGGTATCGGCGCGCGAGCCCAGCGCCCGGCCATGCTGAACACGCACTGGGGTGGCGTGGTGGAAACCAATCATTTCGGCACGCATGAATATATGGACCTGTGCGCGCAACTGGACTGCGAGCCGTACATCTGTGCCAATCTGGGCAGCGGTACCGTACGGGAGATGCAGCAATGGGTGGAATACCTGACGGCGCCGGCCGGGCCTATGGCCGACCTGCGCCGACAGCATGGCCGGGCAGAGCCATGGACCGTACGCATGTGGGGTGTGGGCAACGAGAACTGGGGCTGCGGCGGCAGCATGCGGCCGGAGTATTACGCCGACGAATACCGGCGTTACGCCACGTACTGCCGCAACCTCGGTGACAATGTGCTGTACAGGATTGCCTGCGGCCCGTCCGGAGCCGATTACCGCTGGACCAGAGTCCTGATGCGCGAAGCAGCGGGCAGGATGCAGGCGCTGGCCCCGCATTACTATTGCGGCAGCGGCTCCAGCAGCCGTTCGGCCACGGATTTTGCCGAAGAAGACTGGTTTTATCAACTGCAGCGGGCCCTGTTGATGGACGAATTGATACGCCGTCACGGTGCCATCATGGACCAGTACGATCCGGACAGACGGGTGGGTATGGTGATCGACGAGTGGGGCACCTGGCATGCCGTGGAGCCAGGTACGCATCCCGGTTTCCTGTACCAGCAGAACAGCCTGCGGGATGCTCTGGTCGCCGGCGCCACACTGAACATCTTCAACCAGCATTGTGACCGGGTACAGGGCGCCAATATCGCCCAGACGGTCAACGTCCTGCAAGCCATGGTACTCACCGAGGAAGACAGCGACCGCATACTGCTGACGCCCACCTATCATGCCTTCGAAATGTTCAAGGAGCATCAGGACGCCATGCTGGTGGAAACCACACTGGACAGCGAAGACTATGCCTTTGGCGACGCTTGCATTCCTGCGATCAACGCGTCCGCGTCACGCAACGACGCAGCCCAGCTCCTCCTGACCGTATGCAACATGGATCCCAATGGCGAACGACAGCTGCGGTGTGAGGTCCGCGGCATGACGGTCAACCGGCTCACAGGCCGCGTCCTGACCGCTGCTGAGATGACGGCACACAACACCTTTGACGACCCACACAGCGTGCGGCCCGAAGCCTACATCGTGCCGGAAATCCACCATGGAACGGTGAAGCTGATGCTACCGCCGCGCTCGGTCCTGGCCATCAAGGCGGAATGATCCGTGTCCGCGGCAAGTCTCCCGCAGGTTTGCCGGCTCGCGTCCGGCCGTTCGACCGGCCGTCATCGTACACCCTGATCACGGTATCAGTGGATGATCTACGTATGTACACCAACCGACAAGGAGCGATACATGGCTGACACTTTGCTTTACCTCGGAGGCTATAGCACAGAAGCGGCAGCCGGGCTCAATGTATACCGTCTCGACCCTGGCAGCGGCGCACTGGAGCACGTGCAGGCTGTAGCGGATGTGGTCAATCCTTCGTTTCTGGCCCTTGGCCCGCAGCACCGCTGCCTGTACGCCATCAGCGAAGTGGCGGATTTCGGCGGCAGCAAAAGTGGCGGCGTTGCCGCTCTGGAAATCGATCCAGGCAACGGCCGGCTCCGCCTGCTCAATCAGCAGTCTTCGGTAGGTACCGGCCCATGCCATATCGACATCGACCATGACGGGCGTTTCGTCCTGGTGGCCAACTACGGTGGCGGCAGCGTTGCCATGCTGCCGATTGCCGCGGACGGCAGCCTGGAGGAAGCCAGTGACTTCAGGCAACACGCAGGCTCCAGCGTCGACCCCCGTCGCCAGACCGGGCCCCATGCCCATTCGATCAACGTGGATCCGACCAACACCTTCGCCTTTGCTCCGGACCTGGGCCTGGACAAGATCATGTGCTACCGGGTGGATCACGCAGCGCTCAAGCTAGTAGCGCACAAACCGAGTTGGGTGGAAACCCCGCCGGGATCGGGACCGCGTCATATGGCCTTCCATCCGGACGGACGGCATGCCTATGTGGTCACGGAGATGGGCAACACGGTCCTGGCGTACCGCTTTGATGCGGCCAGCGGCCAGCTGAACCCACTCCAGACCGTGTCGACGTTGCCGGCCGCTTTCACCGGCACCAGCTATGGAGCGGATATCCATCTGTCGGCCGACGGCCGGTTCCTGTATGCCTCCAATCGCGGCCACGACAGCATAGCCATATTCGCGGTGGACCCGGCATCGGGGCGACTCGAACTCAAAGACACCCCGACCAGCGGCGGTGAGTTTCCGCGCAACTTCGGACTGGACCCGCAGGACCGTTTCCTGCTGTCTGCCAACCAGAATTCCGACAACGTCGTGGTGTACCGGCGAGACCTCGACACTGGCGCGCTGGACCCCACCGGCCACCAGATCCACGCCGCCAAGCCGGTATGTGTGCGTGTTGTGGAAATCTAACCGTCCCGTCGCGAGGACGTTGGCCCCTATCATCACGGAAGGAGAACGACATGGCTCTCAAGGTCGGCATCGTCGGCATGCGCGGGATCGGCAACCAGCATGCCGAGTGTCACAGCAAGGATGAGTTGGCGAATCTGGTCGCCGTATGCGACGTCGTCAAGGACCGGGCGGATCAGGCAGCAGAGCGATTCGGCGTCAAGGCTTATCACCATCTAAGCGAAATGCTGGAAGCCGAGGAACTGGATGTCGTCGACATCACCACCGGCGGCAACGAGAACGGCAGCTGGCACTACGAGCCGGCCATCGAGGCCATGGAGGCCGGCAAACACGTGCTGGTGGAGAAACCGCTGTCCAATGACATCGACGAAGCTCGGGACATGGTGTCCACCGCGGCCGAGATGGACGTGTACCTGGGATGCAACCTCAATCATTACTTCACCCCACCGGCAGAGCGGGCGCGCCGGTATATGGACGACGGCGATATCGGGGAGCTGATGTTCTGCATTCACAAGATGGGCTTCCCGGGCGGCGAAGAGACCTACAGTCCGCAGACCTCATCGCGGATCAGGGGTTTTCCCTATTTTCATGTAAAGGCCTTTCTGACCCATCCTTTCAGCGTCATGCGCCACTTCTGCGGTGATGTCACCCACGTGCAGGCCTTTCTGGACCGACCTGCCTCGCGGCGTAAGGCCGGCGACCTGATGCTCTCGCTCAACAGCATACATGTGCGCTTTCAGAACGGCGCGGTGGGATACCTGCTCAGCCAGCGGGGAGATGCCACGTTCGGACTCGGCGGCTGGTGGAGCATCGAGGTCGGCGGTACCCGCGGCACCTTCTGTATCGAGAACTGCATCGAGAAGGTCACTTTCTGGCCGTCGCCCGGCACGGCCGCGGCGCCGGAGAAACTGCAGCTCGGAGCATCACCGGAACCGGTCGTGACGGAATCCGGATACTCCGACTTCGGGGCAACCTTTCCTCGCCGCATTCACGCCTTCCTGGAGGACGTCACCAACGGAGTCCCCCGCGAAGAGTTACGGGCATCGGGTCGAGATGCGTTGGCGGCGCTGGAGTACACCTTTGCCGCCATGGAGTCCGCCGCTGACGGAGGCACGCTGGTTCAACCTGAAGCACTACCCCTGCTCAAGGGAGATCCGCTCGCCCAGCTGGACTGAGCCCGGCGGAGTCTTCCGTCCGGTGGCAAAAGCAGCGCTCACTCATTGCCTTCCGTGTCTCCGGACTGCGCTGCGGGGTCTATGCCGAGCACCCATCGGCCGGGTATGGTCTTGGCGGACTGCCGGCCGTACCCGGCCGCTTCGTACCTGTTTGATCGCTGATGGGAGTGTCCTTATATTAATTGTTCTCCGGACAACGTTCCGGCGTCATCCCGGATAGCAGACCGGTTTCTGTCACGCAGCATCCACCAAGCAGCATCTATCAAGCAGCATCTATCACGATGTCCTGGTATGGACCGGAACCTGGGAACAGGGGGCAGAAGAGGTAGGATGTCGGGGCACATGCTGCAGCATCCGGTAACCGTCCAGCACAACCATGGGGCGGCCCGTGGCCGTGGCCGGCTCGGCACCAGAGTCCACAGGCTGAACAGCCCCGCAACCCAACCTTTCCACTGAGGAGCATTCACCGATGTCAGAAGTATTCCCCCCCAATGCCGATTTTCAGAGCAAAGCGCACATCAAGAGCATGGAAGAATACCAGAAGGAATATCAGCGGTCCATCCAGGACCCATCTGCTTTCTGGGGAGAGAAGGCCGAGGAGTTCCACTGGTTCAAGAAGTGGGACAAGGTCTGCGATTTCAACTATGACATGGACAAGGGTCCTGTCTCCATCAAGTGGTTCGAGGGCGGCAAGACCAACATCGTGTATAACTGTCTGGACCGTCATCTGGACACCCGGGGTGATCAGACCGCCATCATCTGGGAAGGCAACGAACCCACGGAAGACGCCCGGTTTACCTTCAAGGAACTGCACGAGCAGGTCTGCAAGTTTGCCAATGTGCTCAAGTCGCGCGGTGTCAAAAAAGGTGATCGGGTATCTATTTACCTGCCCATGATCCCGGAGCTGGCCATTGCGATGATGGCCTGTGCCCGCATCGGCGCCATCCATTCCATCGTATTCGGCGGTTTTTCCGCGGAAGCCCTGGCGGACCGTATCGCCGACGCCACCTGCACCACGCTGATCACGGCCAACGGCACCTTCCGCGGCCCCAAGCCGGTTCCCATGAAGCCCAATGCGGACAAGGCCATGGATAACGCCGCCCAACAGATGGGTCGGTCCGTGGCAACCTGCATCGTGGTCAAGCGGGTGGAAGACGGCAAGGGGATCGACGCCCACATGAAGGAAGGCCGTGACATCTGGTGGCATGATGCCATGAACGGCGCCAGCGCGGATTGCCCCTGCGAGGAGATGGATGCAGAGGATCCGCTCTTCATACTCTATACCTCGGGCTCCACCGGCCAGCCGAAGGGCGTGCAGCACAACGTCGGTGGGTACATGGTGTTTACCGCCGTAACCCACAAGTACATCTTCGACTACCATGACGGCGACATCTACTGGTGCACGGCTGATATCGGCTGGATCACCGGCCACTCGTACATCGTTTACGGACCGCTGGCCAACGGCGCCACCACCATCATGTTCGAAGGGGTACCCACCTATCCCAAGCCGGACCGCTTCTGGAAGGTTGTGGACAAGTACAAGGTCAACCAGTTCTACACCGCACCCACTGCCATCCGCGCCATCGCCAAAGAGGGCACGGAATGGCCGCGTGGCTGTGACCTCTCCTCGCTCAAACTCCTGGGCACCGTAGGCGAGCCCATCAATCCGGAAGCCTGGCGCTGGTACCACGAGGAAATCGGCAAGGGCAAGTGCCCCATCGTCGACACCTGGTGGCAGACAGAGACCGGCGGCATCCTCATCACGCCGCTGCCGGGAGCCGTACCCACCAAACCCGGTTCTGCCACGCTTCCGTTCTTTGGTGTCAAGCCTGTCGTCCTGGATCCGGAGAAAGGAACCCGGCTGGAAGGCAACGATGTCGCCGGTGTCCTGGCCATGGAGGCCCCCTGGCCCGGCCAGATGCGCACCGTGTACGGAGACCATGAACGTTTCCAGAGCACCTACTTCCAGCAGTACAAAGGCTACTATTTCTCGGGCGACGGTTGTCGCCGTGACGAAGACGGCTACTACTGGATCACGGGCCGCGTGGATGACGTCATCAACGTATCCGGGCACCGCATGGGCACCGCCGAGGTCGAAAGCGCCCTGGTATTGCACCCCAAGGTAGCGGAGGCTGCGGTCGTGGGCTTCCCGCATGACATCAAGGGACAGGGTATCTATGCGTATGTGACGCTCAACAGTGGTGAGGAATACACGGATGAACTCAAGGCCGAACTCCGGACCCACGTGCGATCCGTCATCGGCCCTATCGCCACCCCAGACGTGATACACTGGGCGCCGGCACTGCCCAAGACCCGGTCGGGGAAAATCATGCGGCGCATCCTGCGCAAGATCGCCACCAATGAGCTCGACAGCATCGGTGACACCTCCACCCTGGCCGACCCGACCGTGGTGGAACAGCTGGTAGCCAACAAGTGAGCTGGTAAAGCATCGGGTGCAGCCGGATCCTGCGCTGCACCTGACCGAAATTCAGGCCTGACCACGGTGGGTCGGGCTCAAACGGCAAGAGGCCGGCGAGGGTTCCTATCCACGCCGGCCTTTGTCATACGCGCGTCCATGCATAGTTTCCTTAAAGACACCCGCATGTTGCTCCGGTTTCCTTCTTCCACGGACTCCTGCCCCATGGCTTATCCCATCTCATTTGACGCCGCTGTCACTCGAGACTTTGCCCGGGCCTGTGGGCGAGAATGGCTGGAAACCAATGGACTGGGAGGATGGGCCAGCTCCACCATTTGTTGCGCCCACACTCGCCGTTACCACGGAATGCTGGTAGTCGCAACAGAGCCCCCAGTGGGACGCTTTGTCCTCCTGTCCAAGCTGGAGGAAACGCTCGTGCTCCCGCATACGCGTACCGAGTTGGGGTGTAATATTTTTGCCGGAGCTGTCCATCCGGAGGGACACCGCCTGCTGACCGGCTTTGCACTGAATGTCTTTCCCACCTTCACCTATGCGACCTCCTCCATTACCCTGCGCAAGACCATTGCCATGCTCCACGGCGAGCACACTGTGGTCGTGCTGTACGAGCTCGTACGCGCGCCGCATACGGTGAAGATGGAATTGCGCCCGTTTTTCGCCGGACGAGACTACCACCATCTGGTACGCGCCAACCAGGCCGTACGGCAGGTGGCTCGGATAGAGGACGACATCATGCATTACCAGCCCTATTTCGGGCAACCGGTGGTGCATCTGCTGACTCCTGGTGCGAGATATTCGCCCGGACCTGACTGGTATTACAACTACCATTACCCCCGCGAGGAAGAACGTGGTCTGGAATGTACCGAAGACCTTTTCACCCCGGGCGCCATACACTGCTCGATAGATCCCGGATCGTCTCTCGGTGTACTCGTCTCAACGGAAGATCCGCGGGGACGTGACCCGGAGAGCCTCCTGCGCCAGGAGCGCGAACGTCGCGCTGCGCTGGAGAAAAGCGTTACAGGAAGCCCCCTCATAAGCAGGCTGGCCGTGGCAGCGGACCAGTTTCTCGTCCGCCGCCGTGATGGCCTGCATACCATCGTCGCGGGCTATCATTGGTTCACTGACTGGGGTCGGGATACCATGATCTCCCTGCCTGGCATCTGCCTGATCCGCGACCGTTTCCAGGAGGCCCGGAGCATCTTCCAAGCCTATGCTGCCTGCATCGATGAGGGCATGCTCCCGAACCGCTTCGGCGATAGTGGCGGACAAGCGGAGTACAACACCGTTGATGCCACGTTGTGGTTCTATGTCGCGCTATACAAGTACCTGCTGTATACCGGCGATTACGGTTTCGTGGAAGGCAGCCTATGGAACGCTCTGCAGGAGATCATCGCCTGGCACCGGCATGGAACGCGCTACAGCATCAAGGTGGACCCGGTTGACGGCCTGTTGCGCAGCGGCGATGAGCGAAGCCAGTTGACTTGGATGGACGCTAAGGTGGACGACTGGGTCGTCACCCCACGGCAGGGGCGCGCGGTAGAAATCAACGCATTGTGGTACAACGTCTTGCGCATAATGGAACACCTCGCCCGGCGCTTTCGTGATCCGGAACTGGGACAGCAGTTCGCCCAGCGGGCGGATCAGGTGCGTACCAGTTTCGTCAAACAATTCTGGAACCCGGAAGTCGGATGCCTGTTCGATGTAGTGGACGGGGAGCGGATCGATGCCTCCATCCGCCCCAACCAGATCTTCGCTTTGAGTCTGCCCTTCGCCCTGCTGCGCGGCGATCAGGCACGCCAGGTGCTTGATACGGTAGACCGGCACCTGTTCACTCCGTACGGCCTGCGCAGCCTGTCACCTGAGGATCCAGCCTACCATCCCCGGTATACGGGCGGCCGTTACGATCGTGACGGAGCGTACCATCAGGGCACGGTCTGGGGGTGGCTCATGGGTCCCTTCATCACGGCTTTGGTCCGCGTGCACGGAGCCGAGGGACGGGCCCGGGGGCGTGACATCATCGACGGATTTACAGACCATCTGGCGGAGGCCGGCCTGGGAACCGTTTCCGAGATTTTCGATGCAGACTATCCGTATGTGCCGCGCGGCTGCATCGCTCAGGCCTGGAGTGTGGGCGAGCTTCTCAGAGCCTATCACGAAGATGTCGAAGGCCGCTTACCCGACCCGCCGGAAACCAGCTCGGACCACGAACCCGGCCCGCAGGAGAAGTGATCGGGAACCGCTACACGCTTACCCCATGCGTGTCCCGGGAGGTCACGGGGAGCTCTCAAACTCCTCACACTCGTCACACTCCGTCCTGGCGCGACCAGGACAACGGCAGCGGACACCACTGGTCCAGGAGCCGGGCAGCCCCGGGCAGGTTCGTCACCTGCGAAGGGGCGACCGGCCCAAACAACAGGCGCATGGCTGTGAGATGATCGCACTGGATGTCCGGTGTGGCGTTCGTCCTGGTTACCTGCGCCCCGCAGCCATCCACCTGCAGGCGCAGGCAGCCCATACCTTCGATACCTATCACCACGCGACCATCCAACAGGTTGGCTGTGCGGCACCGAGCCGATAACAGCGCCCCCGCCACTGCTGGCCAATCAAAAACCTGCCAGTTACCCGCGGGCAGCACGCTTACGCTGTCGCACCACTGGCCCAGAGCGTGTAGACGTTGCGGCTGCAGCGTGGAAAGACTCACGGTGGCGGTTGCGTGATGCGCGACCCAGGCCTGGATCAGGCGCTGGGCGGTGTCATCGCTCCCGGCAACCACTTCCGTGAGATGCTCCCCAGATGCGTCGACTACGACGTAGCCGACCATGTCACCCGCACCGTCGATAGCCGCATTCGGGCTGGCATGCCAGTTGTGCAGATGATCCAGGAACAAGCCGGGCTGGCGCCAGCAATGAGCCGGCTGGGCATCGTGCAGAGCACGGGCCCGATTCACTTGATCCGGATCGATCAGCGGCACGAACCGTATGCCGGTGTCCGCATCGCCGCAAGCATGACGCAGATTAGCGCGGGTGAACGTATAGCGCAGAACGTGACCGCAGCGCTCGTACCCGTAATACCCGTAGCGCTGCCGCTGACCACCGAGATACGAGAGCTGACAGCCTGTATCTTGCATCGACTGCAGGCAGCGGTTCATCAGCCGCCGCATATATCCGGCACGACGAAACTTGGGATGCGTCGACACACCGCCGATACCGGCTACCTGGATGGCGTTGTCACCGACCTGCCAGGACATGGGATACAGGCCGACGATGGCCCTGATACGGCCGCCCTCACGCAGGGCATGCAGGCATCTCATGGCCTCGTCCACGGGCCGGTAGATTGCCGGTAGCAGGGTCTCGAAATCGTGCGGCCGGTGAGCACCGAAAACCATGTTGAGAAAATCCATGGCATCCTGAAAGTCGGATTCCGTAAGCTGAACGAGTTCGGTCTTCATGTCTTATGAGTTTATGTGATTACAGATGATCCAGACCCACGGGACTCCGGCACGGAAGAACGTCTCACCATGCTCCCCCACAGAGCCCGGATTCCGGCGGGTAAAAAAAGGTTGTCTTCATACCACAGTCCGGCAGTGCGATACTGCCCGATGAGCGGAAGCAAGCTGGACTCGACATACAGAGATGCGGATGATACTCGTCGAGGACCCTATTCTGCCTCGCGGGTGCCCTGCGGACCTGTAGCGGCCATTCATCATAACCGCAGCATCGGGAGCTGTCAACAAGCCCCTGTACCGGACCTGCACCTCGACCGGCTGTTCGATATGACCGACATGCCAACCAACGGCAGTTCCCTTACATTGACCAATTTCCTTATCTTTAGACACACCGAGCGGTAGTCTCCTTCACATGCATGAAAAGGAGCATGTCATGCAGCTTGTGGTATTCTCGAAGACCCTGCAGGACAAGACCCCGCAGGAGCTGGTTCAACTGGCTGAGGAGTACGGTATGGATGGGTACGACCTGGCCGTCCGGCCCGGTCATCCGGTAAATCCCGACAACGTGGCTACAGCGTTGCCGGAGACCGCACGGATGTTCGCCAACCACGGACTCACCATTCCCATGATCACAGCCAACACGGACCTGCTGCTACCGGATCAACCGGGTGTACGGGATCTGCTTGGAGCCATGGACCAGGCCGATGTCCGGCGCCTGAAGCTGGGATATTTCAAGTTCGACCCGGAGAAACAGGATTACTGGACCGAAGTGGACCGGGTACGTCAGGCCATGGCCGGATGGGAGCAGCTGGGACGCGAATTTGGCATCCGCATATGTTACCACACCCACTCCAACCGGTGCATGGGACTCAATGCCGGCATGCTCATGCATCTGCTCAACGGCTTCGATCCCAGATACCTGGGCGCCTTCATCGATGCAGGGCATCTGCTGGTGGAAGGAGAGGAGTTCGCCGTCGCCGCCGCGGTGGTGCAGCCGTACCTCGCCATGGTCGCGGTAAAGGACATGCTGCTGCAACGGATCGATCAACATGGGCACGGAATGGTGCAGCGCACCGTTGTCGAGGCCGGACAGGGCATGGTGAACTGGAGTGCCGTGATGACCGAACTCGTGCGCCTGCGGTTTACGGGGCCGGTATCCATCCATTGCGAATTTCAGGTGACCGCGGATCAGTTGCTACCAGCCATCAGGCGCGAGGTCGCATTTTTCCGCAATCAGCTTGCGCAGTGCAAACAGGCGGCGGAATGAGGGAGTTCGTGCTTCGAGCGCGCAAGGCTCCCACCACGCCCGGCTTCAGACTGGACAAGCAACCGCCGCACAGACACCTGGAGATCATCGCACACTGCGTCGTCAACAGCCTCTTCTATGCCGCAAGCGTACGGCAGGATACCCGGTTTCACGTCGTCATGGAGGGCCCTGCCTCGCCCCCCAAAACAATAACCTGGGATGGCGACCGGCTGGGCACGCTTGATGGCCTGGATGAAGGCTCGATATGGACAGTCATGCGCCGGGCGCTGGAAAAGGGGAAAGGCCTCACGCTGGATCAGGAGGATGAATCCCAGCCCGGTGTTTGGATAGCCAAACGCAGTTTTGAGCAATTGGTTAAAGAACGCGCCATGCAGGGACAACTGTACTACCTGCGCCCGGATGGGGAGGACATTCGCCGGACTACGCTGGTTCCCTGCTCCTGCTTCGTGTTTACCGACCATCTCGCCATGCCACGTAAAACAGATCGTTTTCTGGAGCGTCTCGGAGCCAGACCGCTCAGTGTGGGCCCGCGCATGCTGTACGCTTCGCAGTGCATCGCGGTCGTTCATAACGAATTGGACCGATGGGAACAAGACGCGGCCGATGATGCTGTCGTTGCCCGGGGAAGGACGGACATGCATGCTGGCTCATGATCGCGTTACGGTTCTGGTCATACCGGAAGCCGGCGGCGCCACCTACGAATACAAGGTGCCCCGCTTGCTCATCATCGCGGCTGTGGTTGCGGCTGTCGCAGTGGCCGTCTTGCTCGTCATGGGATTCCGTTACTTCGTGCTGTACCAGATCAGCGACCGGCAAGCGACTCGTCTGGAACGCGAAAAAGCCCTCCTGCACGAAGAAGTCAAACGGATAGACGAACTAGAACGCATGCTGGTGCAGTTGCAGCGCAGCAACCAACAGCTCAGGACCGTTTTGAGCGAGTCCGTTCGTGTGGAACACGTACCGCGACAGATGGGCTCGCACACACGCTACACTTCGGTGATCAAGCCCAGCGAGCGACTGCGCTGGGGACACTTGCGCACATTTCCCGGCCTGTGGCCCGTGAATGGAGTCGTGCTGAAGCCGTTCACGGAGCAAAGGGGCGGGACGATCATCGCGACACCGGCCAACAGTCTGGTGCGCGCGGCCGGTGCAGGTCAAGTCTCGCGGGCAGCATACGACGAACGTCTGGGCAACACGGTCTGGGTGGACCATGGGGGCGGTCTGGTCAGTGTATATGGTTTCACCAGGCGCCTGGTGGTCGAAGCCGGCCAATATGTGGAGAAGGGTCAACCTCTGGCTCTCTCCGGCGCAACCGGCAAAGCGCCGTCAGCCTCCCTTTTCTTTGCCATACGCATGAACGGCCGGCCGATGAATCCGGAATCGTACAGGCTGTGGTTGTGAAGGTCATGCTCTTCGGTGAAAGTAACGACACCATCATCGGTCCCGGTACAGTTATCCAGGGCAGCATGGAACTGCAACACGGCATCCAGGTGCTGGGGTCTTTGCACGGAGCCCGTTTGAAGACTCGCGGGAAGCTGATCGTGGAACCGGAGGGGGAGGTTCGGTGCGGTTGGGTGCACGTGGACGGGGCGGTTATTCGTGGCCACCTTGTCGGGTCGCTGTCGTCCACCGGACCGGTTCGTATTACGGCTAGCGGCTGTTTCCAGGGATCCTTGACAGCACCTCAGTTGGTCCTGGAAGAGGGTGCACGCCTGATCGTGGAACCGCAACTCGTTCATTCTGCGCTTGGCGGTAGCGACAGCAAGGCCTGTGGGTAGACCCTATCGACGTAGCGTAGCGTATACTGCCATCGCCATACGGGGTTGGTACAGACGCCAGACGGGCTCGCCGCGCTGATGCGGAGAGCCCGTCTGAGCTTACAGTATTATTCTGCCTCAAGGTATCGGAGGGTTTACATTCCCATTCCGCCACCGTACATGTCGCCGCCGGGAGGGCCGCCGGCGGGAGCCGGTGGTTTCTTTTCCGGGATCTCGGCGACCAGCGCCTCCGTCGTCAACAGCAGACCGGCGATGCTGGCGCCGTTTTCCAGCGCC
>SLHA01000049.1 GCA_007136405.1 Candidatus Latescibacterota bacterium
CGTATCGGCGTTCCGCGTGGAGGACAATACCGGGAGGTGCTCAATACCGACTCGGCATGGTACGGGGGGGGTGACGTGGGCAACGGCGGATCTGTGCCAGCATCCAGACACCCGTGGCATTCCTATCCATTTTCCATGGAACTCGTCTTGCCGCCGCTGGGTATGGTGGCGTTGGAACCGGTGGATGGATGAGCCGGGGCGGACGGGCCCGGTATCGTGGCCGGCACTGCTGGTTGCCGCTATATTCTACGGCAGAACATCAGCCAGCGATGTCTCAAGACCAGGCCAATGAAGCTCCGGCACCAGCACCGGCAGGTATGGCCGGTTGGCGATGCAGGCACGAGTTTCGTTTCGTTGCCGGGTGTTACGGGCGGTACCCGGCAATGAGCGGGTTGGTCGGCCGGAGCAGACTCAGGGCCGGTCCGCACGGGTGTCCCAAGCCGGCGCCTGGATTCCTGAGCCCATCGCCTGCTGCGCGCGCTGTACCTGTCGGGGAGCTGCCTTGAACCGGACAAGCCCGGAAGACGAATGGACCCTGGGAAGCCCCGGCCGGGCTCCTGGCCGAATATCCGGCGTGGTGGCGGTGTTCCTCAGGCACCGGCTGGCCCTGGCAGGTGCCGGTATACTGCTGCTCCTGGTGTTGACGGCAGTATTGGCACCCCTGCTGGCACCCCATGATCCGTTCCAGCAGAACCTGTCGCGCCGGCTCGAGCCTCCGTCCCTGGACCATCCCCTGGGCACGGATGAGATGGGACGTGATGTCCTCAGCCGGATCATCTTCGGAGCCCGCATATCGCTGCGCGTAGGACTCGTATCCATTTTTTTCGCCCTGACAGGGGGTTCGGCGCTCGGACTGCTTTCAGGTTACCGGGGCGGCATCGTCGATACCCTGATCATGCGCTGCATGGACATTCTGCTGGCTTTCCCCAGCATCCTGCTGGCCATCGTCATCGTCGCGGTGACCGGGCCGGGGATCGATAATGTCATGCTGGCCGTCAGTATAGTATTACTGCCGCAGTTCGCCCGGTTGGTTCGCGCCCGTGTGCTGTCAATCCGTGAAATGGCCTACATCGAGGCCCAACGGGCTCTTGGCGCCGGAGACCTGCGGATCATCCTCGTCGGGGTTCTGCCCAATTGCGCCGCACCGCTTATCGTGCAATCCACGTTGAGCCTGGGAACGGCGATACTGGATGCGGCGGGGCTCAGTTTCCTGGGACTCGGGGCGCAACCGCCGATGCCCGAGTGGGGCGCCATGCTGTCAGGCAGTCGCGATCTGCTGTTCCGGGCTCCCTGGGTCATGACCTTTCCCGGGCTGGCCATATTCGTGGTCGTACTGGGGCTCAACCTTTTCGGTGACGGACTGCGCGATGCGCTGGATCCACGGCATGTGTCGCTGTAAAGAGAACCGCTGCCCTGGCGTGTGCCGGCATCGGGGTGATATGGAGACGTCCTTGATGCACATGCTGATGCTGATGTGGGTCTGCCTGGTGCTGACGCTGGCTGGTTGCACCCCCGGCCCGTGGCTCACTCGCGATGATCCACCGGTTTCTCCGGAAGCACGCCAACAAGCCCTGCAGTATTTCATCCAGGCCAAGACGTACGAGTCCCAGGGCAACCACCTGGGGGCCATCGTGGCCCTGCGCAATGCCGCCGATCTCGATCCCACATCGCCAACTCTCTACGAGCGGCTTGCCGCCAACTACCTTGAGACCGGCGATGTCAGGATGTCCATCCTTTTTGCTCGCCGGGGCCTGGAGCTGGATCCTGGACGGGTACCTCTGCGCCGCCAGCTGGTTGGGATGCTGGAAAACAGTGGGGACCGGGCCGGTGCAGCCATGGAACTGGAGGAGTTGCTGTGCTACCAACCGGCGGACTGGCGTGCCTACCGGCGGCTGGCTTATCTGTACATCGAGATTGGACAACCGGATCGGGTCAAAGCCGTTTTCGACCGACTCGTCAGGTATGGCAATCCCTCGCCGCAGATCCGGGCGGACCTGGCCGGTGTGCTGGTCCAGACCGGGCACTTTGACCGAGCGGAAGAGTATTACCGGGACATTATCGATGAATTCCCGTCCGTGGAGGATGCCTGGCTGGGACTGGCGGAACTCAAGTTGAGAAGAGGGCAACGAAACGAGGCTCTGGGCCTGTATCAGAGAGCCTTGGCCAAAGTACCGGACAGCATCGTTCTGCCTCACTATCTTGCCCGGCTCATCACCTCCCGGCATGACCTGCCGATGTTCATATACCAGGAGGCTCCGGAGTTTCTCTACCGGCTTGGTGTAGCTCTGGCGGACGCGGGTAAATACGAGGAGGCTACCGTAGTTTTCGAGAGCATCGTCACCATGCGTCCCGAAAGCGTGGAAAAATGGCTGGATCTGGCCCGTCACTATATGTATGTGGAGGATTATGAACAGGCGGAGGCCGTTCTTGGTCGAGCCCTTGCCGCCATGCCGGACAGCACGACGCTCTACCTGTTCTGGGGTACGCTACTCGAACACGAAGAGCGGTTCGACGATGCCATCGCCGTGTACCAGCGCGGCATCAAGCAGGATACGGACCAGGCGGAGCTGTACCTGTACTGGGCTCTGGCCTTGGAGCAGCAGGACGAGTGGATGTCGGCTATGGAGGTGTATGAGCAGGCGCTGGAGCACGTGCCCGGGGCGGCACGCCTGCATGTGCGCAAGGGAAGGATCCTGGCCCGGTACGAACGCGTGGCAGAGGCTATACAGCAATACGAGGCCGCACTGGCGTTGGACCCCCGCCGCGCCGATGCCCATATGCACTGGGGACTGGCGCTGCAGCAGGAAGAGCGCTGGGAAGAGGCTATTGCCCGGCACGAGCGTGCGGTCGAGTTGGATCACACGACCACTCATGCGCTGTTCTACCTGGGAGCCTGCCTGGAACGGGCCGCCAGCAGTACGGGTGAATCGAAGTATTTCGAACGGGCTACGGAGGTGTTTCGAAGGCTGCTGAGCCTCGATCCTGATGATGCCTATGCGCTCAATTACCTTGGGTATATGTTCGCGGATGCCGGCATCCATCTGGACGAAGCAGTGGAACTGCTGCAGCGAGCTGTGGCGCTGGAACCGGACAACGGGGCGTTCCTGGACAGTCTGGGGTGGGCGTATTACCGGCTGGGAGAGTATGGTCAGGCTGCCGCCTATCTGCAACAGGCACTGGATCGTCTGGATAACCGGTACAGTCCGGAGGAACAGGCTGTGATCATCGATCACGCCGGAGATGTCGCCCGGGCTCTGGGCCATTACGATGAAGCGCGGGAGCATTGGGAGGCGGTCCTGGAGCTGACCCCGGACGACTCTTCTGTGCGCCGCAAGCTGGAGGAACTGGAGCAGCCGGCACCATGAACACTGCGGCAGTCCCAGTTCATCAACCGTGGCCGTTGCGCCGCCGGTGCAGAGCGTGGTGCTGCAGGGTGGGGCGGGCGGCAATCCTGGTGTCGCTGGTTACGGCCATTTCCTGCGCCCCCCCGCCCCGTCGTCGAGACTGGAGTCCGGGAGACGGGTATCAGGCGCTGCTGGCTGTACCGCTGGAACGCTTCAACCGGCTGCAGGATCTGACCGCCGAGGCGGAGCTCACGATCCGGGTGGGACGCGAACGGCAACGGGCACTTGCGGTGCTGCAGGTGAAGAACCCGGACCTCATGAAACTGGAGGTGCGCGGTCCGCTGTTCAGTCACGTCCTGACGGCCGTCATGGTGGGGGATTCGCTCTATGTCCACGGCCCGGCGACCGGCGGCATCTGGCAGGGAGCGACTGACGGCTTTCTGCTGGAATTCCTCACCGGCGTGGATCTGGGTGCATATGACCTGCGCTATGCCCTTCTGGGGTTGGTGGAGAAGGGTGATGTAGACCCCCTGCAACCCACGGTCTATCCACGGGGAGACCGGGCTATCGTGCCACTGGTGTCCGTTATGGGGGAACAGCGCCGGATATGGGTGGATCTGCACCGGGGACTGGTGGTGCGGGAGGAAATCAGGGTTCCGGGAGCATACGAGGAACTTGTGCGCCACCTGAGCGAGTACCAGCGCGTATCCACCCTGTTGCTGCCTGCCGTAGTGGAACTGGAGCAGGGCGACAATATGATACGGCTTGACTACCGGCGTTATCGTATCGATACGGGTTTGGAGCGCGTGGCATTCGAGGCGGCCGTGCCTCGAGGGAGCATCAGGCGCCTGGATTGACTCAACGCGGCTGTAGATTACACCGGTCCGGCCCGCGCTGGAGTCCTGAGCTTTCCGGTTACGGCTACGGATCCAGGTACCCGCACGTCGTGGATTCGCCACGGGCCGTGCATCCTGGTTGACAGGCACGTGATCGGTACGTATCCATATGGTCCGGAAAACGCCAGGCCTTGTCGTCCGCTTTGGCTGCTGCATCAACCAGCTGCCAGGCGCAACCGGTCTATTCTACAGCAAGGAGGAGGTTTACCATGGGGAAATTGAGAGTTGGCATGATCGGCGGTGGTGGTCCCGGCAGCTTCTTCGGCATGGTACATCACCGTGCACTGTCGCTGGATGCCAGCCGGCAACTGGTCGCTGGTGCCTTGCGCAGTGAACCGCAGGCAGCCATGGCCGCTGCCGAAGAATGGGGTATTACGGGATACCCGGATTACGAGGCCATGCTGGCAGACTGCCAGAGTGGGAAACTGCAGTTGGATTACGTCACCGTGGTCACACCCAACTACGCCCACTATGCGCCGGCCAAGGCGTTTCTGCAGGCAGGCATCCCCGTCTTGTGCGAAAAACCCATGACCATGACCGTGGCAGAGGCTGAGGACTTGGCCGCGGTAGCCAAAGCGGGTGACGTGCCGTTCATCCTGGCCCATACGTATACCGGCCATCCCATGATGATGCTGGCCAAGGCGATGGTCGCCCAGGGCGATCTGGGACAGATCCGCAAGGTGGAGGCCTGGTACAACCAGGGCTGGCTGGCCACCGCGCTTGAAGGCGAGGGCAATCAGCAGGCGGGATGGCGCACGGATCCGGCCAGAACCGGTATATCGAATTGCGGCGGGGACATCGGCACCCACGCCTTTGTCGCGGCAACCTGGGTCACAGGGTTGTCCATACGACGGGTATCCGCGCGTCTCAACACCTTCGTGGAGGGGCGCGTCCTGGACGATGACTTCAATGTCATCGGGGAAATGGATGACGGAGCCACAGCGATCATCACAGCTACGCAGATCGCCATCGGGTACAAGAACGACAGCGGCATCCGGGTCTTTGGCACCAAGGGGTCACTGGAATGGTACCAGGAGCGGGCCGAGAGCCTTCTCGTCCGGCGCGGCGTCTGTGATGAGACGTACTGGATCGGCGCTGGTGCGAGTTTCTTTCCGGATTCCATTGCCGCCTATCTGCGCGTACCGGCCGGACACCATGAGGACTTCTTTCCGGCTCTCGCCAACCTGCACCAGAGTCTGGAATGGAGCATAAGGAAGCGTCGAAACGAAAACGTGCCTTCACCGTTCGCACATCCCGGCGTGGATGAAGGCGTGGCAGGCATGCGTTTCGTCGCAGCTGCTGTGGAAAGCTCCGGAAAAGAAGGAGCCTGGACGGCGGTGTGAGCGTGTGGGGTGTCGTTTGAGCCTGCCGCCCGGACAGGCTCCGCTCTCACAAATGACCCCTGCCCGTCAAGAACAACGAGGCCGGTTTCCCGCTTGCCGGGGCCGGCCTTTGTGCGCCGGCGCGGTTATAAGGCATCCGTGGACCGGACCGTGGCAGGGCGTCTCGCTCCTCGGAGCGCGTCAGGGAGCGAGCGCGAGAAGGAGTTGAGGGTTTCCGGCCCTCCGGACGCACCCGCACCGGGCCATCGGCGCGGATCCTGCTCTGGGATCCCGGTTCAGCCTCAATACCGGATCCGCGGATCCAGCCAGGAGTACAGCACATCCGCCAGCAGATTGGCCAGGGTGAACAGCGTCGCCAGCACCAGGACGCCACCCTGTACGGCCCGGAAATCTCGAGCTTGCACGGCCAGAAACAGCCAGCGTCCAAGGCCCGGCCAGGCGAAGATCGTCTCCGTCAACACCGCTCCTCCCAGCAGGTAACCGAACTCCAGGGCAATCACGGTCAGCGTGGGGATGAAGGCGTTTTTCAGGGCGTGCCGTACCACGACGACACGTTCCGGCAGACCTTTGGCCCAGGCCGTCCTGATGTAGTCTTCCTTGAGAACCTCGAGCAGGCTTGCCCGGGTCATGCGGGCGATCACGGCCATGGGCACGGTGCACAGGGTCAAGGCAGGCAGGAACAGGTGACGGAGTACGTCGACAAACGCTTGCGGATCCCGGGCGAGCACGGCGTCTACGGTATAGAAATGCGTCACCGGTTCCAGGTCTACGTGCATGCTGAGGCGACCGGACAGCGGAAACACCGGCACCAGCACGCCCAGCAGGAGCATCAGCAATAATCCCAGCCAGAATATGGGCATGGAAATGCCGGCGGTAGCCAGAACCATGCTGACATAGTCGATCATGCGACCGCGACGGACGGCAGCGAACACACCGGCCAGGATTCCCCCGGAGCAGGCCAGCAACAGGCTGAACAACGCCAACTCGCACGTGGCTGGGAAGCGCCGCAGCAGTTCTCTGGTCACCGGCTCGTGAGTGCGCAGCGACCGTCCCAGATCGCCTCGGAACAGGCCCTTGAAGAAGCGGTAAAATTGAACATGCAGGGGCTGGTCCAGACCCATATGCGCCCGCAGCGCGGCGACGGACTCGGCGCTGGCGCGTTCCCCGAGCATCACCTGGGCCGGATCTCCTGGAACCAGGTGAATGGTGAGAAATACCAGCAAGGATATGCCGGCCAGCGTGGGCAATACCAGGATCAGACGCTTGAGGATGTACCAGCGCACAGGTTACCGGGAGATGTAGACCGGGTGGAAACGCATGATGCCGGTGGGATGCAGCGTGTACTCCTGCACCTGGCGCCGAAAGGCTATCGTCTGGGTTGTATGCACAAGCGGAACCCAGGGGGCGTCACGGTGCACGATTTGCTGCGCCGCGTGATACAGCCGGACCCGGTGTTCGTGGTTCACGGAACGACGCGCTTCGACGAGCAGGTCCTGTAATTCGGCGTTGCGGTAGAAGGCGATATTCTGCGCCGGCTTGGTAGCGGCCTGCTTGCTGAGCAGCACATACAGGATATTGTCCGGATCCCCGCTGTCGCTGGTCCAGCCCAGCAGCGCCATGGTGTGTTCGCCGTTGAAGATCTTGTCCAGATACGTACCCCATTCCCACTGCACGATATCGGCCTGGATTCCGACGGCGGCCAGATTGGCCTGGATCGCCTGGGCGACCCTGTCGGGCTGCGGCATGTACGGCCGCGGAATGGGCATGGCCCACAGCTCCGTGCCGAACCCATCGGGAAAACCGGCTTCGCGCAGCAGCGCGCGCGCCCGCGCTGGGTCATATGCATACGGCATGATGGAATCATCGTGCCCCCACATAGTCGGCGGAATGGGGGTCGTGGCCGGGACAGCCAGTCCCCGGTACAGGTGGTCCACCAGGGCCTGCTTGTCGATGGCATGGTTGATGGCCCGGCGCACGCGGACGTCATCGAAGGGAGGCTTGTCCATGTTCATGGCCAGGTACCCCACATTCAGGCCCGCCTGGGTCAACAGTTGCAGATTGGGATCGGCGCGGATATCATCAGCAAACTCCGGGCTTACGTAGTCGAGACCATGGACCGTGCCCTGACGGAGTTCCAGGAATCTCACCGCGCTCTCCTGGACCGGTTTGAAGATGAGCCGGTCCAGGGCCGGCGGTGTGCCCCAATAGGATGGATTGGCCTCCAGCACCAGGCGTTCGTCGCGCCGCCATTCGACGAAGCGGAAAGGCCCTGTTCCCACCGGGTTGCGGAAGAATTCGTCGCCGTAACGCGCCACCGCGGCAGGGCTGACCGCAGCCGCGAAATTCATCGCCATAGTGGACAGAAACGGGGCGCTGGGCGTATGCAGGCGGATGACAAGGGTAGAGTCATCCGTAGCTTCCATGGCGGCTACGATCTCGTCCAGTCCCATGTCCTTCCAGTACTTGTAGGCCCCCTCCACCCGATGAAAGGGGTGATCCGGATTGAACTGCCGTTCCAGCGAAAACAGCATGGCGTGCGCGTCGAAAGCGGTACCGTCGTGGAATTCGACATCGGTACGCAGGCGGAATGTCCAGGTGCGACCGTCCGGTGATGTCTGCCACGAGCGTGCCAGCAGCGGTTGCAGATCCGTGCTGCCAGGCGCATAGGTGACCAGTGTCTCGTAGATATTGTCACACACCTTGAACGACTCGCCGTCGTTTTCCAGCGCCGGGTCCAGTCCTACGGAGTCTGCTCCACGGGCAAAAATCAGCGTGTTGCGATCGGCTTCACCGCAGCTCCAGACCAGCATCATGGCCAGGAATCCGATCCAGTGCGACAGCCGTCGGGTCAGCAAGTCGGAAGTAGTCACGGTGCGATGTCCTCCATTCGGGCCTCGAACCAGAGGCGCTGCAGGGGAAGGTCAGCGGCGAGGACATGGCCCGGATTCGGCTGATCCGCCTGGGCCGGGATGCAGCAAGACGCCCTGCTCAGATGCTTGCTGTCCAGGCGCCCTGTAGTCAACAGCAGGACAAAAAACGCAGAGCATGGCGGCATGGTGTCCATCTCCGGAACGGCCGGGGGCCTCCGGTCGCGTTGCCGGAGGCCCCAGTATGGCCGATGGGCCGGGTTCAATCCTCGAAGGCGGCGTCGAAGGCGATGGCCGAGGGTTTGAAATCCACCTCCTTGACGAAGGCACACGCTTCAGCGGCTCCGTGTTCCCGATCCATGCCGCTGTCTTCCCATTCGATGGAAAGCGGGCCCTCGTACTGGATCCGGTTCAATGCCCGGATGATCTCCTCGAAGTCGATGTTGCCGCGTCCCAGCGAGCGGAAGTCCCAGTATCGGCGGCGGTCGCCGAACTCCAGATGGCCGCCGAACACACCTGCCTCGGTGGGGGCCGCCGACCAGCCCGCATCCTTCATGTGCACGTGGAAGATGCGCTCGCTGAAGCGGTAGATGAACTCGACGTAATCGACACCCTGGTAGCCCAAATGACTGGGGTCGTAATTGAAGCCGAAGGCCGGATGGCGGTCCAGGGCCTCCAGAGCCCGCTCGGCCGAGGCGATGTCAAAGGCGATCTCCGTGGGGTGCACCTCCAGTGCGAATTTCACCCCGAGTTTCTGGAACTCGTCCAGGATGGGTTTCCAGCGCCGGGCGAAATCGTCGAAACCGGCATCGATCATGGATGCCGGTGTGGGCGGGAAAGCGTATAGAAGGTGCCATATGGCAGAACCGGTAAATCCATTGACCACACCGACATTGAGCTGCTTGGCTGCCCTGGCGGTGGCGATCATCTCCGCCGCGGCACGCTGTCGCACTCCTTCCGGGTCGCCGTCACCCCAGATGCGCTCCGGCAGTATGGCCTGGTGGCGTTCGTCGATCCGGTCGCACACCGCCTGCCCGACCAGGTGATTGGAGATGGAGTAGATCTCCAGGTTGTTCTGCTGTAGCATATTGCGTGTTTCTCTGCAGTATGCCGCGTCAGCCTTGTCAACTTCGAAATGGTTGCCCCAGCAGGCGAGTTCAAGGCCGTCGTAGCCGAACTCCGCAGCCTTCTGGCAGAGCACCTGGATGTCCAGATCTGCCCATTGGCCGGTAAAAAGCGTCACAGGTCGCGCCATGGTCCCACCCTCCTTGTTGGCTGTGCAGACTGATGTCCCGCATATGGATAACCATACCCGGGATGCCCGTCAATAGCTTGTTGGTGCTATTTTTCCCGTCGAAGGTTCACATCATATATGCGTACGAAGCGGCCACGGTATTCGCACACCAGATTCAGGATACCATCGCCTTCCAGATCCATGACCATCATGCGTTCCCCGAAGCCGCTGGCATAATGCCATTTCAGCGCACCGAAACGACTACCGAAGACGTAGCCGTCGTTGAGCACGATGTCATCCTGGCCGTCGCCGTCGACATCGGCGATCAGAATCTGGGTGGTGCTCAGGGTGGTCTGATCGCTGCGCCATTCGACAAAGCGATCCTGGCTGTCGATGATGGTGAGCCTGCCATCGGCCACGAAAACGAGCTTGGGTTTCGGGTCGTCCCTGAAGGTGGCCACAGTGCCGGCGGTGATGCGCGAGTACTCCCCGGGTGTATTGCTCCACAGCGTATTGTAGACGGCTGAATCCAGATAGTAGATGCGTCCTTGATCCGTGAAGACCACGATCTCGTCCAGACCGTCCTCGAAGACGTCTGCAATCACGATGCTGACGATGCCACCCTCCATGTGGCGGCTGCGCCAGGCTTCGTCCCATGCGTCGTGACGTTGCTCATATACGCGGACATAGCCATTGGCGTCACCCAGCACCAGCCGCGCCGGGGTCCTGTCGGTAGCTGGCAGGTGCTGTATACTGTCGAACGATTCCAGGGTGCCGCACCGCAGGAGGAGCTCCAGCGCTGTGTGCTCCTGGGCGCGGAGGGTCAAGGGGGCGGCCAGGGTCAGCGACAAGATGCCACCCAGCAGGCGATGCCTGAAGCCGGCTGTGAGCATGACAGCTACTCCCTGCTAAGCGCGGCGCGAGCCGCATCGTATACGGTGAGAATGGGGATCCCGTGCCGTTCGGCCAGACGAGCACAGTCTTCATACTCGGGACTGCTCCGGTAGGTTCCTCCACCGGAGCTGACTTTGATGCGCACCTCTCCGTATGAGGTCTGCACCGTCACGCTTTCGCGTTTCAGCTTGCGTCGTTCCACCCGATGGAAGCGGACCCCGATGCTGGTGGTCTCGGACATCACGGTCTGGACCATCCGGTCCAGATCCGCTTCCTCGGCCAGCAGGCTCAACAGGCTGCCGGGACGCCCCTTTTTCATGTATACCGGCGTGATGAATACATCCCGGGCACCGCGGCGCATGAGCTGGTCGGTCAGGTAACCGAAGACCTCGGGGTTCATGTCGTCGATGTTGGTTTCGATGAGAACCAGCGCGTCATGGTCCAGCTCCAAAGACGTGTCTCCGATCCGCAGCCGCAGCAGATTGGCTACGGTATCCGGATCCCGCCGGCCGGCTCCGTAACCCACCTTGTGCTGGCGAAAAGGTGGCGGGCAGCCAAAACCGCGGGCCAGCGTGGTGATGATGGCCGCTCCTGTGGGCGTGACCAGTTCCCCGGGAATATCCGTCTGCTGGCATGGGACGTCATCGCACAAAGCCAGCACCCCCGGCACGGGTACCGGGTAGCGTCCATGCGCGCAGGTCACGAAGCCGGTTCCCAGGCGCAAAGGAGACGAATACACGGCTTCCACGCCCAACAGGTGGAGGCCGGCCACGGCTCCGACCACATCGGCGACCGCATCGAGGGCGCCCACCTCATGCAGCTGAACCTGTTGCGGATCCGTGCCGTGTACCCGGGCCTCGGCCGCGGTCAGACGCTCGAATATGCGCACCGACCGGGCGCGCACGGCCGGTGCCAGCGTGCTGGCTTCGATCAGGCGGACGATGTCCCCGGGGTGGTGGTGGCTGTCATGCGGGTGGCTGTCATGGTGATGGTCCTCGTGGTGCTGGCCCTCATGGTGGTGGCTGTCATGGTGGTGCTCCGCCCCGGACGGTGGCTGGATATGGTTCTCATCGCCGGGCTCCACGGACTGCCCGTGCACGAGTACACGAGCCATCGTGGCGGCGATGGCATGCCGCGTGGCCGGTTCGCGTTGAATCTGCAGACCGCGTACCGCCAGCTTGTCCAGTTCAGCCTGCAACTGTTCCACGTGCAGGCCGGCATCCAGCAGCGCTCCCAGAATCATGTCGCCGCTGATGCCGGCGAAACAGTCGAAATACGCTATACGCATGGAAGTGCCTTATCCGTCACCGCTACGCCGAAACTCGGCTTTGCGCCGTGGCCAGTCGAATTCCGTGTCCAGATCGAAAACATCCGTGAAATCGTCCAGACGGTCTTCCTCCGTCTTGCTCATCAGTTTGGCGTCGACGAGACTGAAGACGATCTGGCCGAAATCCTGGGTGGCGTTGATGCCCCAATGGGCGAAGACGTCCCGAGTCAACGGACCGAACTGGTCCAGGCCGAATTCACTGATGCCCTGTAACAGGTCTCGCCCCGTGATATGCCGCTGTTCCCTGGGCAGAGTGGTCTTGCCCAGCTTGTCCACCGTGTACTGGAGAGCGTCATAGATGAAAAGATACGCTTCCTTGCGGTACCGGCCCACCGACTCCGCCAGCTGTTCGATCTGCTCCAGAAACTCGCTGTTCATGACCTTGGGGATGGAATCCTGTATTCGGGACACCAGGGTGGATGGCGCGTACCCTGTGTAGTGAACCGTAATGCCGTGCCGGTGTCAAGAGGCGGCTCGTTGGTCAAACGCGGATGGCCGGCTGCGGCCGTGCCTGCTGCCGGTTCTCACTATCGCGGTTCGGCGCGGGATGGGCCGTTATGGCTGCGGTTGAAGGGACTCGGTGTCGGCCGCGGTGGCGAGAGTGGCCGGAGTGGTGGTCTCGGCCTCCAGTCGCCGCCGGAGTTCATCGCGCCGGGTGTGGAAGGCCGTCAGCAACTCGGGCGGTAAAGGCTCACCGCGCTTGCCCCGGTTGATGGTTTCCGGATTCAGGTGACGGCCGTCTTTGATGATCTCGAAATGCAGGTGCGGACCGGTGGCGCGCCCGGTGGCGCCGACCCGGCCGATCTCCTGCTTCTGTTGTACCTGCTGGCCTTTGGTGACCAGGATACGACTGAGATGCCCGTACCGGGTTTCGTAGCCATTGGGGTGCCTGATGAAGACGGCTTTCCCCAGCGCGCCTCGCCATCCCGCGTGGATGACCTGGCCCCGCCCCGTGGCCCAGACCGGGGTGCCGGTGCTGGCGGCATAGTCGGTGCCCAGGTGGGGTACCACCCGGTTGAGGATGGGATGGTGACGCTGATGGTTGAACCGGGACGTGATGCCGCGGAAAGGGAGGGGATACAGCAGGAACTGGCGCTTCAGCGACTGGCCGTCTGCGTCGTAATATCCGCAGTTGCCGGCGGTGTCGGTGAAGCGGATGCCGGTCTGGGACACCACCTGGCCCTGGTACCGGGCCATGAGCACATGCCCGTAGCGCACGAACTGATCGTCCCGGTACAGCTTTTCGTACAGCAGCTGGATGATGTCGCCCTGGCGGGGATCGCGGCGGAAATCGATCACGGCGCCGAAGATCCCGTCCGCCAGGAGATCCGTGAGCGCGTCCCCTTCACCGATCCGGGCGATGGCCGCCGACAGATTGTCCTGGATACGCACTTCGGCACCGTGGACGACACGGGTGAGGGGCAGATCCAACCGTCTTGCCTGCAACCGCTCCTGCCGGCGTTCTACCAGGATGGGTTGTTCCGGAGTGCGTCCAGGTACATAGTGGAACCGCTGTACGGCGCCACCGTTGTCCAGGATCAGTTCGTACCAGTCCCCGGGTCTGACATGACGGCGCGTGTCGAACACTTCGTTCAGGGCCCCGTTGAGACTGGCGATCTGGGCCCTGCAGACCTGCTGTCGCCCCAGGGACTGATAGATGGAGTCATTCCGTTTGAGCGTATCCCGCAGCACGGTGAACATGGCGTCCTGTCTGGGGCCCATATAGTCCGCTTCAGAGCCATCCGCCATCGAGCCAGGAAGACCGGACGGGGTGGAATCCTTAGCGACTTCGGCCGACGGCGCCGGGGTGTGTGTGCCCCTGGCGCCGTCGTCTTCGACAGGGCGCTCCGGCAGCAGGGCCAGGGTAGCCAGCCGCAGGAGCATGACGCCAGCGACGCAGATCACGGTCATCACCAGCCAGACAGCGTGGCGTGGTGGTGGAGGTGTGGTTGCTTTCATCATGCAGGAAAACGTGTCCGGGGGAGACGTGTCCGGGGAGACCGTGTTGATGAAACCGGGGTGACCGCTAATTTAGACAACAGTGGGGTCAAACGTCAAGGAGGTATGGGATGCGTCTGCCGATCGCAGGTTCGACATGGATGAACTGGTGCCGCTGAACGCGCCCCGGGCGCACCCGGCTCCGCATCTCGATCTGCTGGGGTTGCTGCCGCCGGAACTGGAGGCTCTGGTGGCAGTTATGGGCGAGGCTCCATACCGGGCGCGGCAGCTGCAGTCATGGCTGTACGCGCGTGCCGCCAGGGATATCGGCAGCATGACCGATCTGTCCAATTCGTTCCGGCGGGAGCTGGCGGGTCGCGCCTGCATCGGTCGGCCCGCGCTGGAGGCCTGCCGTGAGGATCAGGGCGGTGAGGCTGCCAAGTTTCTGTTCAGGCTGCCCGACGGTGAACGCGTGGAATCCGTGCTGATCTACGACGGAGCGCGCCGCACCGCCTGCCTGTCTTCGCAGGTTGGATGCGGCCTGGGATGCACGTTCTGCGCTACCGCCAGGATGGGTTTCCGGCGGCAGTTGACGGCTGGAGAGATCATCGGCCAGCTGCTGGAGATCGGAGTCGTGCTGCGGCAGCGCCGCGAGCGGGTGACCAACGTGGTGCTGATGGGTATGGGGGAACCCCTCCTCAACCTGGAAGCTGTTCTGCGCTCCATTCAGGTGATGCGTCTGGTGCCCGGGCCCGGTATCGGGGGGCGCAGGATCACGGTGTCCACCGCCGGCCATGTTCCCGGCATTCACCATCTGGCGCGCGCGCGTCTCAACGTCGGCCTGGCCATCTCGCTCAACGCGACAACGGATGAGTTGCGGCGGCAGTTGATGCCCATCGCCCACCAATACAGCATCGCGGACCTGCTGGGCGCGGCACAGGATTATTTCGACGTGGTCGGTCGCCGGGTGACCTTTGAATACGTACTGATGGCTGGAGTGAACGACAGCCTGGAGGATGCCGGAAGGCTGGGGACGTTGAGTCGGCGGGTTCCCTGCAAGCTCAACCTCATCCCCTATAACGAATCGGGCTACGACACGCCGTACCGCCGCCCCGCAGCCCATTGGATCCAGCGTTTCAGGGCTGCCGTAGCGGCGGTTTCCCCGGTGCAGACAACCGTGCGCGACAGCCACGGGCGCGGTATTGCCGCGGCCTGCGGGCAATTATACCAACAGCACCGCTCGCCGCGCCGGTAGACCGGAAAACGCGGTGCGGCGACAGGCTGCAGACCGCCGCCGGAGACGGGCGCTGGGGTACCGAGCGCCTCCGTTGGGCGGTGAGGTTGCCGGTGTGCTGATGGCTGACGTGGTGGTCAGGACCGGGTCTTTCGGTGGAACGGCTGCGGCAGAAATGGTCGCATGTGCCTTATGGCCCTACCGGCCGCCATGCTGCCGAAGTAACCATGGTGTACTTCAATCTTCTTCGGTTTCGGCGGATGCGGCAGATCCTGATTCCTGGTCCTTTCGCTTGCGGCGCTTCTTGCCCATCATCTTTCTGATCTTGTCCACGGCTTCGGGCATCATCTGCACCAGTTGCCCGAGGCCGATCTCTTTATCCTTGAGGGTCATGATCTGCACCTTGCCCTCGCCGTCGATGACCACGAAGGCTATGGGCTCCACAAGGGCACCGCCGCCGGTACCACTGGCGGACTTGCCTTCGCTCCCCCCGCCTACGCCGAAACCGAAGGAGATCTTGGACACCGGAATCAGTGTGATATCACCCGCCAGCACCACCGGATCACCGACCACGGTTTCGGTCCGGACGATCTGATGCAGCTCGCCCATGACGCGTTCGATCAAGGCCTCAATGGTGGATGTCATAGGTCTGCTCCGTCGTAGAGTGGTGGCTCGCACCAGGGCCGAACCAGTCCCTGAACAGGACAGCCCGGGATGTCCATGGTGGGATCCGGTGCATTCAGCGGCGTCGTAAGCGGTTCCGCAGCCCGCGCCAGGCGACCGCAACGAGGGCCTGCGCCAGGTTCCATAATAACCGTCCGGCATACAGATGCAATACGAGCTCTAAAGTGCCGTGAAATCCGACGCCATGAAAGCAGGGTTGCACTTCGACCCGCACAGAGCGCCAGGGGATCGCCCGCAACGCCTGCAGCCAACCGTATAGCGTACCGGTCGCGGCTGCATCACTCAGGCCCAGGCGGCCTGTGATATGCAGCTTGCGCAGACTGATGCATTTCAGCATGCTGCGCAGGAGGCGAAGGGCCGGTCGGCTGAACAGACGGATTCGGCCCGCCACCGAACGCCAGAAAACGTAGCCACGCCTGTGGCTCAACGGTGCCGACGTCCGGGGCTGCGGCTGCGGTTGCGGCTCTTCTGGCTTGCGTCCACTGGGCCAGCGCAGTGTCGGCCAGGGAACGAGCCAACGCATCAACACAGCCTGCAGTTGCCAGTCCTGGCGGCGCCAGCCGATGGACAGGCCACACAATCCCATGAACAGGCTCCCATCTATTCGCACCCGGTGTTGCTGGCCGTCAGCAAAGAGGTATACCCTGACAGCAATCGGCAGAACGAACAGAGCCAGGACAACCGGCAGCAGGCTCCAGATAAGTATCTCCGCCATGGGTCTGACCATGGTATCCGATATACAGTTTCACCGGTACCCGGACAAGGTGTGCGCCGGTACTCGGTAGATGGTATCGCCGGTACCTGGAAAAAGGTTTCAGGGCGGGGCCGGCCTGCGTTCAAAGCTATTCCGGCTGAAGCGTCTCCGTCAAGCCACCATGAGAGTATCCGACTCGCGGTTCGGGGGGACACGCCATCAGCGCGATGCACGCAG
>SLHA01000164.1 GCA_007136405.1 Candidatus Latescibacterota bacterium
GCAGCACGATGCGATCATTCCCCCGGAGCTACGGCCGCTTCCGGAGCTGGGGCCGGAGGCGTAACCGGCGGCATAGCAACACCGGACTGGACAACGGCGGCGCTGAGGCCGTCCGTATATCCGGAGTCCAATCTACAACCCCTGCCTGCAAGCGGCTGTGTCCCTGGTTGGCCATAGGGGTGCAGGTCGGGACATCACAGCAACGCACACACAGGAGGACCGGAAGGTGAGTGACAAGGTGAAGGTGGGAGTCATCGGCTGCGGCAACATCAGCCCGCAGTATCTCAAGTGGATGCCCACGTTCGAGATGCTCGACGTGGCGGCCCTGGCCGACCTGGACATGGAACGGGCCCGGGCCCGGGCGGCGGAGTTCGGCGTGCCGCGAGCCTGCACGGTAGACGAGCTGCTCGCCGACACGGACATCGAGATCGTGCTCAACATCACCGTGCCCGAAGCCCACGCACAAGTCAACACGCAGGTCCTGCAGGCCGGCAAGCATGTCTATGTGGAAAAGCCGTTCGCGGTCGAGCGCGCTGACGGCAAGCGCGTGCTCGAGCTGGCGACCAACAAGGGGCTGCTGACCGGTTGCGCGCCGGACACGTTCATGGGCGGCGGCATACAGACCTGCCGCAAGCTGATCGACGCGGGCATGATCGGCGAACCTGTGGCCGCAACGGCTTTCATGATGAGCCATGGACCCGAAGGCTGGCACCCCAACCCCGACTTCTATTACCAGAAAGGTGGTGGCCCCATGTTCGACATGGGACCCTACTATCTGACGGCTCTGGTGGCGTTGGTGGGACCGGTCAAGCGTGTCACCGGCTGCACCAGCACCAGCTTTACCGAGCGCACGATCACCAATCCCAAACTGCGCACCGGTGAGAAGATCCCCGTCCACACGCCCACCCATATCGCCGGCGTCTTCGACTTCGCTTCTGGCGCTGTGGGAACCATCGTCACCAGCTTCGACGTCTGGGCCCACAACTGTCCGCGTATCGAGATCCACGGCACCGAGGGTTCCATGAGCGTGCCGGATCCCAACACCTTCCGCGGCCCGGTACGCATCCGCAAGCCCGGAGCTGACGACTGGACCGAGGTACCGTTGACGCACAGCGACGAGGTGGGCCGCGGCATCGCCGTAGCGGACATGGCCTGCGCGCTGCGCGGCGGCCGCCCGCACCGGGCCAGCGGCGCGCTGGCCTACCACGTGCTGGACCTGATGCACACCTTTCACGAGGCCGCGGACCAGGGGAGTCACATCGACATCGTCAGCGGCGTGGAGCGTCCTGCGGCACTGCCGGTGGATCTGGCGCCGGGTACGCTGGATTAGCCGGAAAAGGGGACGCGGAAAAGGGGACGGATTTATTTTCTCGAGTCTGTGCATCAACCCCGGTGGTTGCCGTTGACGCGGCGTCGGGCTCTGAGCGTCACCGGATCCTGGCCGGTGGCGCTGGCCACATGCCGGCTGGACAGGGAACAGGGAGAACAAGACGTGAATCTGGATGAGATACTCAGGAGTCGCGGTTACGCCTTCCGCCGGCATCTGGAGGAGGTCGGCTGGACGCAGCGCCAGCCGACGGTCGTGGATCTGACCGAGGCCCAGCGCGAGGCTCTCGCACGAGACGGGCTCGCAGGCCTGCGGCGCGTGCTCGCGGAGGACGGCAGCTACACCTTCCCCGCGTTGGAGATCACCGAACCGCTGCCCGTCCGCCGCCAGGTGCAGCTGCGATCGGCGGCGGTCGTGGCTCCCGCGCCGGGAAATCCCCTGCGCCAGCTTGCGGACCGGTTCGTGGCCGGCGTGGCGGCGCGGGTCGGGGTGACGCTGCCGGTGCTGGATGCGGACGCGACGGGTTGGGAGATCCTCCAGTCGCGCGACGTGGTCCTGTTCGGCGGCGCGCATGATAACGCGTGCGCGCTGGCCATGGCCCTGCGCTACCAGACCCTCTATCTGGACGCGACGCTGCCCGGCGACGGCGGCTGGGCGGTAACCACGCTGACCGGCCTGGATCCGGCCGGCACGGTGGCCGTGCAGTTGACCGCGTCGCCCGAGCACCTGGACGCAGCCCTGGACAAACTCCTCGCCGCGGTGACGGTGATCGACGGCGCCGCGGTCGTCGATCACGTGCATACCATCGTACCCGGCGCCCTGATGCGGGCTCACTTCCCCAACTGGGAACAGTTCACCGGCGCCATGCCGTCGCGTCTGCCCCAGCTGAAAGAACAGCCCGTCGAGGCCCCGCAAGATGTGGAGGCGCTGGCCGACCTGCTGGCCATTGGACTGGACAGCGGCGGCAAAGAGGTGAACCACTACAATGTGGCGCCGCTGGACATCGCCGTCACCTGCGCCCAGTACTTCCTGCGGTCGGCCGAACCGCGTGCGCTGGAGCTGTTCCGCGCGCTGCTGTTCCGCATGGCCGACTACTACCTCAAGACGCCCGGCGGCGCCAGCTACCCGGCCGACCTCGACTTCAGGCTGGGCCACCTGATCCTGTACTTCGCCCGGCTGGAAAGCGAGCCCGCTTTTTCCGTCGAAGACCGGCTGATCCTGGGCAATCTGCTGCTGGCATGCAGCCGGTCGGTGCTGGACTACAACATCCGCCACTGGCCGGTGGAGGCCGACGGCCGTACGCGGCATAACCACCAGACCTTCGCCGGACGTTCGCTGCTGTACGCCGCCGACTACTTCATGCGCTACGCCATGAACGGATCGAACGGGCTGGCGGAGAGCTTCCGACTCCGGGCCGACGCGATCTTCAGCGGCGGCATGTTCAGCCGGTTCAAGCAGAAAGAGAATGCCAACCATTACGAGCACTATGCGTACGAGCACGGCAGCAGCTACGGCGCTTTCACCGGACAAGGGCTGGACATTTTCCGCGCCGGCATTCTGCGGCGGACGGCGGAGCGTACGCTGATCGTCTGCGACAACTTCTTCCGGGGCGTCGACTACGGCGATGCCAGCGTCTCCATGGCGCCCAGCAGCGACGATGCCGTGGCCGTTCTGGCTACGTGCGCGCAGGCGCAACCGGATCCGGTGCTGGAGTGGTTCACGGGTGAACTCTTTCAGCGCTCGCCCCGGTACATACCGGGCCATGGGTCCATTCCCGGCATCCGGCGCACGCGCGGCGGCGGCGAGGTCCGGCCGCTGACCGGCGGCTGGGAGCTGCTGCCTCTGGATCCCGAATTCATGGCGGACTACGCGCCGGACTTCCCGCGCCTGTACGCCTTCGACAAACTCGCCTTCCGTACCGGTTGGGAACCGGATGACCACTACCTGCTGTTCGAAGGCGTGGGCGGTGCCAGCATATCGCACGCGCATCTGGAAGTCAACGGTATCGTCCGGTTGAATCACCTGGGCCGCCACTGGCTGGTGTCGAACGGATACGGGCGCCAGGCGGGTCTGACCAACGTGGCGGAATCTTTTTCGTCGCGCGTCCGTGGTCCGGAGGATCACAACACACTCGTGCCGACGCAGGGCGGGCAGATACTCCGGACCCAACCGATGTGCGCGGCGCTGCTGCAGCACGGCGCCAACAACGATGTGCTGTATGCGACCGGAGCGCTGCTCGATTATTCGGGTCTGGATTGGTACCGCACCCTCGTGGTGCTGGCCGGCCGCTTCGTACTGGTCATCGACCGGCTGTCGGGAGGAGACGGCGAGGCCGACGGCGGCCACATCGAGTGGCAGGCACTGGGCGAACTGGCGGCGCAGGAGGGCGGATTCGTGCTGGCGCAGCAGGGCGTGTACCTGCACCTGCTCAGTTCCGGGGGATGGCCCGTGGAGACCGGCGTGGCGGATCGATCGGCCGACTGGAAGCGCGTGCTGGACAGCGGCGCGTACCCGTACGCCTCTTTTCCGTTGCGCAAGGTGATGTGCCGCCTGCCGCTGACGGACGCACCCATGCGGCTGTGCACGCTGCTGGCGGCGACGCGCCACCCGGATCCGACCCATGCCGTCAGCACGGCGGCCGACACGGTCCGGGTGGAGGGCGATTGCGGCGGCCCGGAGCTGACGATAACCGACGGCGATCTGACGATCCAGCGCACGCGGGACGTCCTCCAGGTGGAATGTGCCGGCGTACCGTACCTGCCGCCGGAACTGCGGCGACTCGCACGGTGACAGCGCCTTGCGGCGCAGTCGGGGTCGAAGCATCTGCGTTGTGCACGGACACCAGCGCGGACACCAGCACGGACACCAGCACGGACACCAGCACGGACACCAGCACGGACACCAGCAGGTTGACGTCCATGCCGCGATCGCAGTGACCGGCCAACTCGTCGGTGATTCGGCGGGTGTATAGCGTTGGCTCCAGCGCATGTAGAGCTGAATTGCAGCGCCGATTGTGCGATATGTGCCAGCCGACAATGCGGCGAGCGAACACGTCCACCACAAAGCCCACGCCGGCTGCGTATTTCGGTGATGTTCCCACACGTAGTTTCCGGGTCGGACGGAAGCACCCTGCTCATCCTGCAACGAGTCTTGCTACGAATGGGGCTCGCCGGCCACCAGGTGACGCGGTCCTGGAGCAAGGCACGCTGCTCACCACGCCGCTGAGAAGCCTGATCCTTGACGCGCAGTCTGAGATCGCTCAGTACTGCCTGCATAGTGGCGCAGACGCAGGATGCGGCGCATCCCGGCCAGCATTTGAGGGTGGTCAGGGATCTGATCGCGTTTGGCCGTTGGCGCGCCTGTTCCGGGCTTGCGTGTA
>SLHA01000116.1 GCA_007136405.1 Candidatus Latescibacterota bacterium
ATCGCCTGATCCGATCTCCCAGCGCCAAAAAGTTCTTTTCTATATATAAAGATCACCGGGCTTGTCCAACAAACGGTTCAGATTGTGGTTCGTTCCTCGCACAATCTAACCTTATTCGTTATGGCATCGCGCTCCCCGTAGAAGAAGGTTATATTTCTACCGGTCTGGTTACCAGAGTATAGATGGCCCTGTATTACGGACCAATGAGGTTTGTTGCACCAAAGCACTCCACTGTGAACCTGGACTAAGGACACGCTATGGAGTTCGGTCGGATCATACGGGCCTGCAGGAACCGGGCAGGTCTGAGTCAAAACCAGTTGGCTGAGGCATTATCAACTACATCACGGCCCGACGGCGTTTGGTCGACCTATATAGGACAAATCGAAAAAGGCCAAAAGGTGCCCTCAGAAGAACTCTGCCTGAAGCTGGCTGAGGTTCTCGACATAGATTTCACTTACCTTTTTCTTCTGGCTTGTCAGGATAGAGCTGAAACCACAGAGGCGAAAAGGCTTGTTCAACTGCTGCTAAGAACGGGCAACGATCATAACCTGAGTGTATTAATTGCAGAGCTGCAAAATTTGGTTGTGTCAACAGGGAACCAAGGTCAGTTACCCTGCCCGTTGGGGGGATTACAGACGCCCCCCTTGGATCAGCTGATACATTGCTTGTGTAAAAACAGGCGAATTGGGCATCTGACCGTCGTCATAGAACAACTAGAAGATTTCGATGATGCTGATTGGGACTGCCTTGAGAGTGTACTTTCTGATGCCTTCCTAACGTAGAGCAACTGATTAGGTGTGATTACCTAGTAATATGAAGGCTGGGCTTTCAGGGGCACGTGGTTATACTCAGTGTTCCAGCAGGGTTTACGGTGAACGCTGGTTCCGAACAGCTCTCATATCCCATCGGTTCAACTACATTGTTTGATGGGATAGAGTTTTGAGAGGAAAATCCCGGGAAGGGTTCTAAACAGTGGACAGGACCGTGGTAGAGCGTTTCCAACCTCTGAGCGCGTCAAGGACGGCGTCCTAGATACTGGGTGACGGGCCTTAGCCCCAACGAGGTATACCCGGCATTATGACCTAGCTCTTATCTATATTGTGTTAGTATAAGTCGGGTGGGTGCAAACCTGGGTTCCTAAGAGCCGCCTGTGGTCGAAGATCATAACTCATTGTGGGAACCATTGAGGCGATACAGCCGTCTTCGTCTCATATGGTTCAGTACAGGTCAACACAATGATCAGCTAAAAGGAGATGCGTCTGCATTGAAGTGCGAAGATTTCGAAGATACTGTGTCGGAATACATAGATGGCGACTTAAGTCCAGCATACTCAATGTTGCTGGAACAGCACCTAGTCGAATGCGAATCCTGCTACCGGATGCTAGAAGGTGTTCGAGGGGTTCGTGTCGCCATACAAAACCTCGGTTCAGCTCCGGCACCTCCTCATTTTCGGCTGAACCTCGCCAGTTGCCTGAATGCGGGCCTTCAGAGATCATCGGTTTGGGGCCCTTCGCTGGCGGTAGGAGTGACCATAGTGGTAGCGATGGCCATACTTCTGTGGCCACAGCCCGGAGTCGAGGATGATTATATCCGCCCGACGCCAAGCGCGGTATGGGCAACGCAAGCTGCCGCGTGGACCTTTGATGATCAGGCAGACAGACCGCTGACTGGTGCTAAGGAGTGGTACTCAGGCATTGGAGACTATAGCCCAGCTCCGCTGCGTCTTGTCTCGTACTAACAACGGAACCTGGGCCTCACTCGGATCAGCGCAGCGACAGGCAGGCACTGAAAGAGGCGGGGTGAAGCGTTGGTTTTCTGTCGTACCAATGGCTGGCCTCCACAGTGTAAGACCGTGGTATCAACCACTTTGGTCTTTTTCTCTGGATGCAATCTCATCACGTAGTCTGGCAGCTTCTTCGTAGTTCTCGCAGATGACGGCTCGCTCCAGGCACCTGTGAAGCTTGGCCAAGGCATCGGATGAAACCTCTGTCGGCTCTTTCCGCGGTTTGGGATTACGGACAACCGTCGACAGATCTTGTTGCTCAGGGGACGAACGTCTCGGTACTACCTGTGGTTCAAACTGGTGAAAACGCTCCATGCTCTGTTCGATATCCTCGTCGCCAAGAGCCGGGGCGATGCCTACCGTATCAAGCAGTTCGCTGTCCACATATATTCTGGAATGTGTTCGTACCGCCAGCGCGACCGCATCGCTAGGACGGGAGTCGATAGCCTGCTCCTTGCCTTCGGCTGCAATGATGACTCGCGCGTAAAAAACGGATCTGTCAACCTTGTCGATGATAATACGTTCGACAGGCACATTCAGACGATCAAGCATATGAGTAAGCAGGTCGTAAGATACGGGGCGTTCGGGCTCTTCACCTGATACTGTCATCTGAATAGCGGCTGCCTCAAATTCGCCGATCGCTATAGGAAGCAGTCGAGGAGTATCGGCGTTCTTCTCCGCTAGCCACATGAGTGGACGATCTTCACGTAAATACGGGCTGACCCGCAGGACGACCATCTCGACCAGATACGCATCTCCCATATTTCCATCTCCTTGTCCATCCTGCCTGGCGCAACCAGCCTCTGGTGGCGTCACTGCCTCGACTTCTGTTCGAGTCTAATAATTTCGTCTCGCAGGCGTGCGGCTTCTTCATACACTTCTTCGGCGACGGCTTGCTCCAATCTGCGGCGAAGCGCCTCTATCGGATCACTGGACGGAGACTCCTTCAAAGCATGTGGCAGGAACCCCTTTCCCGGTGCATGTTGGGTTGGTTGGGGAGGCGGGTTTTGGCGTAATGTGGGTGTCCCGGTGTCCGGTATCTCCATGCTATCTTGCGGGCCCGACGGCTCTGGTCGTATATATCCGGCTTCCTTCATGACAACAGGAGATGCGAAGATGGGTGCACCGGAACGTAACGCCAAAGCGATCGCATCACTGGGCCGTGAATCAACAACCGACGTGGTTCCGTTCCGTGCCCGCAGGTGAATCTCAGCGTAGTAGGTCCCTTCATGAAGGCGCGTAATTTCAACTTTGACGATCCGCGCCTGAACCCTCTCTAGAATGGTATTCGCCAGATCATAACAGACCGGCCGGGCCGGGGTTTGCCGGGCTTGTGCCCTCGAAATGGCTGATGCCTCGAAACGGCCTATGACAATCGGCAGGTATGCGTTTCCATCTTTCTGTTTGAGCACAACCTGAGGATAGGCGGATCGGGCGTTGGTAAACACCCCATGAATTTCAACTTGAATCATGATGGAAATACTACAGTAGATAATGAGGGTCGTGAAACCAACTGTCGGTCGGACATGGCACTAATATAACAATCAACAGAATACAGTGTCAAATGCGAGAATCATTACGGCATAGAAAAGGCCATTATGCATTGCGTGCCATGGTAAAAAATCTCGAATTACACCTCAAGCACGCGGGGACTTTCGGTCAGGTTCTCATGGCCGTTCTCTCTGACCACAACAGTGTCTTCGATGCGGACGGCACCTACACCGGGATAATACAAGCCGGGTTCGATGGTCACCACGTGGCCGGAAAACAGGATGCCTCCTTTTGTTCCGATACTGGGCGCTTCGTGAACATCCAGCCCTAACCCGTGGCCGGTGCCATGGAAGAATCCGTGCATTGTCCCATTGACTTCTTTAGTTTCATATCCAGCTTGAGAGAATAGTTGCTGAACCATGCAGTGGATCTCCTTACCGTCAACTCCGTCCTGAAGGCTTTTCAACGCTGCGTCCTGCGCTCTCATCACGGTCTGGTAGATCCGTCTGACGGCGGGGCTGGCTTTGCCTTTGACTACAGTACGGGTAATATCACCATGGTATCCGTTTTCAGTCGACTGAGGGAAAATGTCGATGATGATCGTCTCTCCGGCACGCAGCGGGCCTGTACCGATTTGGTGTGGATCGCAACCTTGCTCACCACCAGCAACGATGGTGCGGTTTGCAGTGAAGCCTGCCTCCAGCAGATCCACATGAATGAGACGGCGTAGTAGCTCCGAAGTCAAAGGTTCTTTTCCGAAGTAAAGAACGCCATCGAATACACTGGCATCTTTAATGGTAGATATGGCTAGATCCAGGCTGTGTTCAGCAGCTTGCATGGCCTGCTTGATAGCGTTGATTTCTACTTCGGTTTTTAGCTGTCGTGCCGGAAAAATCGGATCGGGAACGACGTGTATGTGCAAGCTTGCATTACGTAAGTAATCCGCTAAACCTACGGGAAATCCAGTGGGTACGGCGATGCGACGTACATCCATTTCCTGCAGGAAAGCAAGAAGAACCTCAGCAGGGCGGGGAATATTCCCGGTCCGGATTTTCAGGCGTTCTTCGAACATGGAGGATGGTAAAACCCTGTCGGCGCAGCTTTCGCTGCGGGCTCTACCCAACTCCAGTTCACCAACCAGTAGCACGGATTCGCCGGGCATCTGCACAAATGTAAACGAGTCGGGCGCGTGGAAGCGGGTGGCGTAATACATATCTTTGTTGATTTCGCTCGAACCAACCATGACCAGCGCATCGCATCCGTTCAGTTCGATTTCCATATGCTCCTCTCGTGCCCTCTGCCGAATCCCTTCATTTTCACTGTCAGTCTCGGATAGTAATGACTCTCAAGTCTACACCGTAATCAGGCCGCCAAAGCCAGAAGATGGCCCGCTCATTGGGCATCAGTTCAGCGAGCGCTTGTATAAGTACATGCTCGGAGACAATACGCGTTTCATCAACGTCCGTGATGACGTCGCCAAGGCGTAACCTCCGTCTTTCTGCTTCCGAACCAGACTCTATACCGACGATGAGCACTGGCGCTTGCCCAGGATCGAACCCGAGCTGTGAAGCCAGCGCCAGGTCGAAGCCCAGTTCAGCAGCCGAGGCTGGGCAGAGTCCCTGGACCGACAGACCTAGCGCGTCAAGTCTATTAGTACCAATTGACGCCAGTCGTTTTGTTTCGAGCTCTCTTTTTCCCAGGACTACCTGCAGGTCCATGGTCTCCCGGTCGCGGAGTATCGTCAGGATGACGGAATTGCCAGGTTTCATGCGGTAAATCATGGATTGAACCTGATTGGGAAGGTCGACATCCTGGCCGTTAACACTCAACAATATGTCGCCATCCTCAAGCCCGTGATATTCCGCTGGACTGTCAGGTAGTATGGACAAAAGAAGTCCGCGGGGACGATCCATATCCAGGTCCTGTACACGGAGGATCTCGGGCGTCATCTCTGACATGCTGATTCCCAAGTATCCACGCAAGACGCGGCCATGAACTCGTATGTCCTCCATGGCAGACCGGGCAAGCTCCACAGGTATCGCCAAACCGTAACCCATAAAAAAACCAGTCCGTGTGCTGATGGCTGTGTTGATGCCGACGACTTCACCATACAGATTCAGTAACGGCCCTCCTGAATTACCGGGATTGATCACTGCGTCGGTTTGTATGAAACTCTCTACGCCGTAGGCGTCGTCAATTATTCGGGCCCTGCGTCCAAGCGCACTGACAATTCCGTGCGTCAGCGTTGCGCCCATACCCAGGGGATGCCCTATTGCCAGCACCCAGTCGCCTATCTGTAGATCGTCGCTCTGCCTGAGTTGCAGTACAGGCAGTTGTTGTGCTTCGATCTTCAGCAGTGCGATATCGATGAGTGAATCTGCACCGATGACCTTGGCGCTGAACATGCGACGGTCGGCAAGCGTGACGCGAATAGAATCAGCACCTGCGATGACATGGTGATTGCTGAGGATATAACCATCCTCATGGACTATGATTCCGGAACCCAGCCCCGTCGCGTCTTCTTCAGGTAGCAGTGGATGTGGTAATCTTGGCCCCGTTGCTCGAGAACTGGTCGAAGTATTGATCAGGACGACGGCAGGCAGTGCTTGTTCGTACGCTTGTCTGAAAACAGTACTCAGGCGCAGTAGATTTTGATAGGAAGACGAATCCGGAGCAGGTCCCTCGCGGGCGCAAACAGCCGAGGCCATTGCGAGGAAAAGGAATAGCCGGTTGACCATCATCGAGCGAGATACTTGCGCCTCAACGCAAACCGTATTCATCGAGTTTTCGATATAGGGTCCGCGGGCTGATGCCAAGAACGCCCGCAGCTTGTTTCCGATTGCCACTGACGCGAGCCAGAGCGGCTTCAATAGCTTCTTTTTCTAGTTCCTTCAATGTTCGCAGAGGTTCCACAGCCCTGGAGTTGCTGTATTCGTTCTCTGTCAGGAGATCATCAGCCGCCTCAAGTTGGTACACTGGAGCGGCTGATGCGGACGGACGTGACGCTTGCTCCTCCAGTATTCGGCGCACTTCAGCCAACTCCCTTTTCAAGTCCAGAAGGGCAAAATAGATAAGTTCACGCTCGGATTGGTCCGGGCTTCTTCCAGTAGGTACGGGCAAATGCCGATCTATATCTGGCGGTCTTTCCAAAAGCGGGACCAGGTCCTGCGGTTCAACCGGCCTCCGAGGTCCAAGGAATGTCAGACTCTCGACCAGGTTGCGCAACTCGCGCACATTACCGGGCCAATCATATCGCAGTAGAACATCCATGGCTGCTTGGGTCAGCCCTTGGAAACCGGCCTGTCTACCATTGGAAAATAGATTGACAAAATGCTTGATTAACACAGGAATATCTTCAGGCCGGTCACGCAGAGGCGGGATATCGAGAGTTACCACTTTGAGCCGATGATACAGATCCAGCCGGAATTCTTTCTGGCTGACCGCATCTCGCAATGAACGGTTAGTGGCCGCGATCACGCGTATGTCGACAGGAATGGTATCATTGGAACCTACACGGGTAACCTGACGTTCTTCCAAAACACGGAGCAAACGTATTTGTGCTGCCTGCGACATTTCTCCGATTTCATCGAGAAAAACGGTTCCGCCGTTGGCTCTCTCAAATAACCCGCGTCGCTGGTTTTTTGCATCGGTAAAGGCCCCTCTTTCATGGCCGAACAACTCGCTCTCCAGCAAATTCTCTGGAATGGCGGCGCAGTTGATGGGTATGAACGGGGCCTCCGCGCGTTCGCTGAACCTATGCAAGGATTCAGCAACGATGTCTTTTCCGGCTCCGGTCTCCCCAATGAGCAGGACTGTGGAGACGGGCGTACAGGCGACTCGCAGTACCTGTTCACGCAGTCTGCGTATTGCAGAGGAATGCCCTACCAGAGTTTCGCCGCGGAGAAACCGGCCTTTCTGGCAGATTGCTGTCACGCTATGCTGGAGCAGACCGGTGTCTACAGGCAGGTGTACTACTTCCTCTATCGTTCGTTCAGGTGCATTGGAATGCCACATATCCAAGGCAATACGGCCTGTTTCCTTTTTACCCGCCAACAGCATGACGGGTAAATCCGGGTACGAGCTCAGATACTCCGCTGCCTGTTCGAGATCGGAACTCGGCAGCTCCAAATCAAGTACGACAATACTCGGAGTACGCTCTAACACAGGTCGCAGCACTTTGACACGGTCAGCCTGTACTATGACAGTACGCTCATTGTCGACAGCCTCCTGGAACAGCTCTTGAACCTGGGGATTCTGGGTTAGTATGACGATGCGTTCTCGGGTGCCCATGGTTCAATTAGCAGGTTGGTTCAAGGATTGAGTATATATTGCGTACATGTGGCTGGTTGTAGGAACGGGTTTCTCATTGGTTCCGGAGTGCGACAATGCGTTCGTTTGCCAGTCTGCCTTGCGGGCTGTCACCGCCTTCTCGTTGCACTATGCGATTGTACACAGCAATCGCTGTGTTGTACTCACCGAGTGCTTCATGGCATTGTGCTCTTCTATAATCGGCCGAAGTAATCCACTGGCTGTGGCCCTCTGCTCCATGGAAACTGACTCGGTAATACGCTTCAATGGCTCTGCGGTATTCACCCATATTCTGATAAGATTCACCGATGTAATACCGGGCTTCAGAGGCACGATCTCCCTGGGCAAATTGCAGAGCGTATTCCAGTTTTTCTATGGCTTGGGAAAAGCGTCCCATGTCTTTCAGGATGATACCGATTTCCAATTCGCCGTCACGTCGGCGAGGATGATCCGCAAAATCAGTGATTAGCCGCTGCACAGCCTGGTACGCTTCATCATACTCATGCGCAGCCTGATAGCTACTGACAAGACGCCAAAGGGCTTCTCCGGCCAACGCTCGATCTTGAGCTCGATTAAATACCTGCCTGTAAGCGCCGGCTGCCTGAAGGTAGTTGCGCAACGAATACTGATAGTCTCCAAGCCGCATATGAACACTGGGAGCATGCGGGCTATCAGGATACGACCGGAGAAATTGTGTCTGCGCCTCCAAAGCTCTTGCGGTTGCCTCACGGCTGGGATTGGCGGCATTCTCCTCCCAGAAAGCCAGAGAGGCATAATATGCTCCAACATCAGCCCACTCGTCGCCGGCTCGGGTAACCTGTTGGAAAAGATCCAGCGCGCGGCTGAAACGGCGGTTCTTTATCAACTGCTGCCCTTCTTCCAGACGGAACCGTTGAATCCATTCATGCTGGTCCCCGAATCGTCGCGTGAAGGTGCGGGTTCCATCACGGGCTGCGTCCAGTTGCCCTTGGCGGAACAGGGCAACAACAGCATGTCCGTATACTTCTGGATCTTCGACCATTTTCAGGTGTGGTTCGATCAGTTTATAGGCTTCTGCATACTGCTCTTGATGGAACATCAGTACGGAGGCTCGACCTATGGCTTCGGTTGACAAGGAACTTTCGGGATCAATTTGGACACGTAGATACTGTCCTATGGCTTCCTGCACGCGGTCGAGTTTCTCCAGAATCTCGCCTTTGGCCAGGTGCACGCTATCTGCAAGGATGGCATGGGTATGTTTCGCATAGGGGTCAAGATAATTGGCCAGCATATTGTAGCTACTTAGAGCCGTTTGAAGTTGTCCGCTGTACAGGTATGCCTGTGCCAACCGGTGTTTCAACTGGATGGCCCTCTCAGTATCAGGCAGCCCATCGATCAGCTGCTCATACAGTGCCACAGCGTTTTCGTACTCGCCAAGCCGAACGTAGATGGCTGCCAACAGTTCGTGCGCCGCATGCCGGTTTTCAGAGGCAGGGTAGGCCCAACGGAGTTCCTCGAGCCTGGCCTTGGCCTCGGTGTAGCGCGATTGCAGATGGTACATCTGTCCCAACTCGAACAGAGCCAGCGGCGAGACTGAACTGCCCGAGTGGTTCTGCAGCAGTCTATTGAAGACGCTTTCGGCAGCCTCTATATGACCGCGGCGTGCCTGTGTGACGCCAAGACCGTACAGGGCAGCTGCAACACTGTGACTGTTTGGATACTCATTCGCTAGACGCTCATATACACCCATGGCTGCCGGGGCATACATGTCGTCAAGCAGCGCAAGCTGCCGTAGCGCGTCTCCCAGATGCAGCAGCGCTGTATCCGCCAGGCGACTGGATCCGTGTTGATCCAGGTATTCCCGCAGACCGGAAACCTGACGGACCAAAGCCAGCGAATCCGGTGCCGTGCCAGCCTCCAGCTGCAGGAGCTGCAATTGCGCCTGTTGCGTATGCAAGCCACCATCATCATCGCTGGCCAGAATGCGTAATTCCTGCATGGCGAGTTGACGAAGAGAATCCGCCAGATCCGGTTGGGATTCCAGCTCCTTCTTCCGCGCCAGACGCAGCAGGCTCTCGGCCAGAAGCGACTGAGCCTCGGGGCCATCAGGATTAGATGGATTGACCGCGATAAAGTGCTCGAGAAGACGGACCGCGTTGCCGTAATCCTGATGCTCGATCAAGGTACGGGCAGTGTTCCATTGAACAGCCTGCCTCGAGGCACCAGCCAGTTGATCGAGCCACGCCTGTTGCAGGGCCTGATTCAGTTGCTGCGGGTCATACACGCTGAAATCCCGCAGGTACTCCACGCGGTTTCTTACGTTTTGAGCATGGCGGCTGCTGGGATATTGCTCGAGTACCACCAGGTATTCCCGCAGAGCCGCTCGAAAATGTCCTGCAGCCTCATAAGCCCGGGCCAGGCCGAATTGCGCTTCGCCGGCCCATGGTCCCTCTGTGTCGGCAAGCGACCGATACGTGGTTGCGGCAGACGCGTAATCACCGGTTGCTGAATAAGTACTGGCCAGAATCAACTTGACCTGTTCGTGGTCAGGTGCATCTACAGCCTCTTCCAGATACCTACGGTACCAGCTGATGGCCAGCACATGATCACCGCGTTGGCGGTACAACTCACCGAGCTCGCGCAGGGCAGAACGGGCCTCCTGGCTTTGGGGCGCCGTCTGCATCAGCTCCTGCAGTAGACCCACTGCGTCGGCGAAACGTCCTGTCTGGCCCAGAGTGATGGCCAGACCCAGTTGCACTTTGGGAAGGAACGGATGCGCCGGTGGCCGCTCTTCCTGCAGAATCCGATAGTGGCGTTCCGCCCCTTCATGCTGGTGGCTCAACCGTTTGGAGTCTGCTGCACCGAGGCGCGCCCGGGCCCGGATGGCTGGTTCCCTGGTGTTTTCCATGGCCACCAGGTAGGCATCGCTCGCCTGCGTAAACTGACGCTGGGCCAACAGGAAATCCGCTTGCTCCAAACGAGCGGTGTCCGCTTGCGCAGATTGCGGATACCTCTGCTGTAGTCGTTCGAACCTGGCAGTGGCTCCATTCTGGTCGCCCAAAAAAAGGTGTATCCGCCCGGACAGAAGCAGCGCGCTTGGCGCTTCTTCCGCAGGCGGTGTGGCAACCGCGATCTGACTCAGGAGCTGCTGAGCCGCTTCTGCATGTCCGCTGGCGAAACGAAGCCGGGCGAGACGGTAACGGGCGGTATGTGCGGCACTCGTGCGACCATACTGGTCGATGACGATGTCGTACACCCTGGTCGCTTGCGAAAGACTGTCAGCCCGGGTATAATATCGAGCTGCCTCAAGTAAGACTGCGGGGGCGAAATCGCTGGCACTGAACCGCCTCTGCACATCCTCGTAGGCTTGGCCCGCTTTCAGGTAATGGCCCATGGCCGCAAGGCACGAGGCTCGCTCCCTCCGGGCAGCCGCGATCTCCAGGTGCTCGGGATGATTCTGGTAGAAGCTCTCGTAAGCTGCTACGGCTTCTGCGTAACGGTTGGTACGCCCATACGAACGCGCTAGAAACAGCCGGGCTTCCGGCAGGAATCGGCTGTGCGGATGGTTGCGGATAAACTCGGCAAACAGCTCCCCGGCCGTGGCATAATCACGGGCATCACGAAACAAGTTGCGGGCCAGGTTGAAGCGGTCTTCCTCGCCGGCCTGAAGCTGGGCCCGGGACTGACCGTACGCCAGACACAGCAGTACGGCACAGGTGCAGTGGGTTATAAAGGATCTTGTGGACAAGACGGCACCTTTGCCGGATGGCGGGATTGCTGGGGCCGGGCCGGGCGATACGGCGCGACCGGACCGGCCCCATTGCTGATCAAAACCAATATGGGAAAATGTCCCATGTACGTCCTGTACATAAGGTGATCATATGGTAACCGGGGCTGCAGGTCAAGGAGTTGAGCCCATTCTCCAGTGGCGGGAATATGCCAACGCTAAAATCAATCTGGGCCTTGGCGTATTGGGGCTGCGCCCGGACGGATTCCACGATATCGCCACACTGATGCAGACCATCGATCTGTATGACGAGTTGGTGGCTACACCGGCTGAGCATCCTGAGTTCACCTGCTCCGATCACAACCTTCCGGTAGGCGGTGGCAATCTGGTCGTGCGGGCTGCGAAGTTGTACGCCGAGCACGTCGAGTCGGTCATCCCACTGTGCCTGCACCTGGTCAAGCGTATCCCTGTGGGGGCAGGTCTCGGCGGCGGAAGCGCCGATGCCGCAGCGACGTTGCGCTTGATGAACCGCATCCACGGAAATGTGTGTTCATGGCGTAAGCTCTGCGATCTGGCTGGACAGCTAGGTTCCGATGTCCCGTTTCTGGTGCGCGGCGGAACGGCTGTCGCTACAGGTAGAGGGGAGGTGCTGAAGCCGGTGCATTGGGCGGCGGACTGCTGGTATATCCTGGTTTCGCCGGCTGTCGAGGTGAGTACCCGCTGGGCATACGGGCAATGGAGCCCCTTCTTGACAAAGCCTGGAATCTACGTTAGCTTTCTCGACTCGGTTAAAAGCGGCGGGCGCATTGACCATGTCAAGCTGTTCTCCTGTCTGGAGAACGATTTTCTTCGCGTGGTGGGGTGCGCCTATCCCATCGTCGCACACCTGGTATCCCGGCTGCAGGCATACGGTGCACGAGTCGCCTCCATGACGGGTACAGGGTCCACAGTATTTGGCATCTTCGACGACCGGAACGCCGCTGCACATGCGCTGGATGCGCTGAAAGAGCAGGGCTACCGGTCTTTTTTGTGTCGTGCTGTGCCCTCCCAGGTAGCGGGGAATGATGTGGGGGTGCACGCACGTGGTGAGCCAGAATGGTAGGATAGTAGAGCAGCCCGGTCGTTCAATTGGCAGGACAACGGATTTTGGTTCCGTTTATCAAGGTTCGAATCCTTGCCGGGCTGCCAAATTCCCAAGGCATGCGATACCCCCGCCGCTGCACCTAGCCAGGGTGGCTGGCCACAGTCGGCATTTCGCCACATGCCGCTATCCCGTACGTTAGAGGAGAGTCATTTCATGGCAGAAGTTGCACTGCGGCTTCGCACCCGCGACGAAATCGAAATAACCGTGCGCCCTCGGCCGGAACGCGGTAAAGGGGCAATGCGCAAAATGCGCCGCGAGCAGGGCGAGGTTCCGGGCATTCTGTACGGACACAAGCAGACCCCGTTTGCGTTCCAGACGGAAGGACGGATCCTGGAGCGCACATTTCAGCGATATGGACCGAGTATCCTTTTCAAGGTAGTCCATCAGGAGGAGAACACGGAACCCGAACACGCCATCGTGCGAGAAGTCCAGTTCCACAAGGTTACCGGTGCTGTTTTGCACGTGGACCTGCTGCGCATAGATCCTTCCGAAACCCGCATCATTTCGGTGCCCATACATACTGTCGGTGTACCGGAAGGCGTGCGCATCGGAGGTGGCGTACTTCAGCATGCTGCCAACAACCTGGATATGGAGTGCGTGATCTCGCAGATGCCGTCCTCCGTCGAGATTGACATTCGTTCGTTGCAGATCGGCGACAGTGTTCATGTAGCGGATCTGCTGGCACAGGATCCGCGTATCGTCACGGATCCCACGGTCACGATCGTCAGCTTGCTTACTCCGCGTCTCACCGTTGACGAGGAGCTCGAGCTGGAGGCCCAGGCGGAGGCCGAGGAAGAGGGTGAAGTGGCCGAAGGAGAGGCAGAAGGTGAAGAAGCAGCAGCAGATGCAGAACAGGAAGAGGGATAGGCTGCGTGCTTCTCGTCGTTGGTTTGGGCAATCCAGGCAAACGTTACCAGTCCACACGCCACAATGCCGGTTTCTTTGCGGTGGACAGGTTGGCACAGATCAGAGGCGCCGCGTGGCTACCCGACCGCGCCACGGACAGCCATATGGCTCACTTGTACCTGGCTGGCCGGGACACGTGGCTGGCCAAACCGCAGACCTATATGAACCGCAGCGGGACCAGTGTATCGGCGCTCAAGGGTAAACTGGATTGCAGTCTGCAGGACATTTTGATCGTATTGGACGACTTTCTCCTGGATTTCGGCCGGGTGCGCTTCAGACGGCGTGGCAGTGATGGGGGGCACAACGGGCTGGCATCGGTGCTGCAGGAATTGGGGTCGGATGCCGTGCCGCGGCTGCGGCTGGGAATCGGACCGCTACAACCCGCAGAAGATTCCATGGAGTACGTCCTGAGTCCTTTCGGTCCGGAGGAAGATGTCGATGCCGTCGCTCTAACCGGCGCTACGGCAATCGAGTATTATGCCGAGGCGGGTATCGAGGCCGCCATGAACCGCTTCAACGCCCCGCAGTCGGACGGAACAGAAGCTGCTGGGATATGTCAGCAAACAAGTGGGTGGAAATGAGAAAGTACGAACTGGTGTGCATTTTCGATCCGCAGGTCGGCGAGGGCCAATTCGATGGCCTGGTCGAGAACTACGAAAACTACCTCAAGGCTCACGGGGGCGAAATCGCATACATCGATCGCTGGGGCATACGTCAGCTTGCGTACTGCACCCCTAGCATGCGCAACCGGCGGCAGGGTTACTATGTACTCTATCAGTTTGAGGCTGAATCCGGCATCATCCAGCCGTTGGAAGAAGAGCTTCGCATCGACGAGAATGTCCTGCGACACCTGGTCACTTTGGTTGACGGGGAATTCCTGCGGGTTCCCGAGCTTCTTCCAGAGAATCAGATCGTTTTCGGCCCCCCTCAGCAGCGCGACCGCAGCCGCGGCCGTCCGGATCGGGACCGCGACCGCAGCCGTGGCCGTCCGGAGCGGGATGACGCCGCTTCCGGTCGGCGGGCAGGCAGGCACGAAGAGAGTGAAGAGGAACCGGACGACAAAGATGACGAAGCGGCAGACACGGTCAGCATGGCTCCGGTTGAGAAGTCGGCGACGGCCGTGGACGGGCAGTCCGATACTGAGGAGTGAACCAGCCGGATACGGTTGCCGGAACATACGGGAGGCCGGTGCAGGGTGGCTTCGTTCGCCTCTGCTGCGCCGGCGCCGGGCATTACCATGCTCTTGCTAGTAAGTATACTGCTTGCTGCCGGGGTACTGCTCGCTTCGCAGCGGTACGGGTCCAGACAGATCGTGCCGGCCACGGGTTTGGTGTGTCTACTCAGCACGCTGTTGTTTGATGCCAGCATCGGAGTCGCACCGCTGATGGGCCTTATAGCCGGAGTGCAGATCGAGCGCCGCGCCACATATGGCCAGGTTGTCGCGCTTGCGGTTTTACCGGCTGCGGTGCTTTCGGGTTGGATGCTGATCACCCAGGATAATCAGCGCCGCAGTCAGGTGGGCGAGTCGCTGACCGCGCAGCTCGAAATCATGGGCATGCAAACGGAAGCGGCAAACCACGGACTGCATGAGATGGTTGCGCTGATCGTGCGGGTTCAGCCTGCGCTGCAGTTTGTTACGCTGCTGTTCACTGCTGTGTTGGCCTACAGGACAGCCAGCTGGGCGGCACCCTGGTTCAACCTGAGCTTGCCCGTTGAACGCCCTTTCCGATTATGGCGCCCATGGGACGAGCTCATCTGGGCCGTGATCGGCGGTCTGGGCATGTGGCTGGCGAGTTCGGGAATACCGCGGGATCTGGGTCTAAACATCGTTCTGGTAATGGTTGTCCTGTACGCGGTTCACGGAACCGCGGTCCTGCGTTATTTTCTGCAACGGCTGGGCATCACCAGGTTGCTGGAGCTCACTGTGTATGCGTCGTTGTTTTTTACCGCCGGCGTGTCGTTGATATTGCTGGCTGGCTTGGGACTGATGGATACCTGGTTCGACTGGCGCCGGCTGCGACCTGCTGCCTCGGAGGAAGGTACCGGGTGAGCGCCGGGTTGTAGGAAATACGGAAAGATCACTCAATGTCGGAGAGAAGGTACGGTGAAGATCATACTGCTGAAGGACCATGAGCAACTCGGTTCGGCTGGTGAAGTGGTTGAGGTGACTCCGGGATACGCCCGTAACTACCTCATACCCAAGCATCAGGCGCTGGTGGCCACGCCTGCGAATGTGGCGCAGTTCGAGTCCAGACGGAAACAGCATGAAGCGGTGGCGGAGCGCGAGTTGCGTGCGGCACAGACGCTGGCCAGGCAACTCGAGAACGATTCTCTGACGGCGCAGGTGAGGGTAGGAGAAGAGGAGCGTCTGTTCGGCTCGGTCACGGCTCAGAACATCATCGAGCTGCTGGCCGAAAAAGGATATGAGGTCGATCGCCGTACGGTGCACCTGGAGGAACCAATCCGTTCTCTGGGGGTTTACAATATCGAATTGCGGCTCCATCCAGGAGTCACGGCCAGCATCAAACTGTGGGTGGTGAAAGAGTAATCTGGGGAGTAGCATCCGTAGACCGCCAACCGGGTGCCATGGTTCGTGTCGCCATGCCCCTTTTGACGCTGTCCGCACTACCAAGCGTAGCGGTTCAGTGCTGCAGGATTACCCTGTGATCCAGCGTGCCAGCCGCTGTTCGTAAGGAGCACCCACCGGGCCCTGCGGCCCTGGTTGTCGCAGGCTGACACAGGGCCCGCGGCCGGCGCCATCGGCACCGTGAAACGGCCTTGTAACACTTTACGGCACTTGATGTTTCTCAGGAGCATATTGGCAGAAACGACGTTGATATTCATGGCGGTGACGCGTTCATGTCCCTTTGCTTGGGACCGCGTGCCTCACGGATGAAGAGTGACATCGCACTCCGCCGTACCGTCTCCCCGTCTACCGGATCGCCGGGAGTCCCTGCATGGGTCGCATGATTCCCGTGCTCATCTTGCTGCTGTCCTGCGCAATGTCCGCTTGCGGTCCGGATGCACGCCAGCCAGGACCGTTCGATGTGGTGGAGGAAGCGGTTTGGCGCGAGGTCAACAGCAGCGCCCAGGGAGCAGACGGCATTTTCGTACAGGCGGAACTGCGTACTTTTGCCTACGAGATAGCCCGTGCCTATGCCCGTGCCGCTCGGCACGGATTGAGTCAGGAACAGCTGGAGTACCGCTTAAGACAGCTGATTCACAGCTATATAGACGGCACCTATCCCATAGCTGATGGTACTGACATCAACAATCTGTTCTTCCAGTATCTTGTTTATGTGAACCCAGACTTCGACCAGCACAACCCGCTGCATCAGCAGCATTTTGAAAATTGGCGACACGAATTCGTAAGCCGTGTGATAGACCGCATCTACGAGGGCAGACAGCCTGTACTCCGCAACCATTATGACGAGCGTTGGGGTCTGGAACTGTTCAGCCGGCTGGTATTCGTCGTATACCTGAAGAACGAGAGCGCCAACAGTCCGCCATCCATATCTGACATCGGCACCCGTACTTTTCTTGTTGATGCGGAAGGCAACCGTTACCAGCCCAGCGGCAACCACGGCCCTTACCTTTACCGGAGCGATCGACCAGCTACTGATGTTCTCCATGACGAGGCCGTCTACCGGGTCGTGTTTCCCAATCGCAAGCCGGACCGCTCCGCTCCGATAGTCACACCGGATACCCCGATGATCGCTCTGGAGATCCATGGTCTTGGGCAGGAAGACGTTCGCCGCATGGAATGGACCTTGCCGTTTGATCTTCCCGAACTGCCACAGCGCCGGCTGCGGTCCGAACACGACGAAGATACGCCGGATCGGGGTGAAGCTCGAGGCACGCGAGGGCTACGCTTCGGCGATTGACGCGGATGATACAGCCGGCCTTGTCGGCGCGGGCGGATAACCGGCTGGCCCGAGCTCCCTTGCCAAAGCGGCGGACGGCCGTATTGTTCTACTATGAAGCTCTACGCTACCTGCTTGTGCTTCATGCCCTGGGGTCGGCGAACGCCGATGGGGAACTACTAACGTTTGATCGCTTGAACGCGGTTTTCGTTATTACCAGTGACGCGAAACCAGTCAATACATGAGCGTGCCTGATTGAGACGGTTTCGGAATCGAATCATCTTTCTGCCTTCGTCACGCGCGCAAGTGCGCTAGCACCCTTGTATTACATCGCCATCCCACACAGAAGGAGAGTACAATGGGCATACCTGTTGCAATCAACGGATTTGGCCGGATCGGTCGTCTGGTCATGCGAGTCGCAGCGGCCAATCCTCAGATCGAGGTCAAGGCCGTCAACGACCTTACGGATGCGAAGACCCTGGCTCATCTGTTCAAATACGATTCCGTCCAAGGGCGGTATGACGGTGACGTAAAAGCCGAAGGCGACAGTCTGGTGATTGATGGTAAGGAGATTCCCATTCTCAGTGAACGGGACCCGGAGCAGTTGCCATGGCAGAAGATGGGCGTAGAGATCGTGGTTGAATCGACGGGTATATTCCGCGATCGCAAAGGTGCGGGTAAGCATCTTACCGCTGGAGCCAAGAAAGTCCTCATCACGGCTCCGGCGAAAGGCGAAGACATTACCGTCGTTCTGGGCGTCAACGATGACAAGCTCAAGGCAGAGCACCAGATCGTCTCCAATGCATCATGTACCACCAATTGCCTGGCACCCATGGCCAAGGTATTGCATGAGAGCTTCGGGATCGTCAAGGGTATGATGAACACGATCCACTCCTATACCAATGACCAACGCATTCTGGACTTTCCGCATGAGGATTTGCGTCGTGCCCGCGCGGCGGCCGTATCGATGATCCCCACCACAACCGGGGCGGCGGCGGCCGTGGGCATCGTGATGCCTGAGCTCAATGGCAAGCTGGATGGTCTTTCGGTGCGGGTCCCCACACCGGACGGATCACTGACTGACTTTACGGTGCAGCTGGCCAAGGATACCACCATCGAGCAGATCAATGCAGCTTTCAAGAAGGCCGCCGACGGAGACCTCAAGGGCATACTGGAATACTGCGACGAGCCTATCGTGTCCATTGATATCGTCGGTAATCCCGCGTCCTGCATCTTCGACAGCGAAACCACCAACGTGGTGGATGGCAACTTCGTGAAGGTACTGGGCTGGTACGACAACGAGTGGGGCTACAGCAATCGGTGTGTGGACCTGCTGCCCAGAATGGCCTGAGGAAGGCAGTAAGTCGAGACTGGGGAAAGAGAGGTATTGCTCCTTCCCCAGTCTCGCTTGCGAGTGTACCTATCTGACCATGAGATGCAGTGTATAGGGCCCGGCCCGGATTTGTACAGCCCGCACTTCGTCGTACGGTCGCCGGATCTCAGCGGCTTGCCCAGAATCTGAGGCGAGGATCGACGCCGGCACGCCACGATTTCCCGATGGCGCGGACGCTGCGCGCCATCGGGCTGGCGGATTACCATCCGCTCTCTGTCTGGCGCTCCGCGCCGGCCATCGAGCGAATGCAACGGTAGCCCGTCCTGGCGCGAAAGCTCGCGCGCCCGCCGCTGATCCGCCGCCCCGACATGCAGCAGAGGCTGCGACGCACCCAGGCAGATAGGACGCCAGGCGTTCAACCAGCTTGACGGATTTTGATGTCGCACGCCCTCGTTGTACAAACGCCGTCAGCGGATACTACCGGAAACCAATGCCCGCAGGATGGTGACAATCCCCGGCGACCCCAAACCCATCTGCGGCCGGGATGAGAGTATTCCCGGGGCATCGCGCCTACGACATTACCGTATATTTTTTCTGCTTTTTTTCTGTGCCTTACGGTATCCCGTAACCATGCTGGACTATCGTGAGAAGGATGAATGCTGGTGCAGAGGGTAGCGCGCTTTCTGCGGAGACAGTTCCTTCCGGTAGGTCTGGTCATCGTGGCGGTTGCCGGTATACTCTACCCAGCCCCCGGGCGCTACATGGCCGGGCTTCCAACCCAGAATATAGCCGTTTCCGTCATTTTTGTGTGCGCCGGGCTGCGTCTGCGTACGGATGAGATTCGTAAGGCACTGGCGGCTTGGTCGGCAACGCTCTGGGGAAGCCTCTCCATACTGCTAGTCACACCATTCGTCGGTACTTTTCTGGCCTCACGCGTCCCCGTCGCCGAAGAATTCCAGCTGGGACTGGCGTTGTTTTTCTGCATGCCCACCACGCTGTCCTCCGGTATTGCGTTGACCGGACAGGCCCGGGGCAACAATGCCCTTGCCCTTCTCCTTACGGTCTTGAGCAACGTTGCCGGTGTCTTTACCATGCCGTTTGTGCTGGAGAGACTGCTGGGGTTTCTGGGCCATGTGGAGCTCTCTGCCACAGACCTGTTGTTCCGGCTGTGCATTTCAATCCTCATTCCGTTGGCCGCGGGTAAGGTTCTGCGGTTATTCTGGCGCGACTGGGTGAATGCCAACCAGACAGGAATCGGTCTGCTGAGCAACCTGGCATTGATCATCGTACCCTGGATGGAGTTCAGTCAATCATCCGAGCGGCTGCTGCAGATAGCCGTGGTCAGCCTGCTGATCCTCATCCTGGCCGGCATGGGCGTGCATGTGGTTTTTCTTGCAATCAACGGCCTGGCCGCTCGCATACTGCTCCTGGAGCCGGCCGAAAGCCGGGCGGTGGTTTTGCTGGCCAGCCAGAAAACATTGCCTGTGGCGCTTACCGTCCTGGCTTTTCTACCCATACCGGCAGAAGCGAAGGGCCTGGTAGCCATACCGTGCGTTACGTCTCATCTTGGGCAGATCCTGATCGATGCCCATGTGGCAACCCGGTGGAGCAACACCCGGGTTGCCGACCCGCAACTGGAATGCGTCAGGGACACAGCGAGTTCGCAGGTTACTAGCTGAATACGGCTAGCAGGCCATTCTGATACTGTGTCTCGAACGACCGCGTCTCTAAGTGCCCCACGAGCCCAGCCCGTCCGCCGGAGCGGGTCAACGCTACCGATAAGGCGGGCAGTATATATGGGAGACTGCCGCCCATGGCTGGAGCCTGTTCGTATCCAGGCACCGTGCTGTTTTCGTGTACGGATGAGCACGGTCCCATCGACATCGTCGAGGAACCCACCACGCGTTCCATGCATTTCGGCACCATAGCCAGGCAGAGCACCATGTACCTGGCGGATCCGAATGCGCTGGTGCTCGAGTACACACGCTATATGGCTGGAACCCTGTTGTTGGTGGATGAACCCCGGCGTATCCTGATGCTCGGGTTGGGGGGAGGATCACTGGCCAGATTCATGCTGGCGCAGTATGCCCGGTGCCGCGTTGATGTGGTCGAGATCAGGCAACGGGTGGTCGATCTGGCCCATGGCTTTTTCTATCTACCCAACGACCTGCGTCTGAGTATCCATGTGATGCCGGCGGAGCGTTTCCTGGCCGCACCGCAAGCATGCCAGTACGATCTGATACTGGTTGACCTTTTCAACGGCCACGGCATGGCTTCTGCCCACAGTCACCCCACCTTCTACGCTCAGTGCCGGCAATGCCTGGCGCCTGGTGGCGCGTTGACGACCAACCTGTGGACCGGGGGCCGGCGAGCCGCACTCCGGCAGATAACCCGGGATCTATACACCGCGTTCAGCGGACGTCTACTGGATTTGCCGGTGGCCGGGAAACAGAATACCGTGCTGTACGCACTGCCGGCTTTGCCCGACCGGAGGGTATGGTCCCGCGCCCGCCAGCGTGCTGGCGCATGGGGCGAACGTGCTGGTGTGGATTTTCCTGCTCTAATCCGTGCGTTGGAACAGAAGGCCGTGCAGCTGCGTTAATATGCTCCCCTTGTCCACGGAAACCATGCAGCTGCGTGGACACATGGCCAACTTGGTAGGTGACCATAGTGCAGCCGTTCAGTCACGCCCTGGCGCGGTTGACGGGGATGGCCTGGTGAAGCCCCTGGCCCATGCCGTGGCGCAGTGCCGTCCCGAATCCCTCACGATGGTCAACAGCGCCTCTCCCACAAACTCCCGCCGCCAGCCGCGCAGAACCCGATGCCGCTGTGGGTTCGGTTCCGGGCCGTCGGTAACCAGAGCGCGGATTTCAGCACGGGTAGCCACATAAGGCGGGTCGATACTTGCGTTCACCGCGGATGTCCGCACGTGGTCCATGGCTTTCCTGACTTGGGTTTCCATGCGTTCCCGCTGGGCGGCGCCAAGACGACGGCGCCGTCCAGCAGGCGCCGCCACCGGGGTGTTCATGCCCAGGTGTACCAGCTCCAGCACCACTTCCTGATAACGCCGCGCCAGACCGCGTATGCCTTTCAGAGCCTGCTGCGTATTCGGCTTATGGCGTGCCAGGTGGAGCAATACGGTGTCAGCTACGACGCGGGCGCGAGGCCGGTCAAGACGCCGTGCCTCTTCTTCACGCCAGGCTGCCAGTTCGCGCAGTATGGCCATTTCCCGTGCGTTGGCGCCACCTGCACCTTTGAGGCGCAGATACTGTTCTCGCGGATTCCGTTCGTCGTACAAACATGGTTCGTTCAGCGACGCCATTTCTTCCTGCAGCCATGCTGTGCGCCCAAGCCGGGCTACCCGGTGGACCAGTTCGTCCCGCAAGGCGTGCAGATAGCAGACGTCCTCCGCGGCATACTGCACCTGGTCGGCGGTGAGCGGGCGACGTACCCAGTCCGTGCGGGATTCGGTCTTGGGCAAGTCCACCCCAATCACCGAAGTGACCAGTTCGGCCAGCGACGTGGTTGAACTCAGGCCGGCCAGCCCAGCTGCACAGCGCGTATCGAAGACCTTCCTTGGATATGCTCCGGTGACACGGCGGAGTATGGTCAGATCCTGTTGGGCGTCGTGCAGGATTACGGTCAGGTGGGCCGAATGTAGCAGAGTCCCGAGGGGCGTCACATCATCCAGTGCCACAGTGTCTATCAGATAGCAGGAGCTGTCGTCGAGAGCGGCCTGGATCAACCCTAGTTGGGGATAATAGGTCCGTTCCCAGACAAACTCCGTGTCCAGGGCAACGCTTTCGCTGTGTCGGCCTTGGGCTACGAAGTTCAGCAGTGCCTGGGAAGTCGTGATTATGCGGGGTTCCGGGATCATCTGATAAACGATAACGCAAACGGCTGCCTGGGGCCAGTGGAGGCATCTCGGCAGCTGCGTCCAGGCCGGCCGGGAGTGAGCGGGCAACCGCCACCGGGTGCCAGAATGGCTGCGACGCGATGTATGGCCACAGGCAGTGCGCGGAGTCCGTCCAGGCTGCCTGGGCGCACGACCATGGGGAAAGCAGCATCGATGGCGCTGCTGGTTATGTGCCGGCCCTTGAGTTCCTGCCCAGCCTGTATATTATCATCTTAGACATGAGCCGCAAGCGGCTGAAGAAGGTTCGCTGCATCTATAGCTCGTTTACCCACTGATACTGTGCAGACGGAGGAACCCGATGCCCGGAGTGCGAACCGTCATTCTGGGAGGCGGGCGTGGCACGCGTCTTTTCCCGCTGACCCGTGAACGTGCCAAGCCCAGTGTACAGATAGCGGGCAAATTCCGGCTCATAGACATCCCGCTGAGTAACTGCATCAACTCCGAACTGCGCGAGATTTACATACTCACGCAATTCAATTCCGGATCGTTGATCCGGCACATATCGGAGACCTATCACTTCGGATCGGTTGCCAGCCACTCGGTGAGAATACTGGCGGCCTCACAGACACCAACCAACATGGACTGGTACCAGGGAACGGCGGATGCGGTCCGGCAGAACCTGCGGAATTTCATCGACTCGCCGGAACACCCTGAGCACGTGCTGATTCTTGCCGGCGATCACCTGTACCGTATGGACTACCGTGATATGATCGCTCAGCACTGCCAGAGCCAGGCCGACATCACTGTGGGCGTGGTACCGGTGGAACGGGCTCAGACGCGTCGCTTCGGTATCCTGCAGGCAGACGCGGATCTTCGCATCCGGCGCTTCGTGGAGAAACCGACAAGTGATAGTGAGGTGGATTCGCTCATCTCGGACCTGTCCTATCTGCAGGACCGGCTTCCGAACATCGCCGACAAGCCGTTCCTGGCCTCCATGGGTATCTATGTTTTCCGCACCAGTGCACTGGCCGAGGCGGTGAAAGAGCCGGAGTGCCTGGACTTCGGCGAGCACATCATCCCCCGAAGCATACAGAATCGAGCCGTGTACGCCTACCCGTTCTGTGGGTACTGGGAAGACATCGGTACCATCCGTTCGTTTTACGACGCCAATATGGGCCTTCTGGATACGGTGCCTCAGTTCAACTTCTATGACGAGTCGGCTCCGGTGTATACCTATACCAACCACCTGCCCAATACCAAGGTCAACGAAAGCCACATCCGCAGCAGCATTCTCGGCGAAGGCTCTATCATCGATCGTTCTGATATAGACCGGTCTATCATCGGTCAGCGCTGCTTCGTGGGGGCGGAGACCCGCATCGAGAGCAGCATCCTCATGGGCTGTAACTTCTACGAGAGTGCCGCGCAGATCGAGGCCAACCGCGGTCGCGGCTGTCCTCCCATGGGTATCGGTCGACGCTGTCATATCCGTTCAGCCATCGTCGACAAAAATGCGCATGTGGGCGACGATGTCATGCTGATCAACCGCGAGAACGTGGCGGAGGCCGAAGGGCCGAACTGGTTCATACGCGACTACATCGTCGTCATACCGCGCGATGCAGTCGTACCTTCGGGCACCATCGTCTAAGCAACCCCAGCTAAGCAACCCCCGGCTCATCTGTTCGGAAAGGAGGCGATCGTGCAGCAGTTCGACGCACTGGCGCACCGCATCGTTCAGGCCGTTGCCCACCATGCAGACCAGGTCGAAGAGCATGGCCGCTTCCGGCACGGTACCCACCAGGGACCTTTACTGGTGGATGGTTTCAACCCGGAGACCGGTGCGCCAACACGTTGGGAAGAAAACACGTTATCCAATCTTGCCTGCCAGCAGAATCATCTGCGGACGCTCGTTGGATTGAGCCGCCTGACGGGCCGCGAACAATACATCACCGCCGCCAGGGACTGGATCGGATACGCCTGGGAGCGTTTGCGGGATCCAGCCAGCGATCTGCTGTACTGGGGCGGCCACACCACATACTGCCTGGAACAGGATCGTCCCCTGGTGGGCAACCACGAGATGAAGTGTGTCTATCCGTTCTACCGGTTCATGTATGCTGTGGACGAAGACTCCTGTTGCCGGTTCATCACGGCCTTGTGGCACAAACACGTGCACGATTGGCACACACTGCTGTTCAACCGGCACGGTGAATACGAAGACTGGGACAGGGCATCGGCCTGGCAGAGTGGATTCCGGGGAGGGCCTGTGCCCATCATCGAGAACCGGATGCTCTCCTTTGTCAATACGGGCAGTGATCTGATCTGTGCGGCAGTCATGCTCCATGTCTTGTCCGGCAACCAGGCAGCACTGGAGTGGGCTCTTCGTCTGCTGCAGCGGTACGAAGACATCCGAGACCCGCACACCGGTCTGGCGGGATACCAGTTCAACCATCGAGATCCCTGTCGGGTAAGGATGTCCTTTTTGCCGCCTCTGAGTGAGCGAAGCGACGTCAACGAGACCACGGTCATCACCAACGGCGTGATCCACACGAGGTACGGCCGGGCGGGTCTGGCCTGGCTGAATATGGCTGAGGAACTCGGGCCCGAGGCGGGACGCCCCTTCCTGGAATTGGTGGTACGGGATCTACGGGCGCTGGCGCGCTTCTCCTATGATGCCCAGGGTGGGCGTTTCATGCCTGTGCTTCACGACGGCCAGATCCTGCTCCCGGAAATGGCTCAGGAGGGCGTGGGGTATTGCCCCCCAGGTAAATTGCAGCCGGTTCCTGCTTCCGGCCCGCTCTTTCTGGCCTATGCCCGTGCCTATCGGCTGACGCAGGAGCCGGATTTGCTGGACATGGCCCGCAACCTGGCCTGCGACATGGGATGGGCCTGGCGGGAGGGCCATTCGCTGACCATCGCATCTCCGGCAGACCGTTCCTCCGGCCAAAGCAGCGGCCGCTACCAGATCCAGGATGCTGCGAGTGTCATCATGGGCTTGCTGGATCTGTACCGGGCGGATGGAGACCACGCTTGCCTGGCCGGTGCCTGTGCCCTGGGTGACGCAATGCTGGAGGCCGGCCGGGATCAGGGCCTGCTGATTTTCGGTGATCGGCGCACGCACGGTTGCGTCAGTGTGGACGCTCAGTTGCCTCCTGTGTTGCTGCAGCTGGCCGCATGCGCTACCGACGAAACGGTAGCACTACCAAGATACTACCCCAATTCCACATCCTTCGATCCCAAGGTGATCGTGGCGCGGCGTCACTGAGAAGGCATACTGAGGCAGGGATATGCCAAGACGGGCATGCCTGTGATAGGCCGGTTGGACCACGGGCCGGCGGGACAGGCGTGCCCGCTTGCTTTATATTGTGACGCTTGACCGGGCTCGTCTGACCCGGTGCGGCAGGCTGGTCCATAAACCATATCCAGGGGCAGGCGCCATTTTCGGCTAATGCGTCAGAGGGAGGAAGGTATGCGCTTTGATTTGTTACTGCGGAACGGCCTGGTGATCGATCCGGCCAATGGGGTGAACGAGGAACGGGATGTTGCCATAGCCGGAGGCAAGGTAGCCGCGGTGGACCGGGACATTCCGGCCAGTCAGTCGAAACGGACGATCGATGTTTCCGGGCTTATCATAGTTCCGGGTCTGCTGGACATCCACACGCATATGTATGCCACACCCGGTCATCGCAGAGCATGGGCTGGAGATCACAGTATCCTGCCGGATGGTTTCAGTTTCCGCAGCGGTGTGACCACCATGGTGGATACCGGAAGTGCCGGATGGCGTAATTTCGAGGACTTTCGGTTACGGGTGATCGATCGCTTCCAGACACGCAAGTTCGCCTTTGTTAACATCGTGGGTCTGGGTATGGTATCCAATGAGATGGAGCAGAATGTACATGACATGGATTTGGGTCGCGCGGTGGATACCGTGCGCGAGCACGCGGACGTCGTCGTCGGTATCAAGACGGCACATTACTGCGGGCCGGAGTGGATCTCGGTGGATCGAGCCTTGGCCGCGGGCAGAAAGACCGGTTTGCCGACTATGGTGGATTTCGGGTTCTTTCGTGCGGAACGCCCATACCATGAGCTGATCACCCAGCGCCTCGGTGCCGGCGATATAACCACCCATATGTACCTGGCGCCCATTCCCTGGATCGATAAGGAAGGCAAAATTCCCGGCTTTTTCTATCAGGCACGGGAGCGAGGGGTGGTCTTCGACGTTGGCCACGGGGCCGGCAGTTTCATCTTCCGCAACGCCGTGCCCAGCATAGAGCAGGGCTTCTATCCGGACTCCATCTCCACGGATCTGCACGCTCTGAGCATGAATGCCGAGATGATCGATATGACCACGGTCATGTCGAAATTCCTCGCTATGGGTATGCCTCTGGAGGAGGTCATCCGGGAATCGACGGTCAGTCCGGCACGGATCATCGATCATACCGAGTTGGGGCATCTCAGCCCCGGCGCCGTTGCGGATGTTGCGGTCTTGCGCGTATTAGAAGGCGAATTCGGGTACCTGGACGTGGCTGGCGGACGGTTGAATGGCACGCAGCGTCTTCTGTGCGAGATGACGTTGAAGGACGGTCGGGTGATGTGGGATTGGAACGGTCGTACCGGTACGGATTACACGGAGCTGGGAGCCACCTACGGAATTCGTAACGTGGATCAAATCATTCTGCCGTGATGGACGCGGGTTTGTTACGGGCTTGTGAGCCCGACACGTCCCATGTTAAGCCTATGGTACAGACAACCGTGTACGCAAGATGGCCTCGGCATGCATGTGGGCGCGAAGCGAGATCCCGGAGCGGGACGCAGGCATGACGCATTGCCCTGGCATCCACGCAGGAGCGAAGCTCTGAACCACGCTGAGAGGCCATGAATTTCGTGGCGCAGGTGCCCTTGCCGATGTACATGCTCCTGAGAGGCTCGAACACAAAGGCCTCTGAGATTAACACAGAAACTACTGGAGGGTTTCATGGATATTTACACCGAACTCGGGGTGACACGGATCATCAATGCTTCAGGCAGCATGACGGTATTGGGAGGATCGCTCATGGCTCCCGAGGTGGTCGAGGCCATGGACCGGGCGGCCCGCGCCTATGTAGATATGCACGAGCTCATGGCCTGGGCTGGCGATGAAATCGCCCGGCTCACGGGTGCAGAAGCCGGTCTGGTTACCACTGGAACGGCTGGAGGCATGCTGTTGTCCGCCGCCGCCTGCCTGACCGGAACGGACCGAAAGCGCATGGCGCAGCTTCCGGATACCAGCGGTATGCCCCGGGAAATCGTCGTGCAGCAGGGCCATCGAATCAGCTTTGACGATGCGCTTCGGACGCCAGGAGGTGTTCTGGTGGAAGTTGGAGGAGAAGACGGCGCCACGGCGGAACAGGTGAATGCGGCGATCAGCGACGCCACGGCCGCAGCGTTTTATGTGGTTCTGGATCCTTTGCCAGCGTTGCCATTGACCCAGTTCGCAGCAGTGGCTCATGCTCGCGATGTACCGGTGATCGTTGATGCGGCGGCTGAGGTGCCACCCCTCGAAAACCTGCACCGGTTTCTTGATGAAGGCGGGGACTTGGTGCTGTTTAGCGGGGGCAAGCATATCGGTGGTCCCAATGACAGCGGTATACTCTGCGGCCGCCGAAATCTGGTCGAAGCCGCAGCAGCCCAGGCTTTTCCCAACTACGGGATCGGCAGGCCGTTGAAGGTCAGCAAAGAGCAGATCGTCGGATTGGTGTTTGCCTTGCGCCGGTTTGTCAACCTGGACCATGCCGCGGAGATGCAACGCTATGATTCCATGGCACAAACCATGTGCGGGCTCTTGCAGGGCCTGAACGGCGTCACCGCCGATGTCGCCTATCCCACCCATGGCGCCAGACCTTTGTGCATTCCGCGCGCAAGGGTAGTGCTGGAACCGGGCCGTGCGCGTCACGATGCCCGGGGAATCCTGACGGCCATGCGAACGGGTAAGCCGGCCGTTGCTATCGGGGCGGACCAGCGGCACAACACGCTCTGGCTGAACCCGCAACATTTGCTGGATGGGGAAGAGACCACAGTCGCCGAGCGGCTGCGTGTCCTGCTGGACCAGGACTGAGCGCCGGCCGCCCGGCGGTGCGGTTGGCTGGATGTGCCTACAAGAGGGTGCCGGCCTCGTCCGAGGTGGTCTGATCCTCGGCATCCTCTTCGAATACCAGGTGCTGGTATTCCGGCGGGGTACTCGTTTTGCGCCAGGCCTTGAAGTCAGCCTCGATCTCCTCACTCCACTTGGAGTCCATCTGGTGGGAGTTGTATACCCCTTCGTGGATGCGCTGGAACTGGAAAATCTCGCGTAGCTGAGTGCGTTCGGCCCGTTCAACCACGTCTTCCGCCAGATGCGGCGGAATGAACAGAACGCCCGCCATCGTGCCCAGGACCACGTCGCCAGGCATACAGATAGCCTTACCGATGCGACACGGCGTATTGATGCCCACCAATGTAACGTCCCCGATGCCGGTAGGGTCATTGCCTCGACAGAAAGTCACGCAATTGGGCGTGTCGTTGACCTGTTGAACGTCGCGGATGCCGCACCAGAGCACCTGGCCGCGACCGGTGCGCTGGGCGACCGCGTTCGTCAGGTTGCCGCCGGAGTACGTGCCCTGGAATATCTTTTCGAACATGTCGATGACCATCACATCGTCTTTCTGCAGGGTTTCGATCACCCATGAGTTGAAGAACCCGACGCGGCCTTCCTGTTCGTGGCCGTATTCCAGCAGGTAGTCGTGCAGATCCGGCCGTCTCGGCACCATGACGCCGGTCACGGCGCGTCCGACCAGATTCTTGCCCGAAGGGTATACCGTCCATCCGTCCTGGAACTGGTATTTGTAATCATTGCTCCAACAGACGCCCCAGGCCTCCTCCAGGGCTACCTTTTCCAGACGCTGAAGGATGTGATCGGGTACACGTGGTCGCCCGTTGTCGAAACGGTCGCCTTCCCACTTGGGGGTCAGCTCGATGATGTCTTCCGGGTTGTCGAAACGCATGGATCTGTTCCTCCTTTGATGGCTCTATAGGGCGATTTCCCAACGCTATGGCCATAGGATGGGCTGTCGCTCTCGCGGTGTCAACTTGCGGGGCAGCGGACATACCTGGCTGTCAGGCATTCCGGAGATACTGGTACTGGCCCAAGGCCGCGCCCGGTGTTGACCGTGAACGGTGTCCGTGTTCCGCCAACCATCCTGGATATCCGCTATATCCGCTCAGACCAGATTCTCGCTGAATCAGCACCAGGGAACCGCTATCTCAAGTGTTTACCCGATGCCCTGTCCCGGCTGCAATGCGCATCTTTTGCCGCAGGTTATTCATAGAAGCTTTCGTCTGTTGCAACCATGGGATAACTGGAACGAGAAGGAGACGTAAACATGCCCGCTATACCCGAGTCGTGTACCGACTCAAGCGGTCGTCCTCGCCTGCTGGATCTATACCTGCGGGATCTGGGTCGCCATGGGTCATTGAGCTGCGAAGAGGAAGTATCGCTGTGCAACCGTGCGCGCATGGGAGACAACGAGGCCGAAGAAGAGATGATCAAGGCCAACCTGGCCTTTGTCGTCAGCGTGGCCAGAAATTACACGATGCGGGGCCTTCCCCTGATCGACCTGGTGGCTGCCGGTAACCTGGGTCTGCTGGAAGCGGTGCGCCGCTTTGACGCAACGCGGGGTTACAAGTTTATCACGTATGCGGTGTGGTGGGTACGCCAGTTCATGTTGACTGCTTTGATGGATTCCCGCCGAGCGGTACGTTTGCCGACCAGCCGATATCACGATCTCCAACGCATTCGCCATGCCACGGCTGGACTTTGTCAGAAGCGAGGGCGCGAATTGAGCATCGACGAGATCGCCGAGGACACTGGCCTGAGCACGCAACGAGTGGCCAACGCGATAACCGCGGACGACCACGATGTCTCATTGGAAACCCCCGCATACACCGAAAGCGACGACGAACTACTGGACTTTCTTGCCGCCGAGGACAACCAGCCCATCGATGACGTGGAGAACGACGAGTTGAACTGCCGGCTGACAGACTCGCTGGATGCTCTGGATGGGCGTGAGGCGCGGATCATTCGGGCCTATTTCGGACTTGGCGGCGGCAGGCGTCTTACACTGGAAGAAATCGGTGCGCAGATGAACATCACCCGCGAGCGCGTGCGTCAGTTGCGGGACCGTGGTCTGAGAAAGATACGGGCGGAATATGGTCTGGAGTTGTGGGAGTTATGGCAGAACTGACCAGGCTGTATATCTGTGCCAGCGATTCGATCTTGATCTGGCGCGAACGCAAGGCGCGTTTCAGGCCTTCCCAGGCGTAGGGTTGCTGGAGGACCTTGCGGGCATCGAGGATGAGGTAACCGCCGTTGGCTCGGTGCAGCGCACCGGCTTTGATCATGTTGAAATCCGTGATCAAAGCACCCATCTGGGCCATGTGCTCGACGCGTCCCAGCAGGTTCTGATAGGTCGGGTTGTCTTCGTGCACCACCGGCGCACCGTCTGTATCCCCGTTATCGACGATCAGGTTGATGCGGTACCGTCGCAGACCATCGCCAGCGGTCTGACCTATCTGACTTTCGTCTGCGTGACCGGGACCCTGCAGCATGCGCTGGAGTTGCTGCTGTTGCTGGCTCTGTTCGCCTTCTGCGGCTATAAGCTCACGTGCGTTCTCGACGATGTCTGTCTCGACCGCGTCCAGATACGTGTCCACCTGGTCGCCAGGACCGTACTGGCCGCGCAGCTCGTCGATCAGCGGCTTGACGGCGTACCGGGTCACCTCGCGGTTCAGGTCCCGTATTTTGTCCCGCGCTTCCCGTTCCCAGGCGGGCGTGCTCTGGAACATACGCTGGGACAGCTTCTGGAGCTCTTCAACGGCACTTTCGATCTTCTTGCGTTCGTCCTCCGGCAGCTCCTGAAACTCCTGGGGCGATAAGGTTTCGCCATTACGCACCGGGGCGAACACCAGACCCTGGGGTGTCCGGTGGGTAGTCAGATTGTGCTCTCTGGCCTCCTCTTGCAGTTCCTCCAGAGCGTGCTGCTGTTTCTCCCGGAACTCCTCCTGAATCGACTGGGCCCGGTTCTGAAACGCCTCGCTTTCGAAGGCGGCTTTGAGTGCGTTACGAACCTCCTCCACCAGCCTGTTCATCGCGGTGCTCAGCTTCCTTCCACACCCCGGTGTAAGGTTGAGCACTCTGGGCTTGTGGGGTTCCTCGAAATTGTACACATAGCACCAGTCTCCGGGTTGTTCCTCCTGGACGGCCTGGCGCTTGATGTGCTCCCGGACAACCTGGAACTGCTCCGTACCCGGTGGACCCAGCGCGTAGATGTTATACCCGCTGTGCCGGATACGCGTGCCGAACTGTAGGGCTTCGGCGGCCCGGGGCTGTCCCAGCGGATCCTCAAGCGGTTCCAGATCCGCAGTGGTCTGGAATCCCAGTTGGTCCGGGTCACACGCCCGGTACAGCTTGTCTACGGCTAGTTCCTGTACTGGCATGGCTCAGTGCCTTGCATTAGATTTGCGCCGAACGGCGCCAACTGGAGTACGCTGGGCTGGGGACGCGGGTATGGGTCCCAGTGTACGAGCTCCGGGTTCCTCACCGGCAGAAGACGATAGTGAAGGCGCGAGGGCAGCGCAAAGGGAGCATCTTCATCTGCGTCGCGGGCGCGATATCGCGGGCTACCGGGTGGACCCGGACGGTGTTACGGATTGTCTGGAAGAGGGGACCGGTGCTACCCAAGGATGCATGCCAGGGTAGGCGGTTGCCTTTGCCCGAGCATGCAGACCGCGTCAAAACCACAGAAAGAGTATGCTGATGTACGATCTACATCCTCCGCACATATATGTGCACAAACGGGTCCTGAACAATCCACGCGCCCTTGCGCGCATGGAGCGGATGCTGGTGGGACTGGGTAATCCTGATGTCCAGGAAGTCGACATCACGGACACGGAGAAGGTCGTCGAAGCCAGCGGCGCGTCTGATGATCTGCCTGTACAATCGAACCGTGTGCGTATGGGTATCCAGAAACTAGACCAGGACCCCGTTTTCATCTTCAACACCTATGTCTGGGACCAAACGCAGAGGCAGGATCCGGTGCGCCAGTACACGAATCCCCGCGCCAATATGATAGCCAGGGCTATGGCAGGCGCGGATCCCCGTTCGATGCACGGCAGGCGAGATCGTTGTGACGGTTCAGACCCGCGGCGCCCGTATGTGTGTCAGGGTGGATGGAGCCTGCATTCCATCAATGGCTGCGTGCATCGGTGCGACTACTGCGGACTCGGTTGCGCGGTCAATTTCATGCTGGATCTGGAGGATTTCGCCCAAGGTCTGGAGAGGACCTTCCAGGAACGACCGCAGCAGAAGCTGTATCGGTACGATTTGACCAGTGACTATCCGTGTTTCGAACCCGAATACGGCGCCTCTGAACTGCTCGGTGAGTGCTTTGCCCGGAATGATCGGTATCTGCTGGTCTACACTAAAAGCGACAATGTCGATCATCTACTGGATCTACCTTACAAAGAGCACATGCCCTGTTATTGGACCTTGGCCACGGATACCCAGGCCCGGACCATCGAACGCGGAACTCCGACCCTGGACCAGCGGCTGGAGGCAATGCGCAAATGTCATGACGCCGGCTATGTGGTACGGGCCGGTTTTTCGCCTATCGTGCCCCACCACAACTGGCGCGCAGAGGCGACCACCGCGCTGGAAAAACTGTTCGCCGCCGCTCCGGTGGATACGGTGCGACTGTGGGTCGTGTCGATGATGCTGGCAGGAGAGGCTGAGCAGATTTTCGGAGCAGAAAACCTGGATCCCTGGTGTCTTGAGGAAATGCGTCGCCATGCAGCGGATATGCATGGCCAGCACAGTGGCCCTTTCCCGCGCCACGTGCGCGCGGAGATCTATCGTCACTACATCGAGGAGATCAAGCGCATAGCACCCGGGACACCGGTCAACCTGTGCACCGAAGAACGTGCCCTGTGGGATATGCTGTCCGACACGCTGGACATGTCACCGGACGGTCTATATTGCTGCTGCGGCCAATACAGCGTTCCGCCACGAACGATGATCTGAAGCAGATCGTTAACAGCCCACTACCGCCGGGACAGCACCGGGCCGTTTCGAAAATCGGTCCAGGTTCGGGAACATGCGCCGGATCGCGCCGGGCTGGCGCAGTCGGTTGTCAACCGCGAATTTTACCAGGCTGATGAACAACGGATAGGCGCGGAGGAGGCCAAATGCCCATATATGAGTTCTACTGCCCTCGATGCCACACTATTTTCAACTTCCTGTCCCGGGTTGTCAATACGCAGAAGATTCCCCGCTGTCCGCAGGATGGCCGCCACAAACTGCAGCGCAAGGTCTCACTGTTCGCTTATGTCAGTGGTGGTGATGTGGACAGGGGAGAGGATGGCGATGACCTGCCCGTCGATGAAGGACGCATGGAACAGGCGATGAACGCCCTGGCATCCGAAGCCGAGAACGTGGACGAAGAGGATCCACGGGCGGCCGCTCAGCTGATGCGCAAGTTGTCGCATATGACCGGGATCGAGTATGGGGAAAGCATGGAGGAAGCCCTGCGCCGCCTGGAGGCCGGGGAAGATCCGGACGCGATAGAAGCCGAGATGGGTGATCTGCTGGAGAATGAGGAGGAGCCGTTCATGCTGCCGGGCGCCAAGGGCCGGCACGGAGTTCGTCCGCGTCCACCCAGACGTGACGAGACGCTGTACGAAATGTAGCGGAGCGCCTGATCAGCGGCTCGGTTCGGGTGCTGCCGCAGACGGTCCCGCGCTACTGCACCGAGGTGGCGCGTCCGATGAGCGGCTCTCGGGTGAGGATCCCCAGGGACGCACGGAAAGGCAATGATGATGACTGCTCGTATTTCCTACCACCGAAGTGTGGAAGTTCGGCGCCATACGGACGTCCTCGTCGTCGGCGGCGGGCCGGCTGGTGTGGCAGCCGCCCTCGCGGCGCGGCGCCAGGGGCGCTCGGTTTACCTGGTAGAGGCACATACCTGCCTGGGCGGTATGGGCACTGCCGGTATGGTACCCGCTTTCATGCAGTTTACCGATGGAGTAAATTTCCTGGCGGACGGTATCGGTCGGCAGATCCTGGGTGCCCTGCGAGAGCGCGACGGAACGTATCCACCGGATGGCGTAGGGATCCGCGCGGAAGTGCTCAAGAGGACCTACGAGGAGCTTCTGCAGGCTGCCGGCGTCGACTTTACCTTTCACGTCAAGGTGATCGATGTCGACATCGAGGCCGGCTGGATCACCTCGGCTCTATGTGCCGGCAAGTCGGGTTTGTTCGCCGTGCGCGCGCGTGCCTTTGTGGATGGTACCGGCGACGGTGACCTGGCGACATTCGCCGGAGCTCCGTATGAAATGGGGGACGAGGCGGGTTCCACCATGCCCGGTACGCTGTGCAGCCTGTGGGGCGGCATTGATTGGGACAAGGTGCATGCCAGTGGTCTGGGCACTGGAAACAAGCGAATCGAAGAAGCCTTCCGCGACGGCGTTTTCACGCTGGAAGACCGGCATCTGCCCGGTATGTGGCGGGTTGGACACCGTCTGGGTGGCGGTAACATAGGCCATACATTCGGGGTGGACGGCACGGACGAGGAATCGCTGACCCAGGCATATGTGTGGGGACGTAAGTCCCTGCTGGAATACGAACGTTACTACCGGGAGTACCTGGAAGGTTTTCAGCAAATGGAGTTGGTGGCCACCGGTTCGTTGCTGGGTATCCGCGAGTCACGCCGGATACTGGGAGACTACGTTCTCAACATCGACGACTTCCACGCGGAATCCACCTTTGATGACGAGATCGGCCGCTACTCCTACCCGGTCGACATCCATATCGCCCGTCCTGACAAAGCCGCATACGATGCGTTCCATGAGGAATTCAGCACCATGCGGTTGGGTCGCGGCGAGAGTTACGGGATACCTTACCGCATTTTGACTCCGCGGGGGCTGCACAACCTTCTCGTCGCTGGCCGCTGCGTCAGCACAGATCGCCAGATGCAGGCGTCAATCCGGGTGATGCCAGGTTGTTACATCACCGGTCAGGCCGCTGGTGTGGCCGCCGCCATGCTCGTCGAGGCGGATGGGGACAACCGCAGTATCCGGATCGGCGAGCTGCAACACCGGTTGCAGGAGCTGGGTGCGTACCTGCCCAATCTCTGAGCCCCAGCTGCCCTGCATTTTACCGAACCTCAAACGCGACATGCGCGTGGCATCCGCGTATGCCGCCGTGCGCGCAACAGACGCTGCGCCCGTCAACTATGCCCGCGCATCCGTACCGGTCCGGGGCGATTCTGGAGACTAAAGCTACGATCGAAAGAGGAGACAGTAATGGCGACAGGTCTGCCGGAAGATATGGATCTGGATCAACTAAGACGGTACGTGGACTTTCTTTTGTACCACTACCGGGTGGTCGATGCCTTCTGGTTCATCAAGGTCGCGGAGCATTTCGATCAGGCTACCGCTGAGCGGTTGAACGAGGAAGTGTGGGAACCGGCCGGCAAGCTGGGAGCACGTGCGCTCAGGCAGCGTTTCGACCTGGAGGAGAAAGGTATCCGGGGTTTCGTGCAGGCGCAGCGGTTGTACCCTTGGTGCGCACTGATCGGCTACGAGATTGAGGAGGACGATAATCAGGCCAGCATCACCGTTCCGTCATGTCCGGTGCAGCGTGCAAGGCTGGATCGCGGCGACGGTGAATACGCCTGCAAGGAGATGCACCGCCGGGAGTTCGTGGCTTTTGCCGCGGAGATCGATCCCCGCATCAGAGTGGAGTGTGAGTTCGCTCCACCGGATCCGCATCCGGCGGAGTGCTTCTGCCGCTGGCGCTTCTACCTGGAGCCAGAGTGATCGACATGAGTACCGCGAGTGTTCAGGTTATCCTCCATACTTGTCCCAGCTGGTCCGGATGCGCAGGGACAAGAAGGGGCAAGAGCTCCCCAATAGCGGCAGCGGCCCGGTCGAACTCCAACGATAGGCCAGCGGTCTGGCCGCCCACCGGCGCCCTGCGGGTCCGGTACCGTTCAGCCTGTCCGATGGGTACGCTGACCGGTTGTAAGGGTCCTCTTTCCGGCCTGTCCCTGTGAGTGCAGGAAAAGGTGCGGGCACCGATCCGCCTGCCGATCGTCTAGCGGCGCGTCTGCCTTTTTTCTACGGCTGGATCATGGTGCCGGTAGCCATGATGGTGCAGGTGTGCACCTCGCCCGGCCAGACTTACGGAGTATCCGTGTTCAATCCCCACCTTAGGGATGCTCTGGACCTTTCGCACAGCGCATTGAGCGGTGCCTATATGCTGGGAACCCTGCTGGCCGCGCTGCCCATGACCTATCTGGGGCATCTGATGGACCGGTACGGACCTCGGCGCACCCTGACTGTCGTGGTACTGCTGTTCGGCATGGCCTGTCTGGGAATGTCGCGGGTAAACGGTCTGGTTTCCGTTTTCTTCGCCTTCTTGTTTCTGCGCATGCTGGGTCAAGGGGCCATGAGCATGCTGGCAGTCAACAGTGTGGCTCTGTGGTTCAACCGGCGTCTGGGTACGGTGAGCGGTGTGATGAGCCTGGGCATGGCCGCAGCCCTGGGTGGCATGCCAGCCGTGGGCGTATGGTTGATCGGGAATTACGGTTGGCGCTGGAGTTACGCCATCATGGGGGCCACGGTCTGGGCGCTCTTGTTGCCGCTTCTGGCGGTAGTGTATCGCAACCGGCCGGAAGATGTGGGTGAGGTACCCGACGGCAGACACGTGGCCAACCGGGACGCTGCTCTCGCAGGTGACCGGAAACCGCTACGGGAACCCCGCTTCCGGCTGGCTCAGGCGATGCGCACCCGAGCGTACTGGGTGGTAGCTGCGGTCAGTGCTTTCTGGTCCATGAGTATCACCGGGGTCCATTTTCACAGCGTCCAGATCTTTCTGGACAGAGGCCTGGCGGAAGCGGACGCTGCTGTCATGTTCACGGTGTACGCCGTAGCCATGGGAACCCTACGGTTCGCTGGTGGCATGCTGGCGGACCGGGCACCACTCAATATTCTCCTGGCGTTGTCCATGGCCGGGGTGACCACGGGATTCGTATTCCTGTCCCAGTTGAATGCACCGGTTACTGCACATCTGTTCGCCGTAACCCTGGGCGCCTCGGCAGGTCTGTTTACGGCGGTGATGTCCACTATTTGGCTCCGGTACTATGGTAGGGCGCACTTGGGCAAGATCGTCGGCACCATGTCCACAGTGGGCGTCGGGGCATCGAGCCTGGGACCGGTGGTCATGGGAGCGGTCCACGATCTGTCAGGATCCTTCAACGCGTCCATATGGTTGTTTGCCGGACTAGCGCTGCCACTGACGGCGCTCAGCCTGGGAGCCACCCGTCCTGAAGATCCCGTGCCGGGCAGGAGTGCCATGGCTGATTCGTCGTCTTGAGCGCTGTGGTGGGCGCGTTGCCGGATGGGGGCATCCGCAAGGCGCTCATCACAGCGGCATACCGGAGCAGGCGAGCCGAATATGTGGCAGGCCCGGCAGAACGCTTATTCTCGCCAGCTGAATACCACATTCAGCATGTTCTTGTCCCGCCGCAGTGCCATCTCATACGCCTCACCCATGCGTTGATACGGTAACCGGTGCGTGATGGCGCGTTTGGGCTCGAGAAGCCCATCCGCCATCAGGCTCAAGGTATGCCGGCACGCACGCTGGCCATCGAAGCGAGGTTCCGGCGTGGGAAACAGGTATCCGCCACTCCTGGATACGGCAATCAGGGCGATGCCCTTATTGTAGAACCACTCCATCGCTACCGGATTGAAATCCAGCGGTGCTTCGCCACGACCCGGGAGCGCAACGACGGCTACGCGCCCGTTCTCACGCACGATGTCCATCGCTGTACGCCAGGCCGGCCAAGGGTTGGCGGTGAGTATCACCAGGTCGATCCCCACGCCATCCGTGAACACGTGCAGCCGTGAGGTCAGCTCCGGATCATTGGAGGCCAGGCAGGCATGGGCGCCCATGCGCCGGGCCATTTCCTGGCGTACGGGACTGTTGCCGATGCCTACCACCCTGGCGCCGAACAAGGGACCCAGAGCCACGGCGCCTATGCCCAGAACACCAAGCCCCACCACGGCAACATTCTCACCGGGAGTGAAGAAAGCCTTGCGGTAGCAGTGGGCGCTCAACGTATACAGATGAGCGAACACCGCGTCTTCGTCTGTCACTTCGTCCGGAACGTGCACCAGCAACTCGTCGTCCCGGGCCAAATATTCTGACTGGTGCGGCCGGCGAGATACCACCCGGTCGCCGGCCCGGAAGCGGGTCACGGCACTGCCCACGGCGCGAACTATCCCGAGGTTGCTGTCGCCGACCCAGCGTGGATAATCCGGCGCACCGGGAACCGGCTCGGCACCCTCGAAGTTGCCGCGATCGGTGCCTATCTTGAAGGCCGTGATGCACGTGTCCACATGCACCTGATGCGCTTCCAGGCGAGTGGTATCCAGAGGATGCTCCTCCAGGCGTAGATCCCGGGGTCCGTACAGTACGGCTGTTTTCATGCGGATCTCCATGTTTCGTCTGAATCGACCCATGAGACGATCTCAGGTCCGGATGGGCCGACCGAATGGCTGCAGGGAACCATTCCCCGCTCCGAGCCCCGCCCCGACATCGACTGTGCAAGCCTTCAAATTAGGTGAACCGGACAACGCCGTCACGGGCCGTTCCACGGTTTCCCGCAGCGCTACCAGACAGCGTCAGGTCTGTCTGTCGAACAGGTGTGTCAAGCAACATAGGGTAGCTCATGGACAAAAAGTTTGTCTTCGGTATACTATGCCTGTCGATCCTGTCGGTATAGCGCTGGCCACACAAGCGCTACGCCAAGCCAACACAGGAAACCGAGTGCGCCCAGCACCGCACCAGTTGCCGCACCTTTATCTGGATCCTGTACCGAGTTGCCCCAAAACCCGTAACCTGTAGAAAAGGGAGACCGCCCATGCTTCGATACTCCGTTCTCCTGCTGCTGGCAGCCATGCTGGGGGCAGCCGCTTGTTCGGATCGTGTGACTGATGTTGAAACCGTCTTTGACCGGCAGGAGCCACAACCGGGTGCGGATGGACAGACCGCGACCTTCGGCTTTATCCAGCAGAAGATACTGACGCCCAGCTGCAGCATGGGCGGCTGTCACAGTGGAGCCGTGCCTCCCGATTTGTCGGAAGGCGCAGCCTATGCGAGTACTGTCGGTAGGCTCAGCAGTACGGGAATGCCGCTGGTGGATCCGGGTTCGCCGGAGAACAGCTACCTGTACGTCAAAATGCGCGGTGGTGATCAACTGGTAGGCAGCCTGATGCCACCACCCGGGCATCCTGGAGTGGAACCCGGACTAACCGATTCACTGGCTGCCTGGATCGAGAGAGGAGCGCTGGATGATGAGTAGAACTGTGCACCAAGTGCTGATTTTGGCTGCCGTGCTGTCTGCTGCACCTTCGCAGGCAGGAGAATGGCACGTGGATACGGAACAGGACCGCAGGGTCGAGTTTACCTCAACGGTGGTCGGCTATTCCTTCTCCGGGACCAACAACGACATCGACGGGTTCCTGTACTGGGAGGGTGATGAGCTGTTCGAGCGCGATGGGCAGGTATACTTCGAAGTGGATCTGCGTACGCTGGATACGGGCATAGCCAAACGCGACCGCGATATGCGCGATGTGTTGGATGCCCGGCAGTGGCCGCGGGCCACCTATGCAGGGGAGGTGCTGGAGGTAGTCGAGGATACTTCAGGCGTCGGCCACATGGTCCGGACCCAGGGACCGTTTACCCTGAAGGGTGTGGAACAGGAGATGGAGATCGTCGGGTGGGTTCGTCCGGAGGGGGACCAGCTGTCTGTCGAAAGCGAGTTCACGGTGCGGTTATCCGATCACGAGATCGAGGCACCAGGGCTGGTGGCTTTCGTCAGAGTCAGCGACAAGGTGGTCGTACGGGTGCAGATGCTCATGAGAGCGGCCAGCAAGGAGGAGCAGTGATGCAGGCCACCATTCACATCCTGCTGTTTGCCATGACCATTGGGATCCTCGGGGGACCCGGAACCACTCTGGCCCAGCCAAGCTGGCAGCGGCAGGAGCCGGAATCGCCAGTGCCGGTCGAGCTCATACGCTCCACCATGCTGGCCAACTTCCCCACCACGGAGTCATTGCGGGCAGGCGACTGGCGTTACGAGATCTCCCACCGTTTCTCTCCGCCTGTGTCCGACGGTTTCGACGCGGCGTTCGGAATGGATGGACCCGTGGTCATGCGCACCTCGGTCAGTTACGGCATCACAGAGCGGACCATGGTCACGCTGGGACGCAGCAACCTGCAGGACAATTGGGATCTGCAGGTCAAACACCGTATCTGGCAGTTTGACCACGTCGTCCTGCCCAGTGCCGTGGCCCTGCAGCTGGGGGTGGCGCTAAACACCCAGATGCCGGCGGTTCTTGATCGCGGCAGGCTGGATGGGGACAACTTCCAGTACTACGCGCAACTCGTATACAACACCCATGTCGGTGAGCGTCTGGGTCTGGGCCTGGTCCCTTCCTATGTGTACAACAGCATGATTTTTGCGATCGAGACCCAGTATACCCTGACACTGGGTATGTACGGGAAGTACAGGTTGAACCAGGGATGGAGCCTGTGGGCCGAGTACAACCCGACTCTGCGTGGCTACCAGGGTCCGGTTGCGCCTGGCGAAACCGGTCGCTCGTACCATACCCTGGCCTGCGGCGCCGCCCTCGATACCGGCGGGCACATGTTCTACCTGTTCATCACCAACAACACGCGCCTCAACCCGGCGCAGTATCTGGTGGGTGCCGACCACAAGCTGTCAGCCGACACCCTGCGCCTGGGATTCGCCATCACCCGCTACTTGTAGAGTAGGGGTACGAGGAACTCTCGAGCGCGGTAGCTGTCAGCCTACTCCAGTATGGATTGGACCAGCATCTTGAGGCGCGACCACGTGGTTGATTGCACCGCGGTGGGGGTCGTATCCGGCGGTCGGCTGGCGGGATCACCCGGGTTGGTCACGGCTTCCGCATCTCCCGGAGCCGGATCACCCATCGCCCACACACCCTCCGGGTCACCCAGCTCCTCGCCATTGGTCGCACCGTCATCGTCGGCATCCAGAGCGGCCAGCTCCGGCCCCCAAAGCACGACTCCCGCTGGAGACAGATAGGCATCATCGACCTGTTGGCCGAATGAATTGAGCGCGCCGCCTCCAGAGGCGCGCTCATGGCAACTGGCGCAACCGAAAACGGAACCGTTGGGCAGCTGTGCCACGCGAGCGGGGCGCCCCTCTGCCGGGCTGAGGGGGGACAAAAGCAACAGCGCGATGGCCAGACCCGATGCTGTGCAGCGGTTTCTTGGTGTCATGGGTACTCCTCGATTAGGGCATCATGGCAGTTAATAACTATTTGTTCTAATGTAAAAGCGGTGGTGGACCGCGCAACCGTTGCCGAAACATATTGGAAAAATATATTCGTCATATTCGTCAAACCTCACGCCAGTTTGTAACCTCGGTCTGCATATGGCCGTGATCGAACCGCAGGAGACGGCACTGATGGGGTGGCGTGTGGCCGTTCAGCGTGCCTTCCGCCACGGTGCTACCTTCCCACCGGGGCCGGCCGGTATGTCCGTACAGGATCGCCGCAAGCGCCAACTCGGTGGCCAACTCGGTGAGTCGATTGCGCACATCGTTATGCGTGACCAGCACTCGCTGGTTTACGCCGGGACGCGCCATGCAGGTTCGGAGCCATTCGATCTGTTGGGGGGTGTGGCCACGGCGAAGGACCGCGCCGGTGTCCGGGTCGTAGTGGACGAAGGCGTCCAGAAACACGAATCGCACGCTGTTGTAGTCGAAGGTGTAGTCGTCCGGTCCAGCGGCCGGTCCGCCCATGTATTCCAACCAGGCGGCGCGGCTGGCCGGAAAGGCCACGTCGTGGTTGCCTCTGGTCACGAACACAGGGACGCGGAGCTGACCCAGTACCTCCCGCGCGCGCCGGGCTGCCTGATGTATGACCGCAGCGGGCAGGGGTGCCTTGTCCGGACCGTAGCGCGAGATCAAATCACCGGTCAGGCAGACGAAATCCGGTGCCAGATCGTTGAGATAGCGGACCAGCCGCTCGGCCGACTGGACGTTCCTCGTGGTATCTCCGTCCGGTGTCATGCTGCCCAGATGAGGGTCCGTGACATGAGCTACGGTGAAACCGCTACCGGTCCGGCGGCGTACGCATACGCTGTTGGGTGCTGTTCCCTGTCGCGCTCCGTCACTCACGTGCAGGTCGTACAGTCCCTTGGGCAGGTCAGCGGGCAGGAGCCACGTAAAGGGTGCATACCAGCTCAGAGCGCATTCATGGCCGGCGTTGCGCAGCAGGCACTCGATGCGCCCATCACTCACGCCATCCAGCGTCATGCAGACAGTGCCTCCCGGCTCGACCCAGGCCGGCCGCGTCCAGCGTGGTTGGTTGATGCGCAGCAACCAGGACATAGGCAGTTCGCTTTCTCGGGATCTTCCGGGCCTGCCATCCAACCGATCCAGTCCGGTGATGCAGGGCTTGGTTCGCTAAAAATTTCGCTACGC
>SLHA01000112.1 GCA_007136405.1 Candidatus Latescibacterota bacterium
GAAGCGCGCGGCCGTGTATGTGCCGGTCCATGAAGTCCAGCAATGCATCGTAATCGGTGCGAGTGTGCGCATGCCCGCCTTCGCGCACCGACCAGCCGATGGCGTCCGGCCTGTCGAGTAGAGCGTACACCGATCGTCCTGCCCGACAGGCGGCATAGGAGCCCGGCGGATTGGCGCCGGCATCCTCGTACGCCTCGGTGGCCAGCAGCAGGCGCGGTGCGACAAGAGCGTGGAGAAAGTGTTGATCGTAGGGCAACTCGGCGTCGCGATGACGGTGTTCGGCAAAACCCTGACCGAACCAGAAGATATTGCCGGAGCCGAAAAAGCTGTCCACCTTCTCGCTGCCAAGGGCCTTCAGGCGGTTCAGGCCCGAGCCGCCGATCCCCGAATCATTGGGATTGGTGACGGCTATCCGTTCGTCCGTGGCGCCGGCGAGCAGCACTGTCTTGCCGCCGCGCGAATGGCCGGTGACGGCTATGCTGTCGGAACGCACATCCTCGAGACTGACCAGCGCATCGATGCACCGGTGATAGGCCCAGGCCCAGGCGGACAGGACGCCGAACGTCGCCTGGGGATGCAGCCGGTACAGACCCGTGTTGCGATAGATGTCCCGGTTGTCCGCCGCCGCCTCGGTGCGATCGAACGAAGCTGCGATATTACCGCGTGCCAGGATCCGCCATACCACATCGTCATTCAGGTAACGCCAGCAACCATCGCCGTCCAGGATCACCGGAAAAGGCCCTTCTCCCGGCGGCCGCCACACGGAAAGGGTCAGCGACAGTTCGCGGTCGTCGGTAAAGCGGGTACGCACCTCATAGGTTGAATAGCTGATTCCCGGCCAGTGGCGTATGTTGCTGTGGGCCCGTCGCAGCACCTGCGTCTGCACGCCGGGCGGCGGCATGCCGCCGTATTCGTGCGGGATGATGGCATCGTACAGCTCTTCTCTCCGGCGCGCCCAGTTCCCGGCATCTACCGGGCTGCCGTCTGCAAAGGTCAACAGATCCGGCGTCACTTCGATCATGGCCATGCTCCTCGGGATTCCTGTATTAGATGGCTTACGCTTGTGCAGGCGCGTACCGTTCCAGCAGACGTTGGAGATTGGCGCCCATGATCAGGCGCTTGTCGGCCGCCGACAGACGGGAATACAGAATCTGGCCCACCCCCCAACCGATGGGCAGATCGGTCAGGTCCGAGCCGAATAGAATGCGATCCGCGCCGTAGGCCTCCACCAGTTTCTCCGGATAACCCCAGTCGATGCACGGACAGGTGCAGATGTAGAGGTTGTCCACCTCTTTGGCCAGCTGCGCATAGGCGAGAGTAGTGTGTCCGGTGATGAAGCAGGCGCGGGGATAGGCGGTACACAGCCGGCGCAGCTGCACCTGGGAGCCCCAGTCGTGGTTGAGGATGAACAATCCGTGCTGGTCGGCGAAGCGACAGGCCACATCGATCATGCGGCCTTCGGCCGGATAGGCCTGGTAGTGGGCGATGAGCTTGACGCCGCGCATTCCCAGTTGACGGCCGCGCTCCAGTTCGGCCAGCATCAGGCGTTCGCCGCGATGGGGATTGACCAGCGTGAACCCGGTGAAACGCCGGGGGTGTCGCCGTACCGCCGCGGCGACGCGATCGTTGCCGTACATCTCGTCGCTGAATATGCCTTCCAGACTGAAGACGCAACACCGCTCGACATGGAAGCGGTCCATCTCCGCCACCAGGTCTTCCGGACTGCCGTGAACGACGTGATTCGGGCTGCCATCGCCCAGGTGTCCGTGGCAGTCGTGGAAAGGTTCACCATCGAGAGGCCGCCGTTCACGGACGGCGGCGTGATAGGCGTCCACCGGCGCCGGAAAGACCAAAGCCGCGGGGTCGACAAATTGGATGCGCTCGTTCCAGGACAGCAGCCGGCGCATGGTGCCGTGGCTGATCTGGCGCCACGCGGCCGCGGAGATGCCGGCGTAGTCCAGCTGCATCCGGCCGCCGCCGGGATTGCGCTTGGGAAGATGCGAGCCCCATACCAGGCGATGCGGGCCGAATTCGGCGCAGATGAATTCGATGCAGCGGTGCAGCCAGAGGGCGGATGCATCCACTATGAGGTTGGGTGCGGCCGCCAGGGCGGCGAACAGGTGGCGTTGGCCACCGTAGATCCGCCCCTCGGTGACCACCACCGGAAGCGCGGGAAAGCGTCGGCACAGGCTCACCACCTTGTCCCAGTCTGTCTGGTCCGCGGGCCAGCGGTCACGGGCGGTGAGCGGACAGAGAAAAACCGGCACTTTATGCGCCGCCAGTACCTCCAGCAGCGGGTCGATGCCCCAGTCCGCCAGGTTGATGGCGAACTGGCGGTAAAAGAGGAACACCGCGCCTACGCCCTGCTCGCGCATCTGCGCGACGAAATCAATGGGCGAAGGCATCTCGCGGCTATGCGGCATGAGCGCCGTCCAGGCTGGATGCAGGCGCGGGTGCGCCGCCGTCCTTTGGACGATCCGCTCGTTGCCCGCCATGGGGTTGGCTTCGGTGGCGAGGGGATCCAGGACCAGGGCCTCGGTAAGGCCATAGTGGTCCATCTCAGCAAGAAGACCATCAGCCGTTTCCGGCTGTCCCTCCTGCATCAGCATGTGGCGGCCGAGGTAGCAGCAGGCGTCGAAGGTAGGCATGGGCGCTCGTATGGAGGAAAACGCGGAACCGGTCCATATTATACCGATTATACCGACGGCACGCTGCTGGGAGGCTCTTTCTGGATCGGAGCAGGCGGACCGTTTTCGAGCAGACAGTATAGACAGCCTCTCATCCGGGGACAAGGTCGACCGACCCTTGGTACCCCCCGGTGCGCCCGCTTCCGGGTGCGGGCACTATGGCCGCATGCTTCATGCGGCACGGTCGGAAGGCTTGGGTGAACCAGGTGACGGTACAGGGAGATGACCAGCCGGCCGTCCGCAGTGGTCGTTGGGATCCACTGCGATCCGTACTGCGATTGGCGATACCGTCGGCCGGCGAGCTGTTGCTGGGCATGCTGGTCGGCCTGGTCAATACGTACCTGGTGGGGCATCTGGGCGCGGCGTCGCTGACCGCGGTCGGACTGTCGGCACACTGGGTCATGATCGCGATGGTCGTGTTCAGTGCGGTGGGTACCGGCGCCACTGCGTTGATCGCCCGCATGGTAGGGGCTCAGGAACGGGATACGGCCAACGCCGTGCTGGCTCAGGCGCTGGGCATAGGGCTGATCATGGGCGTCCTGGCGGTGGTCCTGCTGCAGGTTTCGGCCTATCCGGCCCTGCGGTTGATGGGCGCGGAAAAGGAGGCCCTGGCCCTGGGCGTGCCCTACCTGCGGCTGGTCAGTTCGGTGTATGTCTTCTCCGCCGTGATGTTCGTCGGCAGTGCCTGTCTGCGGGGCGCCGGCGACACGCGTACGCCTCTGCTGGTCATGGGGCTGGTCAACCTGACCAACGTATCGGTTTCCTGGGTGCTGGTCAACGGTTCGTGGGGTATGCCGCGTCTGGGCGTCATGGGAGCGGCTGTCGGTGAGATGACGGCCCGAACCATCGGTTGTCTGCTGATCATCGCTTTGCTCCTGCGCGGCAGATCCGGGTTAAGCCTGCGGTGGAGCAACTGCCGTTACGACCGGGTACTGATCCGGCGCATCCTCAAAATCGGCTACCCGGCGGGCATCGAACAGCTGGTCTTCCGCCTGGGCATGCTGATCTTCGTGCGCATCGTGTCGGCCCTGGGCACCGTGGCGTTCGCCGCGCACCAGGTGGCTCTGAACAGCGAGTCCCTGTCCTTCATGCCGGGTTTCGGCTTCGCCGTGGCGGCCACCACACTGGTGGGGCAGGGGCTGGGTGCGCGCGACGAACAGCGGGCCGAGCGCGACGGATATATCGCCTTCATGCTGGCGGCTGGGTTGATGTCGGTCATGGGGGTCGCCTTCGTGCTGTTCGCCCGGCCTATCGTCGGTTTCTTCACCTCGGACCCCCAGGTCGTCGAACAGGGGGTGTTGCCCTTGCGGCTCATCGGTCTGGTGCAGCCCTTCCTGGCCGCCATGATGGTCTTTGCCGGCGCCCTGCGCGGCGCCGGCGAGACGCTGGCGCCCATGCTGATCAATGGGGGCTGCGTGTGGTTGTTGCGCGTGCCCCTGGCTCTGCTGTTCACCCGGGTGATGGGGTGGGGGCTGATTGGCGCCTGGTTGGCCATGGCGCTGGATATTACCATTAGGGGTATCTTGCTGGCGGTGCGGTTCCGGCGCGGCAAGTGGAAGAGCATCAACGTCTGAACCACTCGGGACGCCGCCTGTACGGCTGGCCCCTGTTCACGTGGAGAGCATCATGAAGATCACCAGCGTACGCACGCTCTGTCTGTCCCGCCCGCACGAGCCCGAACGCCAATGGTGCACCGCCGGCGTCCGCGTTCCCAAGGCCGACTGCGCCATCGTCGTCATCGATACGGACGACGGTATCCAGGGAATCGGTGAAGCCTGCGCCTACGGCCTGCCACCAAAAATCCGTGCCAACGTGGAGCAGTTGACGACTGGCCTGCTTGGCGCGGATCCCGCCGATTTGGCTATCGTGCCACAGCCCGTCGGCAACGATGCGCCGTACGATACCGCTGTGGCCGGCATCGACGCGGCGTTGTGGGATCTGCGCGGCAAGGCTTCCGGCCGGC
>SLHA01000050.1 GCA_007136405.1 Candidatus Latescibacterota bacterium
AACTACGTCAACTCGCTACCGACCAAGATGTTCGAGTACATGATGATGGGCCGTCCCGTGGTGGTGTCCGACTTTCCGCTGTGGCGCGCCATCGTGGACCAGGCCGCATGCGGATATACCGTGGATCCACTGGACGCCGCGGCCGTGGCGGAGGCCGTGGACAGACTGCTCGGTGATCCCGCTCTGCGCCAGCGTATGGGCGCAACGGGGCGCCAGGCCGTGCTGGCGGAGTACAGCTGGGAGCGTGAGGCGGAACGCCTGGAGGCCCTGTGCCGGGAACTGCTGACGGCACGCCCTGGGCGCTGATCGATGCGGGTAGCGCATAAGGCGCAGTCCAGTCCATGCGAGCCCTTCAGGCGCGCGCCATCCTTCAGGCGCGAGCCATGACGTCCTGGTAGGTCTGGTGGATGCGGCGGGCGATGACCCGGTAGTCGTAACACTCCTCTGCCCGGCGGCGTATACGGGCCGGATCGAAACGGCCGTATCCGTCGATGACCGCGCCGATGGCCGCGGCCAGCTGGTCCGGTTCCCCCACATCCACCAGAACGCCGACATCGTCCGTGACGATCTCCTCCGGACCGCCGCAACGGGTGGCCACCAGCGGCAGGCCGCAGGCCATGGCTTCCAGCAGCACCAGCGGCAGTCCTTCCGAGAAACTGGGCAGCACGAAGATATCCGCCTGACTCAGCCGCTCGGGCAATGCGGTCCAGGGAATCTCGTCGACGAAGCGCACGTGTTCCTGCAGCCCCATGGCCCCGGCGTCAGCGGCAAACCCGGCTGCCGTACCCGTGGCAGGCGCGCCCCCGATGAGTTCCAGGTCCACGGTATGGCCGGCACCGCGCAGGCGGGACAGAGCCTGCAGCAGCACCCCGATACCCTTGGCGGCCTGAAACCTGCCCACATAGACCAGGCGCCAGCCGGACTCACCGGGATAGCGCCGGCCTCTCGGCCGGAAGATCTCGCAGTCCACGCCATTGGGAATCACCCGCACACGGCCGGGATCCGCACCCAGCTCCACCACCCGTTCCGCCAGCTGCGCGCTCACGGCAATCACCGCGTCAGCCTGCTGCAAGGCCTGGGACACCCGGGCCCGGAGCCGCGGATGCTCGTCAGGAAGATGCTTGACATCGTTGCCGTGAACGGTCAGGACCAGCGGGCATCTTTGCTGGCGGGCATACTCGGCGGCTGCCAGACCGTCGATGTAGGCGCAATGAGCATGGACCAGGTCCGGGCGGTCCCGGACGGCGCCTCCAATGGCCCTGTGATACGCCCGCCAGGCGCGGCTGAACCACCAGCGCCCCGGCAACAGGCGATATCGGGGGTGCAGCACATGGATGCCGTCACGGTGCTCGGTTCGTGGTATCTGACGGTAGGCACTCCATCGACCGCAGCCGGGCAGCGGGAACCAGGGAACAGGCGCCACGACCTGAAGCCGGCAGTGCGCTGCCAGAAAACGAGCCTGGTTGTGCACGAAACTACCCGCCGTCTGCGACACATGGCTAGGGTACAGATGGGAAACGACGAGCAGGTTCACGCCGGTTCACTGGCCCGACCCAGACGCAGTACGGCGAACAGGAAACCGGTGAAGAACCAGAGGTAGTTGTTGTTGATGTCCGCGGTGAGCGACAGGCTGACCTGGAAGGCGATGAAGAGGGAAAGGACCCCGATGAGCACCGCCCGGTAGTATGGATCCGCAATCTGGAAAAGTCCCCGCCAGCCGTGTATCACGGTGCGCCAGACGATCCATGCCGCGGTCACTAGCCCGGCCAGACCGAGTTCCGCGGCGATATTGGCGAACGCCGTGTGCGACTCCTTGGTGGGCACCCAATAAGGAAAATCGGCCGGACGGTACTGATCGAACAATACGGGGAAGGCGCGCCAGCCGGCCCCGAGCAGCGGATTGTCCAGCCACATGTGCATGCCCGCCATGATGAAGTAGACCCTGGCAGTGGCCGACTCCCGTCCCAGAGCGCCGAACTCGCGGAAAAACAGGAAGATGGAAGCGAAACGCAGGAAAATGTGATCCGCAAAGGGTATCCACTGCCTGGCGGCCACGATGAACACGAATCCGGCAATGCCGACCGCGACCAGATACCGCAGCTTCTTTCCCAGATAGAGCACGCAGATGATACCAACGAGACCGGCCAGCCAGTTGGCCCGGCTGAACGTGACCACGAGCCCCGCGAAGCCTATGCCCATGGACCCGAGCACCAGGAGGGTCACCCACCACGGCATACGGCAGTTCACCAGCAGGGCGAAGAGCAGTACCACACCGACCATCAGGAACGTGGCAAAGGTGTTGGGGTTATGGAAAGTGCCCACGGCTCTTGGTGCGTTGGCTCCGACGGCGATGACGAAGCTGGCCGGCAGGTAGAACCGCTGGGTCACGATCTGCACCAGGCCCAGGATGGATGTGCCGATCATGACCAGCGCGGTGCTGGCGATCACCATGTGCACCGCGGCCCGGGAGTCGATCATGACCTGGGTGGCGTACAGAAAGACGACCAGTGCGACCGTACGCATGAAGCCGATGGTGGCCTCAGGCTGATTGGGCGAATAGGTGAGTGAAATGGCCATGATCCCCAGGTATAGCGCCAGGGGTACCGCCAGTTCGAAAGCTGGGAACTGCAGGCGGCGGCGGATACAGGTGTTGAAGGCCATGGCCACCAGCATGACCGCCAGCGACAGGTGAAAGCCGGTGAGCGGAGTACCGATGATGGTAGCGGGTATGAGACGCCCGGTGATGTCCAGGGCCGTGGAAGCCATGATGGCCGGCACGATGAGCCAGGGGTACAATACCAGCAGGACCAGGGCAAGACCTGCTCCAATACCTGCAGCCCCCAGAATCAGGAGCCTGGCGGGAAAGATGAACACGGCAGCCAGGGCAGCGGCCTGCAGCCCCACGAACAGGGCGAACCAGCGTGGATCCGGTCGCAGTTCAACGCGGCTGGCCGTGCTGGCTGTATAGACAGACATAGGCAGGATTTTCGACGGTCAACAGGCAGAAGTGTGTACGGTCAACAGGCAGATGTACTTACTGGATATTATCATCGAATCCGCTCCAGCGCAAGAAGCGGCGCCAACCATGGCCGGTGGCGGACATATATGCCCGCACCACCAACGTGGACCAGGTTATATGCGCCGCCGAGACGGCCAACCCGGCGCCAGCCAGCCCCCACCGGGGAACCAACAGCAGGGAGCATCCCATCAGCACTGCCAGCGCCACGGCGGGTGCCCAGATCATCACCGCCGGATATCCCGTGCCGGCCAGCTTGGTGTTGAGTACTGACGCGGGGCCGGTGCACACCAGTCCGGGCAGCATGCACATCAAGGGAATGTAGGCTTCCGGGTAGCGCGGAAACGCTATGGCCAGGGCAGCCCGTCCCGCCAGACCTATTCCGGCTGCGGCCAGGAGCGAAAAAGCCATGGTCGCCTGCGCAACCTGCAGACTGAGCTGTCCGGAGCGATCATGGCCGCGCACCACATGCGCCAACAGCACCATCCCGGCCACATTGGGCAAACGCTGCATCAGGTCCGCGAACGTCAACGCGACGCGGAATGAAGCTGCAGCGAGGGGCGTAGCCAGGTAGCCCAGAAGCCAGATGCTGCTGCGAAATAGCAGGAAAATCAAGGCAGCGGCGACGGCACCGCGCGCCCCTACACACAGGGTTTGCGCCATGATTGCCCGCCTGAACACCAGATTACCGTACCCCGTACGCAGCGCCGGTACGTAGGCCACCGTAGCGCTGAGTCCCATGGCGCCCAGCCAGATCCACAGGGTGGTGTGCAACTGGAGGCCAACACCGGTAAACACGGCAAGCGCATTGCCGCCGAGATAGGCGCAGATCATCACCAGAGGCGTAACGGCCACGATGCTGAGGCGCTCGGAACCCAGGTTGATCCCCTGACCGCTTTTCTGCGTGGCGTGGAGCACGGTAATCCCGGCAACCAGGATCCATTCTGCCCGGAACCCGTTCCCGGTAAGGTTACGGCCGGCAATCGCCATACCCATGACGACCAGTGCGATCACGGCGCAGTATACCAGCGCACTGCCGGTTACCTCTGCCTCCGCCCTGTCCCGGCCGACCACATAGGTAGCTCCCCGCTGAAGCCATTCACCCAGCAGCAGTCCGCCGAACATCACCGTGGTAGCCATGATGGCCAGATGGCCGTATTCGGCCGGAGGCAGAACCCGGGCCAGCAATGCCTGGTTGAAAAAACCAAGGCCGTACAACAGCAGACTGCTGACCGCGTTCAGGGAAAATCCCGGGAGCAACGCCATGTTCAGGTCGTGTTCAGTCCAGGCGAGAACCGGCTGTGGCCTCAATTGCACTCCGGGCGTCCGCCCCTGATCCGGACGGCCAGACACCCAGGTGCCGCCTAGGCGCGGATGATACCCAGGACCTCGTCACGTCTGGCCTCCATGGTGTCGCGGTTCAGCGCCTCCAGATTGAGCCGCAGCAAAGGCTCGGTGTTCGACGGACGCACGTTGAAGTGCCAGTCATCGTAGCTGATCGAGATGCCATCGATCCATTCGACCCGGCCATCGCTGTACCGGGCAGCCAGCTCCTCGATCTTGGCCTGCGTGTCTTCGACTCGCGAGTTGATCTCGCCGGAGAGGTGGTAGCGGCTTTCCAGCGGTGCGAGCAGCTCGGAGAGGGTTTGGTCTTTTAGAGAGAGCATCTCGAGCATCATCAGGGAAGGCACTATCCCGGAATCAGCCCCGAAAAACTCGGTGAAATAATAGTGGCCGCTGAGTTCACCGGCGAAAACCGCCTGCTCCTCGAACAAGCGAGGCTTGAGGAAGGAATGACCCACGCGCTCTATCAGCGCCTTGCCACCTCTGGCCTGGACGCAGTCTCGCACCGCCCAGGAACAGCGGACGTCGTAAATGATGCTGGCTCCAGGGTGCCGTTCCAGCATGTACGCCGCCAGCAGGGCGGCAACGAAATCACCTGGCACGAAAAGACCGCGATCGTCGACGACGAAAAAACGGTCTCCGTCACCATCGAAGGCAAATCCGGCAGATGCCCTTTCCTGCTTAACGCGGGATTCCAACTCGGCGCGGTTTTCGGGCTGCATGGGATCCCAACCGTGGTTGGGAGCACGGCCGTCGGGTTCCAGATACAGACCGATCAGTTCCACCGGCAGATGCTCGTACACGGCTTGCAGTATGGGACCCGTCATCCCGTTGGCGGTATCCGCGACGATTTTGAGCGGTTTGATCTGTTCAGGGTTGATCAGACCCAGCACGGTGTCGACGAAGCCCTGGGTTACCTGGACCTCTGCGATTTGCCCCCGAGTACCGGGCAGGGGGTCGTATGTCTCATTGGTGACGATGCAATACAGGTCCTGGAGGCCATCATCCCCGCTCAGAAGGTACGGCATGTTTCGGACCATCTTGAACCCGCAGTACTCGGGTGGATTGTGGGAGGCCGTGACCATCACTCCAGGTTGGTTCATGGTGGCACAGGCGTAGTAGAATTGATCGGTGGCCACCATGCCGATGTCGATCACCTCGGCGCCCTGCTCGCACAGACCACGAACCAGATTCTCCTTCAGATCAGGGCTGCCGAGGCGCATATCGCGCCCGACGACCACCGCGTCACACTTCAGAAAAGTGACGAAGGCGCGCCCCAGGGCATAGGCAAGCGATCCGTCCAGCTGGTCCGGGTATATTCCGCGGATATCGTACGCCTTGAAGATGGAACGGTCTACGTTCATGAGCGTATGCATTCTGCCGTGTGTACGGCCAACCGACATCCGGAAGGGATGGCATACCGACCGGATAAACTGGGGGTGTCCTGCTGCCGGTGCCGTTCACCGGCGGCAGAGCTGCGGATGGCCCGGAGCCGGGTCACCGGCCGAACCGGCGGATGACGATGTCCAGAGAACGCGTGCCGCCGCTGGCCGGTTGATGCTGCACCAGAATCGGACTCTGGTAGGTTCCCTGAACGATGTGCCCAGTGCCCCCCTTGCCGGCGTTGGATACCAGAAGACTGATGTCCCGCTTGAGCCGCAAAACCCGTGAAGCCGGCGACGAAAGCGCGGATATCACCCAGTCGATCACCGAACGCCCGATGGGCATGGTATCCAGCAGCTCGTTGTACAGATGGATCAGATCAAACGTGGCATAACCAAGGGTTTTACCCGCAATGGTGCCCGGATTCTGGATAAGATGCTTGCCCCGCCGCATCATGTATCGCAACGGATCGCGCAGAACTTCCGGTAGATCATTGCGCATCAACAGCGTTTCGTATTCGTTGACCGTAAGCCCGGCATGGCGTTCTTCCGGAGCCAGGCGGATATCGACACGGCCGCATTCCACGCCGTAAAGCAGAAGACCTTCCTCTATCTGCTCGAACAGGCCGTTCTGGGTAGTCTTGAGATTGACGGCGTCGATCATATGGCGCGAAGCTACGGGCACCTGGATGCGCTTGCGATAGACGATGTCTTCATCGTCGTAGACCATCACCGTGGTGCGCCGCCGCCGCCGTTGATCCCGGTATACACCGTCCAGCTCGATGAAGTGCACCGGTTCGTGCGGGTGGTTGATATAGGTGACGCAGTTTCGCAATCCCGCCCCCATGAAAGTGAGGTGCGAATCCGCGTTGGTCGGTTCGACGGCTTTCTGCTGTTCCGTCAGTTCGTCGCGCAATTCGAGCCGATCGTGCGAATATCCGGCATCCGGGGGGAAGATGCGCTGAACCGCACGGATGAACGGATCCAGTTGATGGGCACTGTGCCCCAGTCGAGCGCACATGCCCTGTTCCAGATACCCGGCTGTGGTGTGGAGAGAACAGAAAACCGACTTGCGGAATTGCGAGAAGACATCGCCCACCTGGCTTTGTACCATCGACGTGATATCGATCAACTCGAACCGCGCCCGGGGGCGGATATCCAGGTTGAGTTCGAGCGGTTGTGAGGACATGGAAACCTCTCCTGAGCCAAAGATACGGAACCAGGTGATATGGCAGCCTGTCCGCGCCGTTGTGCCGGGCGAGCCGTTCAATTACAATATAAGCTATTGAGCTCCGTTGAATTACGCAATGTAAAAAACCGCTTGCCGTGAAATCGCGGCACGCGGCGTTGACAGTTTGCGAGCGAGGTCACCGTGAAGACGCTTCTGGTCATGCGCCATGCCAAATCCGCTTATCCTCCGGATATTGCCGACGACTTCCACAGACCGCTGAACAAGCGGGGACGCATGGACGCGCCCAGAATGGCCGCTCTGCTGGGTTCTATCGGTATGCGGCCGCAGGTCGTGGTGTCCTCGCCGGCCGTTCGGGCCGCGGAGACGGCCAGCGCCACGGCGGCCGCGCTGGAACTGGGTGCCGGACAAGTGCTTTACGATGAACGCTTGTACCTGGCCTCGCCGGCCAGCCTTTCCAGGGTTGCCTCTGAAGCAGCCGATGCGGTGACCGTGCAGATGGTCATCGCCCACAATCCCGGGGTGGAGGAATGGTTGGGCACGTTGTGCGGAGCCAACGCCCGCATGCCCACCGCCGCTCTTGCGGCCTTAGAGCTGGACCTGACAACATGGATGGATCTGCGGAAAGGGCACGGCCGGTTGCAGTGGCTGATCATACCGCGGATGCTGCGGATGGAGGCTTGACCGGAGGCGTTGGCCGCCAGCCCGACCTATCGACCCGCAACCGGTAAACCCGGGGTCCGGTACGGGCAGCAGGGCATCCGTGTCCCGGCTCGTGCGGATGACTCCGTCTCCGTGCCGCCGGATTCCCGGTGTTGTGTCTACCGCTCGAAATAGGCGATGATCCGGGTCAAGGCCTCGTCAAGGTCTATCTTGGGGTCATAGCCTACGGTCTTGCGGATCTTGTCCAGATTGGGGGTCCGGTACACCAGGTCCTCGTATGTACCTTTGGGCCAGGCCTTTTCGTAGGGGATGAATTCGACTTCGGAGATACTGTGGGCCAGGTGCCGAATACGATAGGCCAGATCCCGGATGCTCATCTCGAAGTGCGAGCCCAGATTGAAAATCTGTCCCACAGCCCGGTCTGACGCAGCCAGGGCTACCAGTCCGTCCAGGGCATCATCCACGTACGTCCAGCAGCGACGCTGCTCTCCGTCTCCGTAGACGGTGATGGGATGACCCAACAAAGCCTGCTTGACGAACCGTGGAACCACCATGCCGTACTGCCCGGTTTGACGCGGCCCAATCACGTTGAACGGACGCACGATGACGCACGGCAAACGCTTTTCCCGCCAGTAGGCCAGCGCGAAGAGCTCGTCCACGGCTTTGGAGGTGGAGTAGTTCCAGCGAACCACCGTGGTGGGCCCCAGTATACGATCACTGTCCTCGGCAAAGGGTACATGACCGTTTTTCTTGCCGTAAATCTCCGAAGTGGAGGCCAGCACGATCTTCTTCTTGCTCTGGTTGGCCAGCTCCAGAACGATCTCCGTACCCCGAATGTTGGTGGTCAGGGATTGCAGAGGGTTGTCGATGATGAAATCCACGCCCACAGCAGCCGCCAGGTGGTATATCAGGTCACACTGGTCCACCAGCTCACGCATCAAGGCTACGTTGAGGACGTCGTCTATGCATATGGTGATGCTCGGGTTGTTCTCCAGGTGCTGGATATTGGTGATGACGCCCGTGGACAGGTTGTCGATGACGGTCACCTGGTCTCCCATGGCCAGATGACGTTCGGCCAGATGGGAACCGATAAAGCCCGCACCGCCGGTGATCAACACTCTCATATCCAAGGTTCCTGATGAATACGCCGCGCTGCGCCGTGCCTGCCGCATATACCGGCCGGCTGCGGTCCATGCGGCAGTGCACGGCAGTCCCGCGCAGCTTTCGATAGCTGCGGTACTACTGCGACTGCATCAATTACGCGATAACAACACAGTACGACAAACAGAGTCTGATCGACCGGCTCACCGGGTCTTGCTGTCAACCAGAAAATCCCGGCTCAGGCGATCTACCCGGCAGTCCCGCCAAAGGTCCGCAGGAAAGAGCCGCTCGACCTCCCGGCCACTGTAGAAGTACACCGGGCAGCCACATAGCCGCAGACGCAGCCAACGCGTGGGAGTACGTAAGGTCCAGCGCGCCGGGAAGCTGCAGAATACGCGCCCCCGCACCAGAGTCGCCAGGTGCTCGACAAAACGTCCGGCCGGTACCACATAGTCGAAAAAGCCCATGGCGAGTCCGATGTCGAATGGTTTGGAGGTGCCCCAGTCCAGGAAATCCGCCTGCTCGAAGTGACAGCGCTCACTCACTTGCGCGGCCACAGCTGCATCTTCGGCCATCTGCACCATGGTAGCGGAAAAATCCAGACCGACGACATGGGCGCCGCGCCGGGCCAGTTCGATGCAGTAACGTCCGGAGCCGCAGCCAACGTCCAGCACCCGTTTGCCGGTCACATCGCCGCAGCGTTCCAGGGTCAGTCTGAACCGGTGATGGATGACCCCCCGGAACAAGGCGTCCACCAGGCGTTGCAAGGGATTCTTGTCCCGGTCGTAGATAAGGTCGAAACGGGCGGCAGACCGGTCGAAATGCCGGCGTACGGCCTCACTGGCAGGGTCGATCATGACTGTTTTCTGTTGTTTGTCCGAGCCAACCGGAACTCTCAAGGGCCTCCCGCATGGGCACAAAGGTAAAGTCACGCAACAACCGAAACAGACGCTCTCTGGTGCGGGTCAGATTGTAATAATGAGGCCACCTGATCCGGCGCGGTAGATCCAGGCGAGGGTGTCCGGGATCCAGTTCCCATGGATGAAGATAAAAAACGGCCGGGTCACCGTGCCGGATTGCCTTGATGAACCCAAGCCTCGTTACAGTATAAGGTAGAAGCCGGAAATATGCACCCCCCGCTATGGGCCAGTTCGTGCCCAACAGGCGCAAGGTGGTGAGCGGAAATTCGATCAGCCCTTCCGGTGTCCGGTACACAGTACGCGGTGCATCCGGCATACCATACCGGTAATTGCGCACCGGAAACACGCTGGAATCGTACCGTATACCGTGTTCCACCAATATCCTGTAGGCCCAGGGACTCTGATGGGTGATGGAGAAGAACGGGGCCCGATGACCGACGATGTCTGCGTCCACCAGGTTTCGCAGTATGTCCAGCGACCGGGCCAGGTCCCGCGCGAAAGCGTCCGGACCCAGTTGGTACACGAACCCGTGGGAGTAACCGTGTGTACCGATCTCGTGGCCCCGGGCATGGATCCGCCGGACCAGCCGGGGAGCCCGCTCCGCCGCGTAGCCCAGCACGAAGAAGGTGGCGCGCACACCGCACTGGTCCAGCAGATCGAGCAGACGGTTGGTGCCGGTGGCCAGCCGGTCCTCGAACCCGTCCCATTCCTCCGGGCCGGTCTCCAGTCCCTGGTACCAGTCTTCCAGATCCACGGTAAAGGCATTCAGCGGCACGCTGCCAGCGGGTTTCGCGATGGCATTCAACGGCGCTCCACCAGCGGGTTTCACGGTACACCTTGCACAGTGCGCTCCATGGTTTGAGCCAGGATCCGAGCACTGCGCCGCAAAGAGTACCGTGTCTCCATCAACCGGCGGCCCGCCTGCCCCATGCGCCGGCGCAGATCCGCATCGACGATCAGCCGCGCCAACCCCTGTTCCCATTCCTGTTCGTCACGCGCCCAGAAACCATTCACCCCATGCTCCACGATACGGCAGTTGATGCCTACAGGACTCGTGACCACCGGCAAGCCGACAGCCATGTACTGAAGCAATTTGTACCCTCCCTTGCCCCGGGTCCAGGGATCGTCGGGAATCGGCATCAAGCCTATGTCGAAGTTATGCAGCGCCTCCACCTCATCCTCGAGCTGCCAGGGACGCGTGCGTACGGACACGCCGTCCAGCGCCACGGATTCTGCCCCCACGACCTCCAGACACATATGCGGATACCGCCGGCCGAGACGTCGCAGCGGCCCCGCCAGGCTTTCCAGATACGGCAGCGTGGTGGCGCTGCCGATCCATCCCAACACCACCTCCTGGCGTTGTCGCGACCGGGTGGCGGGATAGTGTCCGTCGGTGTCGATGGGACCGGTGATGATGGTCACCGGAGTGTAGCGGCCGGCATATTCGCCCGTGTATTCGTTTTCGACGATGGCTCCGGAGGCGAGGCGCAGCATGGCGGGCAGACCCGCGGCGTTGCGGCGCTGCTTCCAACGGTTCAGCCAGTTGCCATGCTGGACTTCGGTCGTGAAGATGGCGTCGTCAAAGTCGAACAAAACGGGTTTGCCGCGACGTCGCAACAACCAGCGCAGCGGTGCTGGTAGAATGACCTTTTGAACGTACAGCAGATCGAAGCGGTCTGCCCGACCCCAAAACTGCAGGCCGGTGCGCAACGTACGCCAGGATGCCCAGAGATAGTAAAACAGCTTGCGCCACCGGTTCCGGTTGACCAGGATCTGAGAGCCCTGGATGCGATGATCCGGCAGGACCGTGATGGCCTGACACTGAATGCCGCGCTCTTCCAGCAGAGGGAAGTACTGGTAGGCACGAGTGCGGCTGCTGGCCCCCAGCATGCCGTACTGGGTCAGAAATAGGACGCGCATGCCGGACCTGGAGGCGCCGGTTGCAACAGATCCCGGTCAGTTTTGCGCCGTGTGCCGCAGCGAATTCCTGCCGGCAACGAACTCACGAACGCATTCGATGACCTGATCTTGCTCCTCAAGGCGCAAACCGGGAAACAAGGGGATACTCAAAATCCGCGGCCACTGGGCCTCCGTAACAGGTAGCCGGGTGGTATAAGGCCGGTAAAGCGGCAGCAAATGATTGGGATAGTAATGCACATTGGAATCGATACCATGCTGATCCAGAAAGCCGCATAGTTCATCCCGGATCTCCGCATCCACCTTCAGTACGGCGTTGTAACAGGCGTTACAGGCGTACGGCTTGGCTGGGGTGAACTCGATACCATCTATCCCGGCAAACGCTTCCCGGTAGCGTTCAACCAGCCGCCGCCGCTGCTGGTTGGCCTGCTCGAGCTTGGCGAGCTGAACCAGGCCGAGCGTGGCGGCGACATCGTTCATTTCATATTTGAAACCCACTTCCTCTACATCATACATCCAGACGCGCCGCGGCTTGCCGGGCTGGAATCTTTCCCAGGTGGGGCGCGAGATGCCCATCCAGCGCAGCTTACGCACGCGCGCGGCAAGGGTGGCGTCATTGGTGGCCAGCATGCCGCCGTCTCCGGTGGTCATGTTCTTGGTGGCCTGGAAACTGAAACACCCCATGTCCCCGATGGTGCCGAGTTTGCGGTCCCGGTACAGGCCGCCACAGGCGTGCGCCGCATCCTCTATGACCCACAGCCCGTGCTCCCGGGCCAGCTCCATGATAGGGTCCATGTTGCAGGCATGACCGCCATAGTGCACCACGATGATGGCTCGTGTCGTGGGCGTGATCTTCTTGCGGATTTCCTGTGGACTGATATTCAGGGTATCTGCTTCGATATCGCAGAAAACCGGACGACCGCCTCCCAGCAATATGGCGTGGTTGGAGGACACAAAGGTCATGGCGGTGGTCAGCACTTCCTGGCCCTCGACCTCCGCGGCCAGCATGGCCAGATGCAGTGCCGCCGAAGCCGAGTTGAGGGCGACGGCGTGTTCGACCCCCATGTATGCGGCGAATTTCTGTTCGAATTCCACGGTCTTGGGTCCCATTCCGACCCAACCCGAAGCCAGTGTGTGGCGCAGTGCTTCCGTTTCCTCGGCGCCGAAGGAGGGTCGCGAAATAGGTATGCGTTCTGCCAAGATGTCGTCCTATTGGTGTTTATTTACGGGTTCCGGGGCGAATGGAGCCCAGTACGAGGAGTCTGTCACGGTGCGGACGATGATCTCCCGGTAGGCCTGCAGGCGAGCTCCAGCGACGCTACCGGCGGTACCGCATGAAGACCGCATGACAAAGCGCGGCAGCCATATACCGATCCGCAGCAGCATCTCGAAGACGGTGAGAAGCCGCAGTAACTGCAGACGATGGGCGCCGTGGTGCTTGTGGTAAAGATAGAATTGACTCCGCTGGCTGATGACCAGCATGCGCCGAAAATCCTGCCGAACACTCTGACCGCCCAGATGGACGACCTCACTGTCGGGATAGTAGACTACCCTCCAACCGGCCCGTTGGATGCGCATGCACCACTCGACGTCCTCGTAGAACATGAACATGGCGGCATCCAGCGGCCCGGCGGTCCGCAACGCCTCCTGCCGGACGATGACACACGCACCGGTAACCCAACCGACATCGCGGACCCTTGCGTGGTCCCAATAACCCAATTTAAACGCGGGAAACAGCTTATGCAACATGAATTTATTCAGCGTCTCCAGCGCCAGGCCCGGGCTTCTGCCGCAGGACAGCTGCAGCCGCCCCGCCGGATCCACCAGACGAGGTCCGGCAGCGCCGACGTCGGGTTCTCGATCCATGAAACCGACCAGCCCACCCAACGCGTCGGGATGAACAAGGGTATCCGGATTGAGCAGCATCAAGTACCGTCCCCGGGCCAGCTCCATGGCCCGGTTGCTGCCGCGCGCAAAGCCCAGATTGTGACCGCTGCATTCCAGCCGGACGCTCGGGAAACGGTTCTGCACCATGTCGGCGCTGTGGTCGGTTGAGGCGTTGTCCACCACTATGACCTCGTGCCGCGCGGCTCCCTGTCCGGCCTCGATCGACTCCAGACAGTCGGCGAGCAGTTCGCGGGTATTCCAGCTGACGATGCAGATCGAGACATCCGGTTTCTGGTGGCTTGTGCTCATTTCATCCCCCCGCCCTCCAGCAACCGCAGCACGACGCGACGCACGCTGTTCTCCTGCCACAGGATGAGGAGGTTGAACGCCACCGCCGCGGTGAGCAGCAGCGTCAAGCGACGCGGCCCCAGTCTGTCCCAGCCGTCGACGATCACCGTTGCAGCCAGCAGTAGCAGAAGGGGTTCCAGCGGCAACCTGAAGCGCGTGGAACCGTACAGAACGAAAGAAAAGACCAGCACGGAAAAACCGACGAAGGATACGATCAAGCGAAATTCGGGCTTCCGGCCATGGCGCCACAGACCCGCCACGGCAAAAGGCATCATAAGCATGAACCAGAAGTTGTAGGCCGGCCGGAAGAAATACCAGAGGCGAACGAACCGTTCCGTTACCAGGCGCAGGTAGGCTCCAGGATTGGCGCGAATCCATCCCATACCCTGCCGCAACCAGAGGCGGTCACGCTCGACCTCGCAAGGCGTTTCAACGAAGACGGAGGGCTCGATACCCCAGCCACGTTCCTGCCGCCAGGCCGGCGCATCGGCGTTGCTCCGGGCTACGATGAAGCCTCCGTGGGTTGCGACAGGTACAAAGGACCGATGCACGCGATAGTTGCGCATACTCCAGGGGGCGAGCACGCAGGCAAGGGCTGCGAACACAACGGCGGCCCGGACCAGCCCCCTGGTCCCTGCGTTGCTCCAGGCGCTGACCACCAGCGCCGGCCATAGCAACAGGCCGACGGGGCGCGTCAGAGCGGACAGGCCCAGGAAGATCCCTCCAACGATGAGCCGCCAGGGTTGGGTGTGCGGCTGCCGGGATTCGCCGGACGCCGCACAGGTGGCGGCAGGCCACAACAGCAAGACACTGCCCATGGACCAGAAGGTGTACCAGACCTCCGTCATCACCTCCGCCGCACTGGCGGCCAGCGGTCCGTACAACGCCACCAGGATCCCGGTCAGCACTGCGGCCCGGGGTACCGTTAGCCGCGCCAGACGGTACATCAGCACAGCCGTGAAGGCCCCGATGAGAACCTGCACCCACTGGACTGCGGCGTGACTGTACCCCCAAACCCCGTATACGGCAGCGAGAAAAAACGGATAGAAGGGGGCCCGCCAGGACCTCAGGGCATAACCGTGCCAGTTCGCCCTGGCGACAAAACCCTCACCAGCCAGCAGGTTGACTGCGATCTCGTCGTAGTCCGGCGTATCCTGCGGCGGCACTTGAATGTCGGCTGCCAAGTACGCCAGGCGCACCGCCAGCGCCAGTACGAGGATTCCCGCGCCTGGACCGAGGGCACGGAGCAACCTCCCGGCCCGGGCCCCAGGCAGGCCGGCAAGCGCTGCGACATACCGACCGAGCCCGTTCTGACCTGCCCCGATCCGTCGCGTTGCCCGGTGCGTCAACATGGCTCGTTCCCGGTTGATGTGATGGCCTGGTCCAGGCAGGCCGCCAGACGGGCGGCCAGATGGCGCCGGTGAAAGGGCACCAGCGCCGCCCTCGCCGGAGGCCGCGGCAGATGACCTGTCGAGTATTCGGCATACAGTTGCGCCAGCCGGTCCGCCAGTACATCCGGTTGCTCCCCGGAGACACACCGGCCAGCGCGCAGGCCGTGCACCAAATCATGCACCATCCCGGGTCCGCAAATCGCCAGTATGGGGCGTCCGAATGCCAGGTATTCGTACAATTTGCCGGGGACATTGGACGCCGGCCAGGGCCGTGGATGGTCCACCAGCACCAGAATATGGGCGCCGGCCTGCAGAGCCAGCGCCTGGTGGTGCGAGACACGCCCGGTGAGCTCGATCGTTCCGGCCGCCGTCAACTCCGCCGCGGCCGCGGTCTCCGCAGCCGTGAGGTGACCCGCCAGCACCAGCCGCAGACGCTCTGTCCAGGCGGCATCCCGTTGTTGCAGAATGCGGAGAGCTGCCAGCAGAGGATCCAGCGAACGCTGCGGATGACTGGCCGTAAACGACCCCGCGTGGACCAGCCGCATGGGCCCGCTGCCCGGCGCGGCCGGAACGGCTCTGACACCGGCGTAATCAGCCGGGTCAAAACCGTTGGTTATCACGCGTATGGCGCCGGCGCGACCGGGATAGCTGCAACGCAACCTGTCCGCCGTGATGTCTGTTGCGGCCACGACTACGTCCGCGGTTTCCACCACCCGCCGCTCCATACGTTGCTCTGCTGCGCGCCGGTATGGAAGCTCAGCGAGGGCGGGATCCAGCGGATCGTAGATCCAGGAGTCCCGAAAGTCAGCCACCCATGGAAGACCGGTGAGCCGCTTGAGCAGCAGGCCCAGCAGATGAGCACTGCCGGGCGGGAAAGACGAGTAGATGGCGGCCACAGGTTCGCGACGCAACACACGCAACGCCGCATACGTCGCGTGGGGAAGCCAGCCGATCTGGCCGTCCGGGATCAGCAGGCGGCGTTTCAACAGCGACCGTATACCGGCCAGACGAGCGGCGTCCGTGCGGATGTAGGAAGGAGGAACCTGGTCACCCCGATCCCGGTGGCTCAGACGGCGAAACAGACCGAGCGGCTCCCATGCGCGCACGATGCCGGCCTCCGCCGGGTCTTCTGCAGCGGTACAGGGTCCGAAAGCACCGGTGGTAAGCACTCGTGCACGGTAACCATGCTCGGGCAGGTAGCGTTCGAACTTGAGCGTGCGTTCCACCCCGCCGGAACGTACGGGAGGGTAGTGGTAGGCGATGAACAGGATGATACGTTCGGCCGCCGTGGCGAGCCCTCCTGCGCTACCGGGCGCTGTCTGCAGACAAGG
>SLHA01000048.1 GCA_007136405.1 Candidatus Latescibacterota bacterium
AGGTTGTTGCCGGTACGCGGGTGCAGATCAGATTTCGGTCACCGCTGGCATTGTCCACCCGGCCCACGGCCGGCCAGAATTTGCTCTGACGCAACCATTCGGCGGGCAGCGCCGCGCGTTCGCGGGTATACGGCCGATCCCAGTCCGTGGCACAGATCATCTCCACGGTATGCGGTGCCTGCGCCAGCAAGCTGTCCTTCAGGTTTACCTGACCACGTTCTATCTCACCTATTTCTTGCCGTATGGCGATCATCGCATCGCAAAAACGATCCAGTTCAGCCTTGGATTCGGACTCGGTGGGTTCCACCATGACGGTGCCGGGAACGGGAAACGAGACCGTAGGGGCATGGAAACCATAGTCCATCAGCCGCTTGGCGACATCCTCCACGGTTACGCCGGCACTATCTCGGAAGTGGCGCAGATCCAGAATGGCCTCGTGCGCCACATACCCGTTCTGCCCCTTGTACAGGACAGGATAGTACGGTCCAAGCCGGTGTGCGACATAGTTGGCGTTGAGAATCGCGACCTGCGTGGCGCGCGTCGCTCCCCGCCCGCCCAACAGTTTGAGATAGGCCCAGGAGATCAGCAGTACGAGTGCGCTGCCCCACGGCGCAGCCGACACGGGACCGGTTCCCCGGGCTCCGCCCACGGACACTACAGGGTGTGTGGGCATCAGGTCGCGGAGATGTTCGGCGGCCGCGATGGGGCCCATGCCCGGACCTCCGCCACCGTGCGGGATGCTGAACGTCTTGTGCAGATTGAGATGGCAGACATCCACGCCCAGATCACCAGGCCGGCAGATACCGACCAGAGCGTTCATGTTGGCGCCGTCCATGTACACCTGACCGCCATACTCGTGGACGATGGCGCAGATGTCGCCGATAGCCGCCTCGAATACCCCGTGGGTGGAAGGGTAGGTAACCATCAAGGCGGCCAGCTGGTCGGCGTGTTTAACCGCCTTGTCGCGCAGATCGGCCACATCCACGTTGCCTTCCTCGTCGCATTCCACTACGACCACCCGCAGACCGGCCATGACCGCGCTGGCCGGATTGGTTCCATGGGCCGAGGCGGGAATGAGGCAGACATCCCGCTCCGCTTCTCCACACACTTCATGATAGCGCCGGATCACCATCAGACCGGTATATTCGCCCTGAGCTCCGGCATTGGGCTGCAACGATACGGCCGGTAGACCGGTGATGTCAGCCAGCATGCCCTGCAACTCCGTGAACATCAGGTGGTAGCCCCCCGCCTGTTCCGGTGGTGCAAACGGATGGAGATCGGTAAACTCCGGCCAGGTGATGGGCAGCATCTCCACGGTCGCGTTCAGCTTCATGGTACACGAACCAAGAGGAATCATGGCTGTGGCCAGCGACAGATCACGCTGTTGCAGTCGGTTCATGTAGCGCAGCATCTCCGTTTCGGACCGATGCGAGCTGAACACTTCATGAGTCAGGTAGGGACTGGACCGAGTCAGTTCCGGCGGTAGTGCCGGCTCCCGGTGCGCGTGCACCAACTCATCCATGGCGAAGTCGATTCGTCCGGTGGGTGACAAGACCTTCAGCAGCTGCTCCAGAGCGCCAACAGAGGTGGATTCGTCCACGGTGATTCCCACATCATGGGATCCCAGACGACGCAGGTTGATACGGGCAGCACGGGCCCGATCCAGGACGGCGTCGGCCTCCGGCAAGGCATGGCGCAGGCGTACGGTATCGAAGTAGCCAGGGTGTACCACCTGCATGCCCAGGCGCTGTGCTCCGGCCGCCAGAGCACAGGCGCATCGATGCACCCGTTCCGCGATCCGCCGGAGACCGTCTTTCCCGTGGTACACGGCATACATGCTGGCCACCACGGCCGGCAGCACCTCGGCGGTGCAGATGTTGCTGGTAGCTTTTTCGCGGCGAATGTGTTGCTCTCGCGTCTGAAGAGCCATACGCAAGGCAGGTTTTCCCTGCGAATCCACCGATACGCCGATGATGCGGCCCGGAACCTGCCGCTGATATGCGGCCCTTGTGGCGAAATACGCGGCGTGCGGCCCGCCGTAACCCATGGGCATGCCGAATCTCTGCGTGCTGCCCACGACGACGTCGGCGTCGAACTCGCCGGGAGGCGTCAGCAGACACAGCGCCAGTGGATCCGCCGCCACGGCCACCAGTACGCCCTGTTCGTGGGCCTTCTGCACGAAGCCCGTGATGTCGACCGGCACAGCGCCGTCACTGGCCGGGTATTGCAGCAGGACGCCGAACACCGCTTCATCCATCTCCAGGCACCCCACGTCCCCTACCACCACCTCCCACCCCCGCCAGCAAGCCCGGGTCCGAACGACCTCGATCGTCTGTGGATGGCACTGGTCCGACACAAGGAACCGGTGTCCACCGCGTCGCCGCTGCAAGCTGGCCATCATCGTCATGGCTTCGGCCGCTGCCGTGCCCTCGTCCAGCAGAGACGCATTGGCGATCTCCATGCCCGTCAGGTCGACGATCATGGTCTGGAAGTTCAGCAGGGCTTCGAGCCGCCCCTGAGCGATCTCCGCCTGATAGGGCGTATATTGGGTGTACCAGCCGGGATTCTCCAGTATGTTACGTTGTATCACCGGTGGCAGCACGCATCCCGCATATCCCATTCCCATGTACGACCGAAACACCTGGTTCTGCTGGGCCACGGCTCGCATTTCGATCAGCATCTCATGCTCACTGCGCGGTTCGACCAGCTCGAGTTGTCCAGACAGCCTGATGTTGGCGGGAACGCTTACATCGATCAGATCATCCAGACTGCTCACCTGAAGCGATTCCAGCATGGCGGCAATGTCCTCGTCATCCGGGCCGATGTGCCTGTCGATGAACCGGTCCGTATACTCCAATCCCGTTTGATCGTTTTTCATGGACAGCTGTCTCCTGATTTCCATCCGGCCAGCGCGCCGCCGGTTGCCGTCGCGCCGTTCCAGTATCTGCATCCAAACACTCCGGGCCGCCTGTTCCAGCCCTGTCCGATCCCCGTCGTTGTTGACCACGAAGTCGGCGCGCGCCCGCTTTTCCGGCGCCGGAAGCTGGTACGCCGTGCGGCGCCTGATCTCTGCTGGCGTCAAACCGGTGCGTTGGCAAGCACGACGCAGGCGGATCTGCTCCGCTGCATCAACGACCACGATGCAGTCGCAGCGTGTCTCGCAACCCCACTCCAGCAGCAGGGCCGCATCCAGCACCACGATATCCGCAACCCTGGAGGCGGCCTCCACCCGTTCCCACAGGCGCCGTTCCAACTCCGGCCGCACGATGTCCTGCAACTGCCGCCAGGTCCGGGCGTTGGTGAAGGCGCGGCGTCCCAGCTCCGGTCGCAGCACACCGCCGTCGGCGTCGACGATGGCATCACCGAAGACTGCACGCAACGCAGCGATGACGCCACCATCCGTCAATACTTCATGGCCGATGCGGTCCGCATCCACGACGACGCCTCCCCAGGAGGCGAACAGCGAACACACGCTGGATTTGCCTGCACCCATCCCCCCGGTCACTCCGACCAGCATAGGTGTCACCTCCATGGTTCACGGCCGATCTGTCCGCACCGGAGCCGGCGGATCCGCCGGGTGAGGTGCCGCGAGCAGAAACGCGCCGCTGGTTGCCGTGGCCGGTGAGGTGCCTGCGAGGCCTGATCCGGCAGGGTTCGCCGCAGGTCCCGTGTCTCAGCCGGTGACACTCAGCCGGTGACAAGCGCCGGACACCATCACGCCAGCAGCATGGGGGATAGCTCGATCAGCGCTTCTGGTCCGCGCCCCTGACTTGCCGTTCCGGCGACCCGGCAGGCTACCTGCAGGATGCGTTCCGGCGCCCAGGCGGACACCAAGCCGAGGCCCATGACCGCCAGAAAGACGTCGCCGCAGCCTGTCGGGTCTACGGCCTGGGGGCCGCTGGAAGGCTCCACCAATATATGACAGCCGATCGAATCTCTGATGGCTGCCATGGCGCCCTGAGCACCCCGTGTGATGACGACCATCCGCGGACCGTGGTTCAGCAACCGGCCGGCGAACTCCGCCAGTGCCTGGATGGATGGGTGGGCAAGACCCGCAAGCAGAGCGGCCTCCCGTTCATTCATCTGCAGTCCATCCACCGGCTCGATCCACTGAGGCCAGTCACAGGGCACATACTGGACCCGCTCACCGCCGGCCGCCGTGCGCAAGAGCAGGCTGTGCAGATCCATGATCAACGGGCCCTGAACCGCCTGGCGCAGGCCACGCAGCGTGGGTAGCTCGATTTCCCGGCCCGTGATGAAATTGATCAGCAAAGCATCCAGACTGGCGGCATACGGCTCAACCTCATCCCAGGCAAGGGGAGGCAGGTCGCCGACAAGCTGTTCGCGTTTGCTGCCGTCGCTGCGGTAGGTCAGCTCACAGCGGTAGTTTGGCGCCGCATCTACCCGGATCCCATCCTGGCGGATTCCCGGATATCTCTGGATGAGTGGGCGTACCACCTGAAAGGCATCCGCACCGATCCGGGACAGCAGCCAGATCTCAGCCCCGGGCGACAGACGGGACAACGCGCCCGCCGTGTATAGTGCTCCCCCGAATCCCCGGAAAACCTCCCCGCCGGGGCTCGTGATGACATCCGTATTCACGCTGCCGATGATTCCGAATCGCATCATGATACACTTTCCGGCTCAATGTAGCGTCCACCCGGAAGGGTGTCAAACCCCTGAAATGGAAGCCGCTGTCGATGGTTCGATGTCGCCGTGGACCGAGTTGACACGGCCTGCGGGTTGGTTTATCGTGTAAGCGGGTTTTGCACAACAACCAGATTACCAGCGGACTGTCATGGCAATAGTACCTGTGGTTATCGAACAATCCGGACGGGGTGAACGCGCGTACGACATCTTCTCGCGCCTCCTGAAAGAACGCATCGTGTTCCTCGGCTCGGTCATCGACGACAATGAAGCCAATGTCGTCATCGCTCAGCTCCTTTTTCTGGCCTCAGAGGATCCCAATAAAGACATTTCCCTGTATATCAACAGTCCGGGAGGCAGCCTGACCGCCGGACTGGCGTTGTACGATACCATGCAGCACATCCCCTGCGACGTAGCCACGCTTTGCGTCGGTCAGGCCTTCAGCATGAGCGCTCTGCTGCTTGCGGGCGGCACCCGGGGCAAGCGCCACGCGCTACCCCATGCCAGGCTCATGCTGCATCAACCCTGGGGCGGGATCTCCGGCCAGGCCAGCGACATCGAGATCCATGCCCGGGAGATCATGAACTGGAAGAAACGCCTCACCCAGATCCTGGTGACGGACACAGGCCAGACGTTTGAACGGGTTCAGGCCGCCACGGAGCGGGACTGGTTCCTGGATGCTCAGGAGGCTAAGGAGTTCGGTCTGATCGACAGCATCCTGACCAACGCCAGCTCGATCGGCTCGGATTCGCCGCCGGCGTGATCAAGTATGCACTACCCTGTTGCGTCCTCGATGCTTGGCCTGGTACAGGCGTCGATCGGCGCGACGGACCAGCTCCTCGGCAGACTCCGGTGCATCCGCGGGATAGGTAGCCACACCGATGCTCACGGTGATACGGGCTTCGGTGTGGTCCTGGCAAAAGACGTGATCTGCCACCGCCGTACGGATCCTCTCCCCCAGCATCCACGCCCCACTCCTGTCCGTATGCGGTAGCAGCAAGGCGAATTCCTCACCGCCATATCGGGTCAGGGTGTCCTCAAGGCGTACCTGGCCACGGATCAACCTGCCCAGCTGGCGCAGGACGGCGTCACCGAAACGGTGACCGTGGCGGTCATTGATCAGTTTGAAGTAGTCGATATCCAGAATCGCGAAGCTGAAGGGATAGTGATAACGCCAGGCTTCCGCCAGTTGCGCCAGCAGGTGTGACTCCATGTAGCGGCGGTTGTAGACCCCCGTAGTCTGATCGACCACCGCATCTTCAGACAGCTGATCCAGGCGTCGCTTCAGGCGCAACTGCACCTTGATACGGGTCTTGAGCTCGGTGATTCGAACGTCAAGGGAGAGAAGGTCATTCGCGCCCATATCCAGGTATCTCAGCGCTTCCGGGCTCGTTGCTGGCACCAGCACGATGACCGGAACATCCCTGGCCACCGCCGTCGCCAGCAGGCTTCGCAGGCGCTGAGGTGTGTCATGATCGGCACGCACATCGACCAGCATCACATCGGCCTGCAGGGCATCCGGAGAAACCGGCTCCGGTAAAGATTCCAGGATGGTGACTATAGCATCGGCGCCTACCTGCAGGGCATCGTATACTCTTTGCTGCAGTGTAGCATCCTGGGATACCAATACGAGTCTGTTCATGGATCACCCCCCCCCAGGTCCGGGGGGAAAGCCACGACCTCGTCGATGCTGGTCGCTCCGGTACACAGCATCACCAGGCGATCGACTCCCATGGCCATGCCACCCGCAGGTGGCATGCCACATTGCAGCATGTGCAGGAAATCCACATCCGTGTTCACGGGGGGCAGACCAAAGGCCCTCCGGCGTTGCGCCTCCCGGCAAAAACGCTCCTCTTGTTCCGCGGCATCGTTGAGCTCGCTGTAACCATTGGCCAGTTCCATTCCCGCGATATAGGCTTCGGCGCGCTCTGCCAGGCCGCTGCAGCCGGGCTTGCGACGGGCCAGCGCACCCAATGCCACCGGGTAGTCCAGCAGGAATACGGCCCCCAGCTCCTTCAGACCAGGCTCGACCCTGTCGACCAGCACCTTGTGAAAGGCGTCTTCCCAACTATCCTGTTCAGTGATGCTCCGGTACCCGTGGGCCGCTGCGGCATGGCGCAGCGAGGTCGCGTCCGGGCAGGCTTGCAGTGAGATGCCGGCATAGCGGCTATACGCCTCAGTTACCGTCAGCCGCGGCCATGGTGCGGCAAGCTCCACACGCTGGCCGCCATGCTCCAGCCAGTTCCGGCCGGAGACCTGATGACACACATACGCCACCAGTTTCTCCACGTCCTCCATGACCGCGTGGTAGTCAGCGTAGGCCCGGTACCATTCGAGCATGGTGAACTCCGGGAGATGGCAGGGCGAGCGTTCGCCGTTCCGAAAGCACCGAACCAGCTGAAAAATCCGCTCGAAACCAGCGCTGAGGAGCCGTTTCATGTGGTGCTCGGGCGAGGCAATCAGGACTCCGCGCAGGCGCTTGGCCGGTAGCCGTAACTCGCTCTCGAAGAAGTCGATATGTCCCTCATTGCCGGTTCCACTGACAAACTGGGGGGTTTCCACCTCCTGGAAACCCTGGTTACGGAAGTAGTCCCTGATGGCTGCCATGATCCGGGCGCGCACGAACAGCCGTTGCCGGAGCAGCCCGTCATGGCGCCGGAAACGCGTCCAGTCCGATGCAGCCTTCAAGGCGCCATGACCCGAAACCAACACCTGAATCGAATGCACATGCAACTGCCCGCCGCGCGCATAGCCGGTTAGCGCCGCTACATCTCCGGCTGCCGCGCCGCAGAGGCTGCGGTACCTGAAACGAATTTCGCCCGTTTCATCGGCAAGAATTCCCTCCCCCGTGGCGCACTGCAGGAGACGTCCTAAAAGGACTACATCCGGCGCATCCGCGGGAATCCGGCCGGCTCCATGGGTTCGGCGCGGCCAGGCTTCTGCCGGTCGACATGGATCAGCCTGGAAACTCAGACGCGTCAATTCTTGCACACCGATACTCCTCGAATGCAAAAACGGCCCCGGCGAATGGACCTGCGTCGGCAGGCTCCGCCCGTGCGGGCCGTTTCCGGCACCAGTGGTGTCAGTAAGGCATTGGGTAGCAGCGGTACGATCAGGCGCGTTTTTTACGGCTGACGTAGGTGGGCGGGCCCTTGGCTTCCACGAAATCCCTGGTTATGACACACTCCTGCACATCATCACGCGCCGGCAGCTCATACATGATCTGGAACATGGTCGTTTCCATCACCGCACGCAGACCGCGCGCTCCCATGGCCTTCTTACGAGCCAGTTCGACGACGTATTCCAGCGCCTCAGGCTCGAAACGCAGCTTCATACCGTCCATCTCGAAGAGCTTCTGGTATTGCTTGACCAACGCGTTCCTGGGCTCGACCAGTATGGCCATCATGGCGTCAGCGCTCAACGGATGCAGAGTGCTGACCACCGGTAACCGGCCGATCAGCTCCGGAATGAGACCGTATTGGATCAGGTCTTCCGGTTGCACCCGGGCCAGGGCACGACCCATCTCGAGCGCCTCTGCGCCGGCGACGTTGGCGCCAAACCCCATGGCCCGATGCCCGATGCGCTGGTTGATGATCCGTTCCAGTCCGTCAAATGCGCCACCGCAGATGAAGAGTATATTGCGGGTGTTGATCTGAACCAGAGGCTGTTCCGGGTGTTTACGCCCCCCCTTGGGAGGCACGCCGGCAACGGTACCCTCCAGGATCTTGAGCAGTTCCTGTTGAACGCCTTCACCGGATACGTCCCGGGTGATGGACGGATTGCCGGACTTCCGTGCGACTTTGTCGAGCTCGTCAATGAACAGAATGCCGCGTTCCGCCTGACTGACGTCATAATCCGCCGCCTGGAGTATACGCACCAATATGCTCTCTACATCCTCGCCGACATAACCGGCTTCCGTCAGAACCGTGGCATCGACGATGGCAAACGGCACCTTGAGAATGGAGGCAAGGCTCTCCGCCAACAGCGTTTTACCGGTTCCAGTGGGCCCGATCAGCAGGATGTTACTCTTGGTGAGTTCTACATCACTCAGGCCGGAATAGACCCGCTTGTAATGATTGTACACCGCTACTGAGAGCGACTTTTTGGCCCGCTCCTGACCGATGACATGCTGGTCGAGATGCTTCTTGATGTCCGCCGGTTTGGGCAGCGGAGCTCCATCCAGATTGGGTTCTTGCCTGTCCTCTGCCTCCAGAACCTCGTTGCACAGTCCGACGCACTCATTGCAGATATGCACCGAAGGCCCCTGAATGATCTTTTCTACCTGATCGACTCCCTTGCCGCAGAACGAGCAAGCAAACGAGTTGTGCGGCTTCTTGAGCATGCTCCTCGGTGTTCCTTTCCCGTGTCAACTCCCCGGCTCGATGTCTACAGATGCTCCCTCCGCTTCCTCACCAGCCGCGACATCCTGCTCCGGCTCCCCTGCCTGCGGTTCCCTGTTGAAGGCTTCTGCACCAGCCTGTGCCGCTGTCCTGGCTTGACCAGAGTCAGCCTCCTGACCTCCCTTCATGACATTGATGGCCTGAAAACCCTTGGCAGTGCGGGTGACCATAAACTCGACTTCGTCTCCCTGAGCAAGGCTGCGATCCCAGGAAGAGATGTCCCGCCAGTGGACGAAGACGTCGATATGGCTGTCCGTGGAGATAAATCCGTAGCCTTTGTCATTGTTGAACCACTTGACGACACCCGTAACCCAGGTGTTTTCGACCAGCGTGTCTCCTGCGGCTACGCCGGTTTCCGGACTGGCAGGGGTTGGCTTGCCGCTTTCGGCTTCCAGGATCTGACTGTGAATCAAGTCCCGCGTCTTGCTGCCGCCATCTGTACTCTCCAGAAGAAGCTCCAGTCCGGTGATCAAACCGATGACGTAGGACGAGTCTGCTCCGTACAACCGCCGGGCCTGGGCGATTTTCCCGGCCAGGCCGGAGATCGTGTCTGCTTCTATAAATATAGAACTGCCCAAGGATAACAACCCTCCTGTGTACCGCTACACTGATGATCCGGAAACGCCGAACCGGCTGTTCATTGGCCTGCACCGGGACCTGGGCGTTCCGAGTTATCTGAGGAAACCCATTGGATACATTATTAAGCACATCCTCCGTAATCTGTCAACAATTACGTTCTGTATCCTTTAAGTCCGGCATACAAAGTCTGGGCGCTGACTTTTGCGATGCCGAATAACGGGACGGCGATTAGCATGCCCACGATGCCCATCAGCTGGCTACCCACCATGACGGCGCCAAGGACTGCCAATGGATGCATCTTGACGCTGCGTGCTACGATGGTAGGCTGTACCAGGAAATTGTCAACGCCCTGCACGAACAGATACAGAACCACGATCTGGCCCACCACTCCGATCCCTCCACCCGTGGCTACCGTCACTGCCGTGGCGGATATGATGCCGATGAGGGGGCCCAGAAAGGGGATCATGTTGGCGATACCGGCCAGCAGCCCCAACGGAACAGCATAGTCCACCCCGATGATCTGCAGACCGATGATGCCCAGCGTGGCAACCACGCTGGTGGCCAGCAGTTGTCCACGGAGGTATCCGCCGATCTGCTGGCTGATCTGGTGAAGCAGATCCAGACACAATTCGAAGTAGGCGTTGGGGACCAGCTCGATCACGCCGCGCGTCATGGCGTTGCCTTCCCGCAGGAAGAAAAACGCGATGAAAGGAACCAGTACGACGAAGGTCAAACCGGAGAACAGCCCGCCGAGTAATTCGGTGGTGCCGATCAGCAGGCGTTCGCTCAACACACTGCGACCGTGCAAGGCGACCAGCCGGCTCATGTCGAAATCTTCACCCAGGAACCGGTCCACGAGAGGCTGGATCGGGGTCAAACTCTGACTCAGATTCGTCAGCAGATTGGGTCCGGCCGTGCCGAAGTCCACCGCCCGCGCACCGACCAGCAGGTTTCCCACCTGCTCCGCCTGGTCCTCGGTTGCGGGATCGACTCCGGCCTTCTCCAGACCACCGTTACCACCCAAGGCCACCCGGGTCTGCTGCTGCCCTCCCTCTGTCTTGATGACCAGCATGGCGTACGCACCGGAGGTGTCCGGCGGAGTGAAGCGCAGACGAACCGTCCGGCTGGTGCCAGCCTCGAGTTCGAGGATTCCGTCCGTGGGATAGTCGATTCGAAATTCCTGCGCATCGTTCTCCAACACCAGACGTCCGACCAGAGGTTCGTTACCCAGATTGGTCAGGGAGAGTTCGCGTTCGGTGTATTCCCGGCGCAGGAGACGTTCACCCAGTTCGACGATCTCCCCCGTCAGACGGCCACCGGCCGTGACCGCCACCAGACCGACGACGACGAACACCGTCGCGAATATGATCAGGATACTGGCTGTCCGCTCCAATCCACTGGCTTCCATGCGATCCACCAGAGGGGTCAGGATATAGGCCAGCACGAAACCCAGAAGAAACGGAGCCAGAACACCGCGGAATGCATATACCAGCCCGATGGCCGCCAACAGCCCCAACACGGCGAGTGTGATTCGAACAGGCGCTCCACCGGGGAAACCTGTGTCCAGCTGGCTCATCGGATTCACTCCGGACCGGTTTGATCCAGGCCGGCGCTCTGCTCCTGCTCGCTTTCCAGCTTTCGCACCCGCAGGCGGGCCTCTTTGAGCAGCCGGTTGGTGTGGCGCAGGCGCACGGAGATGATCTGCGACAGCCGCATTACGATATGCAGACCGCGCCGAGGGTTTTTCTCGATCAGATTGAGCAGATCGGGACGAAAAAAGCCAACCAACTCGCAGTTGTCTGTCGCCACTGCGGTCGCCGTCCTTGGGGTCTGATCCAGCAATGCCTGTTCCCCGAAAAAATCACCGGGCTGCAGATCAGCCAGGAGCTGCTCGCCACCATCCTCAGTCTGGTGGCTTACCCTGACCCGGCCGGAAAGGATGACGAACATTCCGGCTCCCATTTCCCCCTCCCGCACGATAACTTCTCCGGAATTGTACCTGCGGCGATAGAGTATGGCCTGCAGTTTTCGCAGTTCGCGCAGGCTCAGATCCTGGAAGATGGGCACCCGGTTGATGGTCTCGTACACGGAGTCCTCAGGGTCCTCTCTACGCTTGAACAGGTTGCTCCAGATGGGATCCACACCAGTCTCCTTGCCGGGTCGACAGCCCCATAGACGGGCCAAAGACAAGCGACCCGTTTACCCGGAAAGGGCCGCTCTCCTCACAGTCCCTGGCTGTGCGCCACCCTGCTTCAAGTTGCCAGCACTTCTTCCAACTTGGCCTGAATCTGTTGTTTGGGCACGGCTCCGATCACCTGCCCGGCGACCTTGCCGTCCTTGAAAATCAGGAGGGTCGGGATGCTGCGAATGCCGAACTGGGCCGCGTACTTCTGTGACTCGTCGACGTCCATCTTGCGAACCTTGACTCTGCCGCTGTATTCCTGGGCCAGTTCCTCCACGATCGGTGCGACCATGCGGCACGGGCCACACCAGGCCGCCCAGAAGTCCACCAGAACCGGGGTATCTGATTCCAACACTTCGGCAGCGAAATTTTCATCATTGACAGCTAACGGTTCACTCATGGGAAACCTCATTGGTAGGCAGTGGGTATTTCTGCAGAAGCCGCTTCCGCGGCCTGCCGTCAGTACCGGTATTTGCCGATAATACCGAGGCAGTTCAGGAGTGTCAAGCCCGGCGGTATAGAGCCTGCACCGGGCAGAGATCAAGGATCAGCAACTCCAGTACCAACATGCCCTGACGCCGTCCCAGCGATTTGAGACGCGAATCGGCCTGCAACAAGGCGCCGATGGCCCGCCACGTGGCTTCCGGTGAACGTAGTTGCGCTTGCTCCATGTAGCCGTTGACGAAAAAAGTGGATATGCTCAGCTCCCTGGCGATGATCCTGGCGTCGCGCATGCCCCGGTCCATAAGGGACCGCGCCTGCAACAGCATGCGGTAATGCCGGGCCAGCATGGCGACGATGTGGATCGGTTGTTCGCCATGAGCGACCAACTGTCGTGCCAGCGCCAGGGAGCGCGCCATGTCTCCCTGACCCGTAGCATCTGCCAGAGCGAAGACGCTCGAACTGGCGGTGGCGCCTGTCACCTGGCGAACTGCATCCGGGGTGATGCATCCCCCCGCTCCGACAAAGGTCAGCGCTTTCTCGATTTCCGCCGCCAGGACCCGCAGGTTGCGGCCGATCAACAGGGCGAGCATGTCCGCTGCTGCCGGTTCGATACTGCCTCCCGCACGCCGGGCCCAGGACTGAATCCATCCGGGCAGCTTTTCCTGGTAGGGTGTCCGGAACTCCACCACAAGCCCCTCGCGGTCCAGCTGCTGAAACAGCCGGCGGCGCATATCTACCTTGGTAGCGGTGGCGATGACTATCGTGGTCTCCATGGGGTGGTCCACCATGGCTTCCAGCTGCCGGCACGCCTCGGCGTTCAGGTGCTCGCAGCGGCGCAGCACCAGCAAACGGTGTTGCGCCAACGTGGGGTAGGCGGCGTATACGGAGAGGATGTCACTGGCCTGAATATGCTCAGCGTCCAGGTAGTCTGTGTTGAAGTCCCGGGCGGCATCTGGCGCCAGCTGCTGTATCAACCAGTCCGTGGCGCGCTCACGGTCGAACCCCTCTTCGCCATACAGCAGGTAGAATCCCGCTTTTTTTCCCGCTTGTACGTGCGCCACCAGGTCAGCGGCAGACAGGCGTCGGCGTGCACTGCGCTTGCTCACGGGTCGTTTTCCCCGGGGGCGTCGACCTCGGTGAATTCGGCGTCGACGACGTTGGAACGGTCGATGGGAGAGGACCGGTGTCCGGCGGGTGCCGAATGTGCGTCGTCGCGCCCACCGTGTTGCCGCAGGCGGGCGCCTTTCCATGCCTGGTACAATGCGTATATCGCTACGCACCAAGCGATCAGCCTGATCACGGAGAAACCACCTTTCCTGACCGATGCATGCCCCGGACGGGGCATACCGGAGGCTTATTCCAGCACAACGCTCTGGCCTTCATCAGGCTCTACTTCCCCGATCAAGCGAGCATCCTCGCCGTGGGCGCGCAGCCCCTCCAGGGCGGCTTCACTGTCGGCAGGATCCACGAAGAGAACGAGTCCCAACCCCATATTGAAGACGTGGAACATCTCATGTTCGTCAATCTTGCCGGTTTCCTGCAGAAAGTCAAATACCGGAGGAATACTCCAGGTGCCGCGCCGTAGGCGAGCGCACAGACCGGCTGGTACCACCCGCGGCAGGTTGTCCCACACCCCACCGCCGGTGATGTGGGCGATACCTTTGATACTCACGGTCTGCAGCAGTGCCAGCACCGACTGGACATAGGACCGGTGCGGACGCAGCAATTCCTCGGTAACGGTATGCCCAGTGGCGCCAAGTGGATCATCCGGTTCCAGTCCGGCCATGGTGAAGACGATCCGTCGTGCCAGGCTGTACCCGTTGGTATGCAGACCGTCGGACGCCAGTCCGATGATGGCATCGCCACAGGTCACCGAACGGCCGTCGATGATACCCTCGCGATCGACGATACCCACGATGCTTCCGGCCAGATCGTATTCCCCCGGCCGGTAGAAATCCGGCATCTCCGCCGTCTCTCCTCCGATCAGCGCGCAGCCCACATTGCGGCAGCCGGTCGCCACACCGCGCACGATGGCCTCGACCACGTCCGGATCATGCACGCCCATGGCCAGATAGTCCATGAAGAAAAGAGGACGCGCTCCCTGGACCAGGATATCGTTGGCGCAGTGGTGCACGATATCGATCCCGACCGTGTCGTGGCGGCCGCTGGCAAACGCCAGGCGCAGCTTGGTACCGACACCGTCTATACTGCTCACCAGGACAGGATCCCGGTATTCCTTCCACGGCGGTGCGAACATACCCCCAAAACCGCCCGGACCACCAACCACCTCCGGACCGAACGTGGTGCGGACCAGTTCCTTGATGGTCCGGGTGGAGCGATTGGCTGCCTCGATGTCGACCCCAGCCGCGGCGTACGCGCTTTTCTTTTCCATCCGCCTGATCCCCTCCACAAATCAGCCGCGTTGCGCGCCGGCGTTGCGTTTTATGAGGCCGTACCAATCAGGGTATTCGGCCTGGTATTCCTTCCCATCCGCTACACCACTGCCGGCGTAGCGACCAAAGTACGACCGCGCCGCGGGCGGGTCAATCGCAGGATCGCGGGTTCGAATCCGGAGGTTTATCCTGCCGGAAGCCATGACCGCGGCCAGGGCTTCAACGGCGACGCCGACGCGGCATGCGCCGGGGCTGTCCGCGTGTCTTGCGGGGGCGCGAAGAACGTTTACGGCGGAATGACGTACGGTGCGACGTACGATCATAGCTTGCCTCGATCAGCTGAAGGTCCATACGCTGCGCATTCCGGTCCACCCTGCTGATGCGCACCCGGACGGCAATTCCGGTGCGGATGCTCTGCCCGGTATCCAGGTTCGTCAACCTTTGTCGTCGAGGATCGTACTCGAAATATCCATCCATCGCTCTCAATGAGCAGAACCCTTCCATCATGCTGCCAGTCAGCTCCACGAAAAATCCGTTCCGCAGCACGGCGGACACCATACCGGAGCACTCCTCTCCCAGCCGTTGCTCCATGTAGCGCAGCTGCTTGAGCGCTCTGTACGTACGCTCTGCCGTTTCCGCGCGCTGCTCGCACTGCGAGCACCAACGGGCGAGCCATGACAGGTTCCCTGGCCGCTCCTCGCGACTGCTCGCATCCCGGTCCCGGCGCAGCGCGGCTTTGACCACCCGATGCACGAACAGGTCCGGATATCGACGGATGGGTGCGGTAAAGTGCAGGTAGCGCGGCAACGCCAGACCATAGTGGCCCGCGTTCCGCTCGGCGTAGACAGCCCGGGTCATGGCCTGAAGCAGCCGTTTCTTCCACAGGTGCGCGTCTTCGCGCTCGGTGATACTGCTCAACCACTCCTGCAGCCGCTCCGGTTCAATCCGGGACTCGTGCCCGAGGGTCAGACTCGGGGCGGCCGCGGCCAGGCGGCGCAGTTTGGCCGCATCAGGGGGAGGATGCACGCGATATAGCACGGGCAGCTGGTGACGGGCGGCAAATTGCCCCACACACTCATTGGCCAGCAGCATGAATTCCTCGATGATGCGATGGCTGGCGAGCCGCGGCTGCCGACCCAACGCCAAGGGCATGCCGGCCGCGTCCAGGTCCACCCGGGGTTCGGGCAGATCGAGGTCCAGTGCGCCGCGTTGTTCCCGCGACAGCCGCAGACGAGCACTCAGTTCATCCATCAGCCGCAACAGCACCGTCCACGGCGCCGCGGCACCGCCCGCCCCGTCCAGGGCCGTCTGAACCTGCTGGTAGTCCAGGCGGGCCGCACTCCGGATCACGGATTCGGTGATTGTGAAAGCCTTGATCCGGCCGTCCGGGTCCAGATCGATCAGAACGGACACGCTCAACCGGTCTTTGCCGCACTGCAGCGAACACGCGCCAGCTGCCAGGTCATCGGGCAGCATGTGCACGACATGATCCAGCAGGTACACGCTGCACCCCCGTCTGCAAGCCTCGAGGTCCAGCTCTGTTCCGGGCTGTACGAAATGACTCACATCGGCTATGTGGACACCCAGATGATAGCCGCCTTTCGGCGAACGCTGCAAAGAGACGGCGTCATCGAAGTCTCGCGCTCCTGGCGGGTCCACCGTCACACAACATTGCGCCCGAAGGTCCAGACGCTGCGACAGCGAGGATGCAACCGGATCCATGCCGACCGAGCGGGCCACGGCCTGGGCGGCGGCGGGGTAGTCAACCGGCAGATCGAAACGGTGCACCACCGCGGCGAAGTCCAGGGCAGGATCGTCACCGGAGCCCAGATGCTGCACGATCCGCCCCTTCAGGCCATCGAATCCCCAGCCTCTGTCCGTGACCTGGACGACGACCCGCGCCCCCGGGTCCATACTGTCCGGCAAGCGGTCCCGCAGGTACACATCGCGCTGTATTGCCGGGTCGTCCACTTCCACTGCGGCCCGATCACCACGCCGGACCAGCGTGCCCACCAGTGTGCGCGCTGCCGGACGAACCACGCTGACGATGCGCCCTTCCGGTCCTCGCCCGTCCGCGTCCTGGCCGGTAATCTCAGCCTGCACTTCATCACCATCGATGGCCGCGCCCAACGCCCCCCTGGGGATGTACAGGTCGGCCTGCTGACCGGCAGATACGACAAAACCGAAGCCGCGAGGATGAACCCTGAGTTGGCCTGCGACAAGATGATGCTCCCCTGCCAGAGCAAAGCGATTGGAACGAAGGCGAACGAGCAGCCCTTCGGCCTCGAGTTCCCGTACCAGCTGCCGAAAGCTCCGGTAAGACCGTGGCGCCACACCGATCTCGCGGGCCAGATCCTTCATGCGGCACGCCTGGAACCCAGGTTGGCGCATGTGGCGCAGAAGCTGTTCCCGCGTGACGTCGTCCGGGGGCATGCGTGTAATACTCCGTGTGGGCATAAAAAAGCAGCTCCCGGCCCTTGCCGGGGCTGCTTGCCAGATCGTTTCCCTTCCTATGCCAAAATGCTTGATCGGGCCCGGATTGTCAATCCGTGCTACCCGGCCAGACCAGCGGGAATGATTGAGGGATGCCCTCACGCTCCCACATGCGGGCGAAATTGTTGATCACCACGGTCATCTCACTGCCAACGACCCGCAACGCGCGCTCCGCGTTAGGGACGAATGTGGGAAAATCCGGTTCCACCAGTCTACGCAGTGCTTCGTCCAGCGAGCGAATCATGGAATTGTGCAGAGCCCTGATGTGCTTGTTGGCCGGCATGCCGATGGCCGATATGCTGTCCCGGTATGCCGTCAGCACCTGGGCGACGTCCGCGGCTTTGTCTGCCATTCCCTCGGTACGGAGATAATTCTTGTATTGCACGATGGTCCGGTTGAAATGGCTAAGTTCGTGCAATTGGTTCACATACGGTGTCAGTTCATCCGGTGCCTCTCCACATCCCCATACAACGCCCAGTATGAAAAGGAATCCAGCTCGCCGCATTGCACGCTCCCTCCGTCTGCGGTATGGCCTGTAGTTCCGCCTACGCCAGACAAGATACTAACATCCAGGGGGGGCTGTCAAGCTGTACATGTACAAGCACACGGGATCCTTCCGGTGTTCTGCAACCGATCTGCGACTAGGGATGCGGCGAGGCGTCCCCGCCGGGAGAAGGTACGGCCACTGCACCGCGAGCCGGTCAAGCCGGTCCCAGAATGCGTTGCCGAAGGTCAACCAGCAACTGCAGCGCCGCTGCCAGGTCCCCGGCCTGATCCGGAGAGTATTCCCGTTCCAGGGTCAACGGGCCATGGTAGCCCAGCGTATCCAGTTTGCGCAGGAAGGCTTCTATGTCCACGTCCCCGGATCCCAGCGGCGCATCCTCGTGCCATGGCTGCTCCGGACGGCGTGTCCACACAGCGTCCTTGCAGTGCACGCTGCGCACATACGCACCGATGCGGTCCAGAGCTTCCAGCGGATCGCCGACGCGGTACAAGATCATGTTGGCTGGATCGAAGTTGACCCGGAGATTGTCGCGTTCGACTTCCTGGATGAACGCCAGCAACTCGTCCGCCGTTTCCTGGCCGGTTTCCAGATGGAAGAACTGGTGGTTCTGCAGGCAATGATCGCACACGGTGCGCGTGGCCTGAACCACGCGATCGTATTCCGGGTCGTTCCGATCCGGGGGGACAAAGCCCAGATGCATGCCGATGGCATCCACTCCGAGCTCCGCAGCGAAATCAGCCACTTCCAGCGTCTGCCGTACCCGGTCCTCCCGGGTGAAGCGCGGTACCAATCCCACGGTCTGCTGAACGTGCTCGATGGTGGAATAGTCTTCTTCTTCAAAACCGACGAAAACAACAGTGATCGTCAATTCCGCCGCTGCGAACTGTTCCTTGAGCTGAGCGGTGCGCTCCTGAGTGCGATACTCCGGTGTAGGGGCATGGAGCTGAACGGTCGGCACCTGGAGTTGCTTTACGGCCTCCAGGCCGGCCCCCAGCCCACCGTGTACCGAGGTGAATATACCGGTGGCCCATCGTTCCATGGTGGACGTCCCTTCGCTCTGCGTGTGGATGATGACACCGTGAACAGATTGCCGGGAATAAAACCGAAATCCCCCACCCCGGCAAGACGGGCGAAGGGGAGCAGACGACACCCCCCTTCGGTTCACTGGCGCCTTTACACGGCTCAGGCTGCTTTCGTAGCGGTACCGGTCTCAGCCGGTTGTTTCCGCCGTGATTCGATGTCCGTCAGCAACGTTCTGACACGCTCCCGAAAAGCCTGGATTCTGGCGTCGATCTCATCCATGGAGCGAATCAGCTTGTCTTCCTGGGTTTCGTCAATCATAGACCTCTCCTGACACGAGACATGGGGCAGACGGGGAGATGCATGATCGGGGAGATTCAGCGCGATGAGCTCTGTACCGCTACCGGAAGGGGAAAGCCCGGTATAAGAACGGTATGGGAGGCATACTCCCGTTGGGAAACGGGAATGAGGGTTGACGCGCGCTCAGGGACGTTGTGCCAACACGCGCGACCGGCCGGCGCCCCGGGTACAATCCTGCACAACGAAACCCCATTTGTCAACAGCCAGCGCCGGCGGACCGGTCACGTGCAGAGTTGGCCAGCCCGGAATCCTCCGCCGACCCATTACGCCATGCGGCATGCGATCAGCGAGCCTGCCTGCGGCCCGACATGCAACGGTATGCAACGCCGGCGGTTCAGCCGCCCCGATAGGGCCTGAGATGATCAAACCGGACTGGATTGCGCAGCCGGTGCAGGGCTTTCTCCTTGATCTGACGGACTCGTTCGCGCGTGAGACCGAAACGCACGCCGATCTGGTCAAGCGTCAGCGGAGCTTCATCATCCAAACCGTAGTACAGCCTGAGCACCTGAGCTTCCCGGCCTACCAGGTTCTTCATGGCCGCAGTCAATTGGATCCGCAACGAAGCGCGCATGACCTGGACTTCCGGCGATTCTTCCCGCTCGTCCGCCAGAATATCCATCAGGCTGCGTTCCTCTCCTTCGCGCACCGCAGCATGCAGCGAACACGCAGGCCGGCCGCATTTCAGGGTGTCCTCCACCTCGTCCACGGGCACGTTGAGGTGCCGGGCAATGTCCTCCGCACCGGGAACCTCAGCCAGGCTCTGCTGCAACAGCCGGTGAACCTTGGATATTTTATACAGCAAGCCAACTTTGTTCAACGGCAACCGGACGGTCCGGGACTGCTCCGCCAGGGTCTGCAGAATAGCCTGCCGTATCCACCAGACGGCATACGATATGAATTTGAACCCTTTTTTTTCGTCGAAACGCTCGGCCGCAGTGATGAGTCCCACATTGCCCGAGCTGATCAGGTCAGCCAGAGGCACACCCCTGTTCTGGTATTCCTTGGCGACGCTGACGACGAAACGCAGATTGGACTCCACCAGCAGGTTTCTGGCTGCCTGATCCCCCTGCTTGATCTTTCTGGCAAGCTCGACCTCTTCAGCCGCCCTAAGCGGCTTGCTATGGGCGATCTCTGCCAGGTAGCTACCGAGCGAGTCCTCTCCATCCCATGACGACGTCTTGCCGGTCTCCGCCATACAGATCATCCTGTGTTTCCGTGTTGACCTGCGGAGCTGAAACTATCTTCAGCTTAAAGGGCCCGACCTGCTTAAACATAGATCGACACAGTACTACTGTCAACGTTTTTTGGCAACACCCGCTAGACTCCCAGAGCTGCGGTCTGGACCGCGTGCAGCTGGCGTATACCATCTGCGGCAAGGTCCAGCATGGAATCCATCTGGGTGCGGGTAAAGGGGCGCCCCTCCGCCGTACCCTGAACCTCCACCATGCCGCCGTCCCCGGTCATGACCACATTCATGTCCGTCTCCGCACCGGCATCCTCTCTATAACACAGATCCAGCAGCGCCTGACCGGCGACGATTCCCACGCTGACCGCAGCGAGCGACTGCCGCAGCGGATTCTGTGGCAGTCGTGTCTCCCGGCGCAGATGGCGGACTGCGTCCACCAGCGCCACATAGGCTCCCGTGATAGCCGCCGTTCGGGTACCGCCGTCAGCCTGAATCACGTCACAATCCACGTGCAGAGTACGCTCACCGAGTGCGCTCAGATCGATGACCGAACGCAGTGAACGACCGATGAGACGCTGGATCTCGCGGGTCCGCCCGTTGACCTTGCCGGTAGCGGATTCACGCGGGATCCGCTGTGGTGATGCTCCGGGCAGCATGCCGTATTCAGCGGTCAACCATCCGCTGTTGCGTCCCTCCAGGAACGGCGGCACGCGGTTTTCCGGCGAAACCGTGCACAGCACGCGCGTTCTACCGCATTCGATATGCACGGCGCCAGGCGCCGTATCCAGGTAATTCCTGGTGATGATTACGGGCCGCAACTCGTCAGCCCGCCTGCCGTCAGTTCTGGTGCGGCTCATATCCTGTTCACCATAGCCGATGCTCACGGTAGTCCACCTTCCCCATGTCGATCATTTTACACATCTCCTGCAACCTCGAGTAGACTCGACCCTGCGAGATGTCCTTGATGTCCTCCAGGGACTTGTTGGTGGTAACGATAGTGAAGCGTTCATCGCCGTAGCGGGCATCGACAAGGTTGTACAGCATCTCCAGTTCCCAGTCCGTGTTGCGCTGAATACCCAGGTCATCCAGCATGAGGAAGGGCATGTTGCACAGTTCCTGCATGATCCGCCAGGTGTGACCGTAGTGCTCGCTCTCTTCCGAGTACGTGTCCCGCAGGCGTTCGAAATACCGGCGCGAGAGGTTGAGAAACCTGGCCGGCTTGCACCAGCGCAACATCAACTCGTTCAGCATGATACAACCGAGCAAGGTCTTTCCTGAGCCTGGAGCTCCATACAGGAGATAGCCGCGACGCGGCCGCCGGGTGCTGTCGACCAGTCCCTCGACCTCCACCATGACCCGATCTGCCAGGGGAATGATGGTTCCATCTTCCGCCTGGCGATGGAAGTCGTCCTGAAAGGTCCACCGGTAGCGCTCAGGTATTTCGGCCAGGCTGAAAAGCCGGCTGGTCTCCGCCAGACGCTGGCTGAACGGACGACACGGACACCAGTACCGGCGCGAGTCTTCACCCCAGTACTGATACGGCCTGACCCCGTCACAACGGCAGTGGCGCGTGATGCACTCGCACAAACGCAAACGCCCGTAGCGTCCGATTTCCACGGTCCGATCATAGTAGATACCGACGCCCGCGCAACGTTCGCAGGCCCGTACGACCGACTGAATATCCGTATCTGGTTGAGTCAATGGCTCCGTTCCTTCAATGCCCTCTGAACCTCCCGCGCCGCATCCCGCTGGGCCAGGTTCTGCCTTTTATCGTATTGTTTCCTGCCTCGCGCCAGGGCCAGTTCCACCTTGGCTTTCCCGTCCCTGAAGTACAGACTGAGCGGTATCAGGGTCAACCCCTGCTGCTGTGTACGGCCGATTAGGCGGCGTATTTCCGCCCGGTGAAGCAGCAGCTTGCGGTCGCGCTCCGGTTCGTGATTGAACCGGTTACCGGGTTCATAGGCACTGATATGGGCATGTAACAGGAACACCTCACCCCTGTCAACCGCAGCGTAGCTGTCCTTCAGGTTGACGTTGCCCGCGCGGAGAGCCTTCACCTCCGTTCCGGTGAGAACGATGCCGGCCTCCATGCGCTCCATGATCTCGTACTCATGACGCGCCCGCCGGTTGCGGGTAACAAGACGTATGTGACCGGCAGCATCCGTTGCAGACTTTGCAGATGCCATCTTTCCCATGGCTGGCTCCTTCAGAGTGGGGGCCGCTTCAGGCCTTGACTGTAAGCGAAGCGCTGTTTAACTTACTTGTGCAGGCCGAAGTGGCGAAATTGGTAGACGCGCTAGGTTCAGGACCTAGTGGGGATTATACCCCGTGGAGGTTCGAGTCCTCTCTTCGGCACCATAGCTTTCTACCGGTCAAGGTCGTGACCGGGTCCAACCCAGGCAATGGCTTTGTCTGGGTTTCTTGTTTGGGGGTATGCAACCGCCCCCCCTTCGTCGCGACCTGCCGCTCTCGATACCCCAGAAGGAAGGATAACTCATGGCCCGTCTGCTGCATACCCGTATCCGCGTCAGCGACCTGGACCGCTCCGTAGCATTCTACTGTGACAAACTCGGTTTCCAGGTCAAGAGCCGGAATGACCAATCTCCCGCCGGGAACCATATAGCTCACCTGGAGCTGCCGGGTAACGCCCACACTCTGGAACTCACCTGGTCGGCGGACTACGTCCTCGAGGTTCCCGAAGACCTCATGCACCTGGCCATCGCGGTGCCGGATCTCATCGCCTTCTGCGACCAGCTCGAACAGCAGGGTGTCGAAATCTGGCCAGGAGACTGGCGTCAGAAATTTCCCAGCGGCCGCAAGATGGCCTTCATCGACGATCCGGATGGATACGAGATCGAACTCCTGGAAGGCTGAACCAGAACCCATCAGCGCGGAAAAAACGGGCAAACCTATCAAGGTCCGGGCAGCCCTGCCGATTATTGTAGTAGCACTTGGTATTATCTGGCATGCCCACCCGGGACAAGGAGGTCTGGACTGATGGCTGCTAGCAAAGCAAAACTGATAGGCATCGATGAGGCCGCCGCCCTTTTCGGTAAATCCGTGCACCAGATGCGCCAGTACAAAGCCAAGGGGTTGCTCAAGGTAGCAGACTGTGCCGGCAACAAGGACCTGTACAACATGGCGGAGGTCATCCTCCTGAAATACCTGATACGCGAACTGCGCGTTAACGAAGGTCTGTCGCTGGCGCAGATATCCCGGCGGCTGGACCAGATGATGGGCAGGGCAGCAGCCTAGTTGCCCAGCATGCCGGCATGGGTGCGTGGGACCCGCTCACGGTTGCAGCCGGTCACAGGCCTCATTGACCATCGCCAGGATCTGGTCGCACATATGCTGAGCCCAGTCTGGAAGCTGTTTGACACGATCCGGGTGAAATATGACGGCGAAGCGTCGGCGCACCTCGCCTATCTGCGCCGCCGTCGCCTCGTCGTCCAGACCCAGCACCCTTCCGGCGGGCATGTTGCGCATGGCATCGATATCGACGACCAGCGGCGATGCCCCGGCAGGCTCATGCGCTCGCGCCAGACGGGACGCCATGTCCTGCATCCGCCGGTCCAGTTTCACATATTCATGCTGCAGGTGGGTCAGTTCCTTCTGTGCGGTGGTCACTTCGCGTTCCAGGCGAATGCGCATGCGACGTTCCTGGCGCAGCTTGTCCGCCGCATCAGCCATCTCCCGCAGCTGGCGTCTCGAGGCGTCAGCTGCGGTTTCCAGCTTCCTGATGCGCTGGTGGGCCCGATGGGCTCGATCCTCGGCAAACTCCAGGTCCCCTTCCAGACCGGTCCTGTCCCGCCGTAGTTGATCCATCTCGATCTGCAACTTTACCACGTCCGCGCTCCCGGCCTGACTTCCGCCCTCTCCCACCGGTAACGGTACAGCCGCGCAAAGATCGTCCAGGAACGATCCCGCTACCTGCTCCCATGCGCTGGGCCCCTGCTGGTCACCAGGGGTATCTTGTTGCGCGCGGGCGACGATCCAGTCCATGTGGCGCCGGTAATAACGGCGGAGCAACGGGAAGAATCCCGCCTTCTGTCTGGACGCCAGCCGGGTGTCCAGCAGACAACGGTACAGCAGCGTTCTGTTGACTTCTCCGCTGATTAACAGAGGATCGGGGGACAGCAGATGCAGCTCGGGCCACTCCCCGGCCAGTGTCTCGCACGCAGCGATCTCAAAAGCTGCCGCTACATCACTCTGTGGGTAGACGCCATCACCGCGACTGCACAGGACACGCTCGACCCAATGGCGCAGTTCGACCAGACCCGTCTGACTGCGAACCCGGCGGCCGTAATCGAACTGACGGCGCAGGGAGCGCAGTGAACGGGCTTCGACAAGCGCGACGAACTGCTGATACTCTTCAGGAGAGATGGCCGCATGCCTCCATGGTGACACGTTGAGAGGACAGCCCGGAAACAGGTCCGGGTCTTCATCCGGATCGCGCCCCAGGGCAGCGCGGTTCACTCCGGTTGCAGTGCGCCGGAGTGATTCCGAATGACGACCCGCTTGACGCCGCGCCGATGCTCGTGTTGGGCAGGGAAACCGCAACGAAGGTGAAGTCGGCACAGGCACGGCTACGGCGACCTACCAGACAAGGGGTCAAGGAGCGTCTGCACTCCATGACCCCTTGTCCTCTGTGGTACCCCCGGCGGGATTCGAACCCACGACCCACAGATTAGGAATCTGTTGCTCTATCCGGCTGAGCTACGAGGGCATGTAACAACGCTCCCGGCACGCTGATGCAGCACGGGCCCGGTGTGGTTAATTCCAGCTGATCGTTCCGTGTGGCCCCAGATAAGGTAGCATCAGCAACAATGAGTCGTCAAGTAGCGTCACCCGCGCCCGGAGGTACTACCATGCCGCCTACTCTGCTGTGCCGCCACCATCGAAATCATCCAGCGGCGGGACGAGGAACCGGGTCAGAACGAGGATGGCCGACTGGGACACGACGACAAATTTCTCCTGATCGAACTTGATTTCCACGGCATCTTTGCGCAGGAAAATGGCATGGTCTCCTGGACGCATCTGCAGCGGGATGTACCGCATCTGCGGCTCCTCTCCCTTCTTCCAGGGGACGTCTTCATCATCGTACTTGGGTGGCAATGGGATACCGGGTCCTACCTCCTCGATGACCCCGGACTGAACGGTTTCCTTCTCCAGGGCCGTTGGCGGCAGGTACAGGCCGACTTGGGTGCGTTCTTCCTTGTCATCGACGCGAATCAGTACCCGGTCTCCCACTACGTGCAGTTCCCTGTCACCACGAATCATATCTGCCTTCCTCTTCGGTGCGACCCGGACTACGGTCCGCTATGAAATTGCCGGCAAGTCAACCTGCTGGACTAAAGAAATATGCTCTTCAGGGCGTATGGAGGAAAGCCCTTTCGAGACTCTACGCAAGCTCAGCGTTCCCGGCGGCCCACCGGCAGACGGCCGTTATACCGATAATCGGCCCGCTGCCCTCAGTCGATCGCATAGCATCACGCCCGGGGGCTCTACATTCGACACAGAGGTATTTACCGCATCCTGCCGATAGTATAGTGTCCAGTCAACTATATGGAGCAGCATTCGACACACCGTCACCCTGTTGGCTGGACGGTGATGAAGCTCACACGAGAGGTAGATCATGGCACAATACGAACCGGGTGAAGGTGTCCGGCAGGAAGACGACAGAGAGGCCGAAATGCCGCTGACCCAGAAGGTAGCCATCGCCATGGTTGCATTGGGAGAAGAGGTGTCCGGAGAGGTGATGAAACACCTGTCGGATGTGGAGATGGAGGAAATCACCCAGGCCATCGCTGCATTGAAAAACATCTCGAGCGATGTCACAGACCGCGTTCTGGAGGAATTCGAGCAACACCTGCTGGCGGGTGAGTGGGTCAGTACTGGTGGTGTGGATTTCGCTCGAGCCGCACTGGAACGTGCGGTAGGCCCACGCAAGGCCCAGGAAATACTGGAGCGCGTCACTTCACGCGTGTCCTCGGGATTCTACATGCTCAAGAACGTAGCTCCGGACCAGATCGCCCCGTTCATCTCCCACGAGCACCCTCAGACAGTGGCCCTGATTCTGTCTCAGCTGGAGGCGGCTCAGGCCTCCGGAATCCTGTCACAGCTGCCCGAGCGCATGCAGTCTGACGTGGCATATCGGATTGCCACCATGGAGAACATCACCCCTAATGTCATCAAGCAGATCGAAGAAAGCTTGGAGTCATCGCTGCGTGACATTCTGGGCGGCAACCAGGATGTCGGTGGCCCCAAGGTGGTAGCCGACATCCTCAACCTGACCGGATCGTCGACGGAGAAGAACGTGCTGGACCAGATGGACGCCCAGGATCCGGAGGTGGCGGAATCCGTGCGCAACCTGATGTTTGTCTTTGGAGATATCGCCAGACTCACGGATCGCGAGATCCAGACTCTGCTTCGCGAGGTGGATCAGAAAGATCTGGTGATCGCTCTGAAGGCCGCGGACGACGAACTCAAGGAAAAGGTATTGAGCAACATGTCGGAACGGGTGCGCACCTTCATCAACGAGGAAATGGAATACCTCGGTCCGATGCGCCTGAGTGAGGTAGAGGAAGTCCAACTACGTATCGTTCAGCAGGTCCGGCAACTGGAGGAACAGGGTCAGATTACCATCGTGCGAGGGGAAGCCGATGACCAGTTTGTCTGATGCACGGCTGCGGGACCGTGTGCCCATGTGACCATGACGACCGGGCCGGCGCAACAAGCCGGCGTTCGGGGCTGATGCGTACCAGACCGGCGGCTTTCGCCGTTTATGACAATCCCAGCACTGCTGCCGCGCTGATAGGGCCCATGATCATACCATTCAGCTGTTCGCGCACCGCTTCATCCCGCTGCCAGGGGACGGGTGGAGTGGCGTTTCGTTGTAGACTGAAACATCCCCTGGCGCCCTCAGCCCGCATCTCGACTGTTACGTTCCTCTGAGGTTCGGCTACACGTGCTGCGGTACGCACGAAGATTTTACCCGGTTCACGGGCCTTGACGGTGAGCACCGCCGCAATCCGCAACTCGGGGCACTCTTCCGTATCCAGGAATACCACCGGTAACTCGAACGTCTTGTCCTCGATGTCCGGCGCTGAGGGTCGTTTCTCCTGTCCCTCGAACATTTTGTTTATGGCCGCCTTCTTCTCCTCCAACCAGAGGTTCTGCTGCTCGCAGTACTGACGCACCTGCCGGGTCAGGATGCCTTTTGCTTTGCCGAGAGTTGATCTGAGGTACTCGTTGCCGTCATGCTCGAATCTGACGGACAGATCATCGTCATCCGCAGTCATTTCCCGCACGATCTCGAAGCCCACATCCAGGAACAACGTTCCCCCCACCGTAACGGTGGCACTCTGCTGTCGGGCCGCCACCTGCAGGCCTTTGAGTTCTGCCGACAACCGGGCCAGAGCTTCTTTGACGCCTTTGATCTGTCTGGACAGGGTACGCTTCGCATTCAGGAACTCCACGAACTGCTGCAGAGCTCGGGTCTGCATGCGGGTCTTGGGGTGATGCCGCTCACCCTGCAACAGAGACGCCCAGAAACCATCCGCTTTGGCGCGCTTTTCCGCCCGCTTGTCCAGTTCCTCTGTCTGCCGTTGCAGTTCGGACTGCTGATCCCGATAGCGGTGTGCGGCAGCAGTTATTTTCTTCCTGCGACGCTCACCCACCCCGTGCGCCGGCAGGATGATGATGGTCTTGCTGCCCTCCCCTGCGGTACCTAGATCCCCAACCACCCGCAGCAAGGCATGGCATCTGATCTGGCCTCCACGAAGGCTGCCATCGACCCTCGCATCCTCCTCGCACTCCATCTGGGCGAACTGGCAATCCCGGCGCACCAGAATGAGCCCCGCGTCGATCTGGCGATTGAGCACTTCGCTGGCGGCCATCAGTCCGTCGACCTCCAATGGAGGCAGGCGACTACCGCTTTCACCCACAATCCTGCCGGCGACGACGAGATTGCCAGCCTGCACACTGCAGCGTCCGTCTATACCCCCTCCCGACTCTCCGGTGCCCACGAACAAAGACTCTGTGGTAGCCACGCCCGCACCCGTGATGCTCCCCTCTACCAGGACATTCGCTCCGCTGATCCCGGTCTCCGGAACCCGGCCAGTGACCTGGTCCACCCTGGGCACCTGGATCTGAGCAATGACCCGGAGTTGTCCCTGAGCGTTTTCCTCGCAGACTCCGTCGCAGCTGGCCAGCAGGTTGGTACCGTCGATCCGGGTGTTGTCTCCGGCGATCTGCTCCAGCGTTGGCGGGTTGGCTCCACCAACGGTAGGGGGTTCAACGTTTTCGCCCCGCACGGTAATCCCTTTTCTGGGCGCCACGGGAGGACGCAGCGTGGCGATCACGTCTTCCGCATTGACGACCGTGCAGTGTCGCCGGTTGCTTGTGTCGTCCAGGCCCGCGAGTTCCCTGAAGGCTTTACTGCGGTAGTTCAGTGCATATTCGATGTGCGCCGGATCACCGGAATGCGGCGCTTCACCCAGAGCGATCCTGTGAGCAACAATGCGCTGTTCACCCGCCGCGACGCTCTGCACGAATTCTTCGACCGTCGCGGACAGGGCATCGTCCTGCACACCGTAACTGATGCCGGCGCGCTGGATGGCCCGCTCTACCTGGCCGCGAACGGCAGCGGCCAGACGTGGCCTGCCGTCCGCCTCCTGGAACAGGCGCTGTAACACCTGGAAATCCAGACACCGGATACCGATGCCCCCTATCATGCCGTTACTGTGAACCCCGGCCTTGACCTGCAGGGCCGCGGCGATCTTCTGTATCGTGGGTTCAGCGTCCGGCGGACTGTGTTCGACCCGAGGATCGCCTTCTCTGGTCTCAGCCGTTTCTGTCATAAGGCACCTTTCATTCTTACAGGATTCGATGGGCCAACCGTCACACGGACGGACAACCCACCTCCAGCCCTGCGGTGCAAACTGTGGGAGTTCACCGCACCAACAAAAGAGGGTCTCTCTGCATGTCCATCCGTCTGGCGTCCGCAAGAGTCCGATGGCACTCCAGACGTGTCTGGGGTTGTAGGTGGATTACATAGCAATATGAGTGCCAATAGCCCGGAAAACAGACCATATCCAGCTCTATCCCAGTTAGATGTCTGCTATAAAACCAATTTACAACCATCCTGCATAACCCCTAGCAGGACCTGAAAACGCGCGACGTCGTCGGCGAGATGACGACATGCTGCGGCTGTCCGCGCAACCGGTTCCGGTATACCGCCGGCCTGGTTTCCTGACTATCTTTGCCGTTCACCAGCGGAACTCGCTTGCTCGGCCCAGCACCCAGGCGGCCAGGTGCAGGGCGATGACGCTGGACCTACCGGCAACCCGCTCACCTTTCACCGGGAGATCACGCATGTCGATTTTCGGGTATCGCGAAGACACCACCCATGGTCCGGTGCAGTTGGACCGGTACGATTCCTCCCGCCCGCACGAAGGCAAGGTCCTGGCCGTAGTCCAGGCACATGCGGACGACCTGCCCCTGATGTCCGGGGGCCTTGTTGCCAAACTGGTGGATGAAGGATATGCGGCGTATCTCATCCAGACCACCAACGACGAAAAATGTGGTCCGACACCAAGCATCGGTGACACCATTCGACGCAATGAAGAGGATGTGGCCCAGCTCGTCGACGTGCTCGGTATTCGCGCCGCCTTCAACCTGGGGTACCGCAACCATCGGCTGGATGAAGCATCACCACTGGAGTTGCGCTGCCGCTTGATATTCCTGTTCCGCTATCTACAGGTAGATACCGTAATCACCTTCAATCCGTGGGGCGATGTGGAAGAGAATCCGGACCATTATGTCACAGGCCGGGCCGCGGAGGCTGCCTGCTGGATGGCTGGTGCGGGGAAAGACTATCCGGAGCAGGTGCAGGCAGGTATCAAACCCCATAGTGTGGCGGACAAATACTACTGGACCATGCGCCCTGGTCAGCCGTATAACCTGGTCACGGATATAGGCACGCATCTCGAACAAAAAATAGCTTCCATGAGTGCCAACAAGGCACAGGGACCCGCGGGTTCACAGGGTCGCCGGTTGCGCGCCCGGCTGGCCGCTGAAGGCCGCAAGTTGAGCCTTCTGGGAGACGACGACGAAACCGCGGACCGTGAGTATATCCGCCATTTCGGTCTGGAGGAATACCGGAGGATGGGGCAACCATACGGCATGGAATATGCGGAATACCACTACTATGTGCCGCGCGGTGGATACGCGGTCCATACCGGTCTGCAGGAACGTCTGGAACGATACATCGCGGAGCATGCAGAGCCACTGGATTGACCGTTGCCTGCGCGGGTGGTTTGCTACCGGTAAAAAGAGCGCGGATGGGGTCCGATGCAGGAGCCCCATCCGCCACCTGGAACGGGTACCGACAGCCTGCATACAGGTAGCTCTCAGACGGTTGGTACCGGAATCCGACTGCTCGATACGCTAGTTGCTGCGGTTCTCAGGCGACATTGCCCGCCGCCGCGAACCATGCCTAGCGGCCGCGCGACGCCTTTACTTTGTCTCCCCGTTCCTTGTTTTTGCGTTTCTTGTCGTCAAATTCCTGCTTGGTTATCCGGTGAAACTCAAGCACGTTCTCACCTCGCTTGCGCCGAACAGTGAGGTATTGCCGGCTCTGTTCAGCAGCTTCAAGCAGCGCGCGTCGACCAAGCCGGATATCTTCATCTTCTCCGAACACAAGGCGGCCGAGTTCAGTTTTCCCAAGCTGGTTTATATACTGCGTGTACTGTTCGACCAGCGCCGGATCCACACCCTTTGCCGTTGCTTTGCCTTCCTCGATGGGGACCTTCTCGAATAAGGGCATTTCTTCCTCCTGAATTATTTAGTGAACGCCCGGCGGTACCATCCAAGCGCACGGTTGCCGGGGTTATGATCTTGCCATGTCACCGTGTGCGCGCGGGTTGCTGATTAAGATAATGTACGACCTTGCTTGTACACAAGCAATTATTTTGTGAAACCGTAATACCACTTACCCGAACACCAGGTCTCGGTCAGCATACCGGATGAATTTCTGTCACGAACGCAGGCATGGAAAAGGCGTGCTGGAGATGAGCAATAGGTGATGCGTAGATCACGGTGCAGGCGTGGTACAATGGCCGGTTACTGTATCTGTCAGCATGAAAAATACCTGGGAGATGGGACAGAGGAAATGTGGACTTTGCGGCGCAATGCCAACGGACAGGTCGTCAATGACCTACTCATGTCCGATCAGGTGAAGAAAAAAAACAGATGGCTATATGGGCCGCTCTGGAGCCGCTGGAGGCCCATCTTTCAAGGCCCTGGAGGCAGGACACAGCGACAACACCACGGTGCAGCAGAGTGGAATCGGGAAATACACGCGGATGGAAGCGGAGTGTTTTCTACAGACGAAAACGCAGGATGCCAAGCGCCGTGGATCGGATGCCGGCCGCAAACGGTTGTCGGGATGCGAGCATACACCGTCTGCGGCCGGGTTGTACTGGAGAGATGTGCCAGGATGCCAGGCTCAACAGGGCCGTGACTCAACCGTGCCGCGGCTCCGGATGGATCATTCGGTCATCTGGAAGGACAGGTACCGCTTCTGGCCGTCGAGATAGATGAACATCCCGTGGGTCCCAATCTCTACGGCGTACCCGTTCAGCGTCCCGACCAGCGCACTCTGGGCCAGATTCCCGCTAAAGGACAGTGTTCCATCCGCGAGCCCATCCACGGCGATGTCCCCCACCCCGAACCGCGTGGTCACGCCGGTCAGGGTGGGCGGACGTGCGGTGGTCACTCGGCCGGCCATGGACCAATCTACGCCATCTTTCACCCGCTCTGTTTTAAGCGCACCATTCACCAGCGTTGCGGTAAACTCGCTGGTCATTCCGTTCTCGCGCACCAGGTATTTTCCGGCATATCCGCCAATGGATGGATTGAGTTCAAGCCAGTAGCCTTTGTCACTGTTCGCATACGGATAGTCGGTATCCAGGTTTTCCGGATTCGTGTTGCCGGAATACCACAGGGCGTTGATGCTCCGGTACTTCGGGGTTCCGACGTAGTCTCGACGCACGTCCGTGAGTTCAACCGTCGAGTTGGCGCCGGCCATCAAATACCACACCGATATCGCATGATGCTCGGTCTGTTCCTTGAGACCATTTCCACTATTGTTCGACCACTTGTCCTCGAAACCCGTGATGATCCGGCGCTGGAGTCCGCCTCGCCGTTCGCGGCCGTACAGCACACCACGACCGCTGATTCCGTTTCCTTCCTCGACCTCGCTGTAGTATTCCTTGGCCTCCAGCCCCCTGGGTTCTCCCGGTCCGGAGCTGGCGTATTCCACCTCCAGGAACGATACCGAATTCCAGATCGTGGGTCCCGATTCGGGTTCCGGTGCAGCGTTCAACTGAGAATTGGAGGACAACCATCCCCGGTTCCCGGAGAGGAAGAAACTCAAGGGCGGAACGCGGTAGGTCGTGGACTCGGGATCCAGCGACGTGGCCAGGAGTTCCCGGGTGCCCGTGCTGCCCTCGGCGTAGAACTCACGCCATTCGGCGTAACGGTAAGGTCTCTTTTCCCCTGTTTGGTCGAAATCCACATATGTCCAACCTGTATCGTCTTTCTGGACCCAGTACCGGTATTCGACCCGGTCCATGCCCAGATCGAGATCATGGGTCATGGTCTGTTCGATCTCGTAATAATCTCCGTGCGAAGGCCGCAGCCTGATGGTCATCTGCTGATGCGAACCGTAGTTGCCCAGGTTCGGGCCGAATGTGCGCCAATCATTGCCGCCCGTGAGATCATTATATAATTCCTTCGGACTGCGCCCACCGAGTTCAGCCAGCTGGGGATCCACGGACTGCACGGCCGCCGGTTTGGTTGCCGCGGATGACGTCCCCAGCGTCCGGCCGGCCTGCATCAGCGGCAGCAAGGTGGCCAGTTGCTCTCCGGCTTGCGCCAGCAGCGGGTACTCCTCCCGCGCCGCCGATGCAGGAAACTGCCCCCACTGCATGGGCTCATCCAGCTTGCGCTGGACGTGTGCCGGCACCGAGGGAACCTGGGCTCCGGGCTCGCTGCGGGTAGGCGATGAGCAGCCGGCCGCCACGAAGCCGAGGGCTAAACAACCAGCTAAATACCTGTTCATATCTGCTTCTCCTGTAATAGTACGAGCGTACAGTTGAAACACTACGCCATGATGGAACCCTGTTCGTGAAGTGACATGCCGGGTATCGGGCGCCGTACCGACGGCGAGTCAACGTTGCATTGAAACCGCACCGACCCAGTGCAGGCACTTCCTTGCCGCGGCACAGACACTCCTCCGATAGTCTGCTGACTTCATATTCACGCCATGTCGACCTCGACAAAACCTCGACAGGTCAATTCCATCACGCAACCGCATCCCCCGTGAGCGCGGCGCATTGCCGTAATCCGAGCGTACAGCCTCTGCGGCGGTGCGCGCTCCTACCGGAGAAGCGAAGCGATGTCCGCGACGCGACAGGTTCGTGGCCCGGAAAATCGGGCGCCAATTCCCAGGCCATGCAGTTCATTCCCCGGAGGCGCGCTTGAGCAACTCCAGCCGGTCACCGGGTGCGATTTGGTCTGCCCCCTGCAGCACGCGTACACTGGCCAGACGAGCACCGACGACCTGGATGACCTCGATCAGCCCCACAGGGGCGTCGACAGGCGAGTCGCCGGACTCTGGCTGATCAAGTGCCCGGTGCACGACGAAACGGAATCCCTGCCGTACTCCGTGTTCACTGCCGACATTGATATAGACTTCATCGTCGTATACGGACAGTATCTGCGCATCCCGGCCGTGCAATACCAGATCCCGGGGTTGAAGGGTCCCAACGAGCTCCGTCACCAGCTGGTCAATGGCGGCTATCGTGGCCGCCCCCAGCACTGTTTCCTCGAATTCTTCCGAGCCGAATTCCATCTTGCCCAGATTCATGAACTGCAGATCCTGATCTCGTGGTTTGCCCAGAAGATCCAATCCCAGATCCCTGTCTGTCAGGTCGGCATGCCCCATGCCGCGCCCGATCTCGACACCATCTTCCACTCTCAGGGCCACGACCTGGAATTGGGCCACACCGTTGTACGATTTGTACCCGCCGATCAGCGGATCCCCGGCACTGAACCGGCTCATGTTGTAATCGAGGATGGTGCCTTGCAGCACGATGTCTGCCTGGAGCCCTGCTCCCCAGGCCACCGCCTCCCGGGGGTACATCAGGCGTTGTCCGGCCACGGTCAAGGCGACAACCTCATGCGGCACCATTTCCCAATCAGGGTAGTCGGCCAGGCGTTCACTGAGCATTTCAGCCATGACCAGCGGCAGATTCCATATTCCCCGGCGGAAACCCGAGTCGTCCGCCATGGGCAGTACGGCGATATAGGGACTGGTGCTCTGCGAGTCCTGGCCTTCTGCCGCACGACGCTGGAAATAACGCTGTACTGCCTCCTCCTCCGAGGCCATGGCGGTAGCGACCGTTTCCGCGGTGGCCGCGGCAGAAGGCGACCGCCGTAACGACAGCGGGACGCAGGCAGTACCCATAAAGGCAGCGCATAGCAGGATCATGATCAGATGTGACAGCATCGTACGACTCTCTCTCAAGTGGGCCATGGGCGGTATGAACAGACAGGATGCACAGGTTGCTGAGGATTGGGAACCGATGCGAGCGCCTGTCTGCGCACCACCGCATGCCGGGGCTTCGAATCAATGGGCCACGTGCAATGAAGCCGGCAAGGATCTTCAGCACGATACCGGTACCGAATATACTAAAGAATCTACGTGCTATGGCCGGATGTGGGTGCGTTCGGGACAAGCGCCTCCGCTCGTTCTCGCGCGCGAGCCCTGATGCGCGAGAACGAGCGCGACACCCTGCCACGGCCACGGTCCTGTTCAAGGGCGTCGCGAACCTGCGTCGGCATTTCCTCCGAACGCCATCGGCCAGCTCAATGTAGTGGCATCGTAGTGGCCGCAATAGTGCCTGGGATCTCAACACTGCCAGGCCTGTTGTCAAAATGACAAACGGATGCCCATACTGTTGAAATCAGTGACTTTGAGCTTGATACTGTCCGTCAAACGATATCCGACCGAAAAAGCATGATTCCCCGACGTTTTCAGTATGCCCACCATATCATACCTGCCGTAACCGGTGTTGTACTTGAGCATGAAGAAAGGATCCTGCGCATCCGCCGACCATTGCCAACCCGCACCCAGCCAGAGTCGTGAAAGATAGGAGCGCTGCATATCATAGGCGCCCCAGACGGATCCCTTTTCCGGCACCGAGCCTCGCCCTACGGTCAACTCTGCCCCCGCCTGGTAGCGGTACACAGGCGACAGCGTCAACCCCAACGTCGCCTCAACCCTGGATACATGGCTGTGTACGCGCAAGGTGTGCCTGTCACGTCTTGGTTCAGAGAGAAAGTCGAATTCGTAGACTTCGGAGAATAACTCTTCTAGCCAGATCACCCGGTGGTCCTTGATGTTCTCCACATCAGGACCCCGTGCCATCACCGGCACGACCATCTCTCGTGCGGTGAAACCACCGTGATTTCCCATCCGAGTGTAGAGGGTTTCAGCGAATTTGGTGGCATCGAAGGAAACCACGATTTCACTCGCATTCGGGTTCTTCAAAAACCTGGACACGATGACCGGTGTAGCCGGATAATCGTGGTCGATGGTCAACTCCAGCCATTCATCAGCCGAACGATATTCACCACCGTAGCCCAGATCCCCATAGCCCAGGGCATCTCTACCGTTACAGATCAGTCGATATCTGTCTTCGATGCGGTGTACGAACAATTCCGCTCCCTGGGCAAACCCCTTTACCCAGTTTTCGTCGACACGAAAGAAGGCAAAATCAAGCGGTGTTTCATCCACCATTCGACGGGCGATCTCTTCTTTCCGGCCGGCATCCTTCAAGTAGAGCAGCGGATACGAAAAAACTTCTATATCTTCAGCGAACAAGTCGTCAACGAGGTCGTAAATTGGGACACCTTCACCAAAAACCATTCCATGATCGGAGTAGATAATCACGTTTACATCGCAATCCAACCGTTCGATGTACCGCCCGAGGACTCTGTCGAAATTCCTGAGATGCTGAAGATAGGATTCTTTGCCTTGCTGATGCCCGTAAATATCGATGGTATACCAGTAAAATTCAAGCACGCGATATTCGTCGAAATATTCTACGGTGTTCATCAACGCCGGTTCTGCCAGCCCATCGAATGTGGGCAAGCCGTACATCAAGTTGGATCTGGCCAGCCTATGCTTGCTCTTGGCCATCAAGATGAATGTGTTGGTCATCTGCAGTGATTCGTAATCTTGGTACATCGGAATATCCCACCCGACGACAAGCCCTTCGCTGACCGATTTCGCGTCACGAATGCTGGAAATCACAAAAGGTGTTTTGCTGGGGAAGTACGTCAGCCCCTGTCTGATCAACCCCCTCCTGTGGAAATGGTGGTCTATGTTGGGCAGGTTGCCTCTGTCGATCTCTTTCTGCATGAGATCGAAGGCCACGGCGTCCACATGGATCAGGATCAGCTTAGGCCCTTGTGCCCTGTCCCGGGCGCTCCCGTGCGCCGCAGGCACGATGAGGCTTAGCGACAACCCGATGGCCATGAACCACGGAAGGAGCCGCTCGGACAGGTCCGGTCTCTGTACGTCTCGCGGTGCCGCGGAACCGGACTGCTGGTAGGAGGACCTGTGCATAGGCTGTGTTATTCGAACAGGACGACACTCAACCCTGCGGCTGGCCGGAAGTGATGGCTGTTGTCGACATAGGTCCAGCGCGCTTCGACGAACCAGCGCAACAACCGTTCAGGCCGGCGGACGCCTGTCTGCTGCAACCGGAGGAAAAGGTTGTATCCGACCTGGATGCCCTGTTTGCCGAAACGGGCGCCGTCGGCGACAGTGAGTCCCACACCGCGCCAAAGCAATGGTCTTCTGACCATCATGTCCGCATTGGCCTGCCAGTACAGGCTGTCGCCGAGGAACAGTTCAACGGCCGGAGAAAAAACGCGTAATCCACCTATGGGCAAGAGGCTGTGAAGGCCAACCCCCGGAGCATCCGCCTGGTAATCATATGCCCCATGTACACCGATGGCCGGTGCCATGGCCCGCCGATCGCTCCTTCCCGAAGCGATCAGAGGGCGCACTTCCCGACTCCATGCCGCATCAGCCGGGCGTGCGCACAGGGCGGACCATCCGATCACGATGTACAGGAGCAGACCCAGCGACATACGGAACCCCGCTCGGCCGGGGGTAACAGATCTCCGAGCCGGGCAGCCCCAGCTTGGGGTGACTCCAGGGGCTGCCGTGGTGTGGCAACAACCGTTGAACGCCTCGACGCCCGCAAGTACCGCCTTCAGGACGATCGGGACACCCGCCTGGTTTCCCACGCAACCTCTCCAAGATCTCAGCATGCCGCCATGTACCCGGGAATCCTTGTCATCGACAAGACTCATCATGCACCATCGTACGGTGAGCCGACGATCCGCCTTGCGACCGGAATACAGATGGACAGCCCGTTGGCCCGGCGTATAAGGCATGGATGTGCCATGATGTCATCGGATGACGACTATGGCGAGCCCGGCGGGAATCGAACCCGCGACCAACGGATTAAAAGTCCGCTGCTCTACCAGCTGAGCTACGGGCTCACACGGAGGGAGGAATCTGCACGATAAAAACAGGGAACTGGACGCCGGCACCCTGCAGGCAGCTTTTTAACATACGGGCCGGATACCGCTGCGTCAACATCAGGCGATCATCTCGACAAGCTCGCCACTGACAGTTACGAATTGGGCGAGGCCTGACAACTTGTGGTCACCCAGCTCCCAACCTATGCTCTTGATCCCGGACGTGGCGCCAACCCGAACGCGGAGAAGAGGAATGTATGCGCAGTCGTACGACGGTAGTGGCAGGAAGATCATGTGGCAGGAAATGTGGCGTCAGGAATTCCTCGACGCTCTGGAACTTGCCCCCGTGGTTATCGTCCCGGTAGGTTCGGTGGAGCAGCATGGGCCGCACTGCCCCATGGATGTGGATATTTCGGCACCTTTCTACATGGCGGCTGCGGTCGCACGACGGGTGGATGAGTTTCCCGTAATCGTGGCCCCACCGGTGTGGTCGGGCCTGGCCCACTACAATATGGGCTTCCCGGGTACCATCAGCGTGCGCCTGGAGACCTTTCAGATGCTGCTGGCCGATATCGTCCGGAGCATTCACGCCAATGGCTTCGAACGGATCGTCTGCCTCAATGGCCACGGTGGCAACTTCGGACCGAGCCGTGCCGTGTGCTGGGAACTGGCCAGGGAAGACATCTTTTCCCTGCACTTCAACTGGTGGAATATGGTCAGCGAGGAACTGCGGGCCTGGGGCGAGTCCGATACCGGCGTGGGGCACGGAGGCGAATGGGAGACCTCCGTGCAGTTGCATCTGCGGGGCCATATGGTGGACTGGCAGCATGCCGTGCGCGATGAAACGGGGACTCAGCCGTTCTCCGCCGAAGCGTCCTTCGCCGAATTTGCCGAACGCCGGCGCGACACGGTGAACAACACCGGGGTCATGGGCGATGCGTTGGCTGCCACGGCAGAAAAGGGCAGACGGATCTTCGACCTGGCGTGCCAGCGCCTGGAAAAGCTGGTGCGCGAATACCATGAGTTACCGGTACGCCACTACCGCGAGTTCGGCAGTCACTGTCCCTGAGCGGTGCAGGCCGGAGCAGGTGCACTCCGTTGCCGGCGAGCTACCGGCCCATGCGTGTCCTTTGTGCGCCCCCCCGCCGGTGTCCGCAAGCAACCGGCCCTCCGCCCGATCCCGCTCACTGCTGCCGGCGAGCGCAGACGCGGAGGGCCGTTGGGTCGCCGCACATCATCCCACCCGGTAGTGCTCGACGGCATCCATATCCAGTTCGACACCCAGTCCAGGCCTGTCCGGCACCTCTACAAAGCCGTCCTTCGGTATCAAGGCGCCACCGATGAGGTCATTCTCCCGCGTGAAGTGCAGGACATCCGACGGGATGGTGGCGTTGCGCACCACCGCATGCACGTGGGTGCCATAGGCCCCCGAAACGCCCAGCCCCAACCCGACAACCTGCAACCAGACCGGCAGACCGGCGGCTTCGGCCATGCCGGCGTTGATCAACACGGTTTCCACGCTGCCGCCGGTATTGAACATGTCGGCAGCTTCGGCCCGGATAGCGCTCATGATCTGGCGCGAATCGTACAGATGCGGCGCCAGAGCGATGCGCGTATGGCGGCGAAAATCCCGGTACTGGTGCCAGCCGGGCAGATACTGAAAAGGATCCTCGAAGGCCTGCACGTTGTACTTTTCCAGCTGCCCCGCCAGACGCAGACTGGTCTGCAGATCGCCGAAGGTGAAGTTGGGATCGACGATGATGCCGTAGTCCGGTCCGGCCGCCTTGGTCATCAGTGCGACGGTCTCGACGATATTCCAGGGCCGTGCCTTCAGTTTGTGCGTCCGGTACCCCTGACGCGCCCCCTCTTCCGCCATGGCGGCAAACTGGGCCGGTTCCAGCGGGGGCGACCAGTAGCCCACCGGGACACGATCCCAGTGTCTTGTACCCATCAGGCGGTACGCCGGTACGCCCAGCGCCTTGCCGGCAATGTCGAACAACGCCATGGCCATGGCGCCGCCCATGCTGGTCAGGTTCTGCGCCAGAGGATCCGCGTCCAGCCAGCGGTCGGCCAGATCGTCCAGGCGCTGGCCGCGCCCCCCCTCTCCGAACCCGGTGATGCCCTCGTCGGTGTGTACGCGGATAATGGGTATGGGACGTTCGCGAAAATCATCCGGCCGGCTCTGCTGAATGGCCGGAATATGCGGAACAGCGGTGATGAACTGCTCGATGCGGGTGATCTTCATGATAGGGTTGTCCTGTCATTCCAATGAGCACTCGTTCCGGTAATGATACAGACGGCGCTGTGTCGGCAGCATATCAACGGCCGGCCTGCCGTCCCTCGGTATGTTAGGATCCAACGTTGCCGCGACACGGCCCCAGCCCCGCGTGTCGACCTCAGTGCCGCATTCGTTCCAGGCGGCTGAGTCACCGCGGGGGCAGAGGCGCAGACCGCGACTTCCGGTCACCGCGTGGCCTGGTAATAGCGTCGAAAGGCACGGGCTTCCAGACCGCGCGGATTGAGCTTCACGCCGACTCCGGGGTCCTTTGGAACCGGCAGGATCCCGTCCCGGGCGATCACCGGCTCCGGATCCTCCAGGATCTCCCCGGCCAACGCCTCCTCCGCCTCATTGCCCACGGTTTCCAGTATGTGCCCGTTGCGGATGCTGCACATGGCCTGGAGTCCCTGGGCCACGGCTAGCGGGCCGTTGGGATTGTGTGGCGCCATGGCCACATTGTGGCTGGCCGCCAACGCCGCCAGCTCGTGAAACTGTCCGTACCCGCCGCAGTTGCCCAGATCCGGCTGGAAGATGTCGACGGCACGTCCGGTGACCATACTGGTCATATTGCTGTCGTACACCGTGGCGGTACGTTCACCGCCGCTCAGGCGCGGGCCGCCGCAGGCATACGATGCTTCCCTGAGCTGCCTCAACCCCGCGATATCCTCCGGCGGCACCGGCTCCTCGATCAGATCCACCAGCCCCTTCAGGCGGTGAACCAGCTGTACGGCCGTAGCCGCGCTCAGACGGGCATGGCAGTCGACCCATATCTCCATCGCATCACCGTGGACCTTTCGAGCCTGGGCGAAAAAGCCGATCACCTGGCTGATGATCCGCGCGTCCGTCCATTGGTGCTCGTTGTGACTGCCGTCAACCAGGCCCTTGGTGCCGGAATACGCGGCTCCGTCGATATGGTATTCGGCTCCATCCTGCGAGACCCGCTGCACCTGGCCGTAGTACACCGGCAGGGTGGTCTTGGCCACGCGGTAGCCCCGTTGCCGGGCCGCACCGATGTTGGCGGCGAACTCGTCCGGACTGCTGCCCCCGGGTACGTGGCAGTAGACCGGCACCTGGTCAAAGGTGGGACCACCGAACAATTCATGGATGGGCCGGCCCAATTCCTTGCCCTTGATATCCCACATGGCCATCTCGATGGCACTGATGGCCGAAACCGCTACGGTGCCGATGGTCCACTGGTTGTCACGATACATCCGCTCGAAATGCAGCGCCGGCCGGCGGGGGTCTGTACCGATCAGGCCAATGTTCTCCGTCAGGTTGCGGATGCCCTGCAGCGTTGCATCATCGAAACGCTTGGTGACGACCTCGGAGATGCCGGTAATGCCCGCATCCGTGTGGATCTGGGTGATGATCAGGTTGCGAAAATTCGCATCGATCAGCCGCGCATCGACTGCTGTGATCTTCATGCTCTGCCTTTCTCCGCCAGAAGCCGGGCTGCTGGCGCGCAGGTTGATATGCCGGATCCGGCGTCCGCTGGCACGGCGGCGGAAATCAGCGATTGATGTCCACTTCCACCGGCACGCCCTCCCGGGCCGACCGGTAGATATGTTCGAGCAGGGCGACGGTGCGGCGCCCTTCGCGGCCGTCGACGCGCACCGGCACCCCCTGGTTGACGGCGCGCACCATGTCTTCCATGGCGCTATGCACCGGATTATCCACTTGCTGCAGCCTGTCCTCCAGCTCTTCGCCGAAGACCCGCATGGTCCCGTCCAGGGCGGCATCGATGAGCACGGCGCCTTCCGTACCGTGCACTTCGGCAGCGAAGTAGACACTGGTCGGAAAGGTGGTGGTTCCGACGATGGTGCCTGTGGCTCCACTGGGAAAACTCAGCAGGACAGCGCCCACGTCCTCGGTCTCGATCTGGTGCGACATGATGGCGGTCTCGGCGTACAACCGCCGCGGATCGCCCATGAACCACAACAGCAGGTCCAGCAGGTGCGATCCCTGGTTGGCCAGTGAGCCACCGCCGTCCATGGCCCAGGTGCCGCGCCAGCCGTCATTGTGGTCATAGTAATCCTGCGAGCGGAACCACTTGAACCGTACCTCACCGATGATCGGCTGTCCCAGCCAACCCTGTCGCATGGCTTCGGCCACACGCACGTTGTTGTCGACGTACCGGCTCTGATAGTCCACGCCCAGGATCACACCGGCCTCGTCCGCGGCCTGGATCAGCCGGTCACAGGCGGCAGTGGTCACATCCATGGGCTTGGTGGTCAACACGTGCTTGCCGGCTCGGGCAGCCCGCACCCCCACTTCGGCGTGCACCCCGCTCGGGGTCATCACCATGACCACATCCACGTCGTCCCGGGTCAGGGCGTCTTCCAGACGGGTGGACCAGTCGCAATCCAGCTCTGCGGCCACCTCACGGGCCAGATCCTCCTTCAAGTCGACCACGATCCGCAATTCGGCGCCTTCGGTCTGATGCTGGATCTGGCGGGCACGACTGCGTCCCATACCCAGACCGATCACGGCAAATCCTGTCATCTGTTACTCCTCTCATCGTTTGAGGACCGTCGCCGGTGCGAACGACCCGGGGTTTCCTGTCCTGGTAGAGGACGGTGGTCCACCGGGGATAGCCATCACTGGCGACCTCCGCACATGCGCTCCAAGCAAGGGAAAGACGCCACAACCAGGGGATACGCGCCACACCCACCGCCGGCAGTCGGCCGCTGCGTTCACCGTCCGTCGATGAACTGATCGATATAGTCCCGCGACCGCAGGATGCCCTCCTGCTGCAACTCCGGTGTAGCCCAATAGTAGTGATCCTCGAGTTCGATGCTGAGCACGCCATCATAACCGGCATCCTGCAGACGGTGCAGCACGGCCACCCACTCCACCTCCCCCTCTCCGGGGATGGTATACCGCCACCATCCTTCACCGCACACATAAGCCCGGCCGAACGACTCCCCGGCGATACCCATCTCGTACAGCTTTTCTGCCTGGATCTCGGCATCTTTCAGATGCACATGGCGGACGCGGTCGCCGAACTCCTGAAGAACTCGCAGGTAGTCGATCTGCAGACGCACGAAGTGCGACGGATCGTAGCAGATGCCCAGGTTCGGTGAGGGTATGGCCGCGAAGATGCGCCGCAACGTCTCCGGTGAACAGCCCAGGTTGCCGTAGAAGGGACGGGGACCGGGCCACGGTTCGATGGCGATCTGCACGTTGCATTGTTCGGCATGCTCCACGACCTCCGGATAGACCTGGGTGAAGATCTGGAAGGTCTTTTCCCGAGGTTGCGCCGGGTCATCCGGAGCCAGCACGGCGAAATACGTACTGCCGCCGTGTTCGGCGATGGCCGAGAGGTCTGCTTTCAAGCTGTCCAGCCCCTCCTGGCGCCTGCCGGCATCCGCACTCAACAAGCCAGGCGCCCGGCCGTCACAGGTGCCTATGGCCACTCCCGCCTGCCTGCAGGTGGCGGCTATGGCCGCGCTCAGCGGCGGTGTATCGACGGCTTGCAGTCCATTGTCGGCCAGCCACTCCACATACGCCTCAAAACCCAGGTCACGCGCAAACGGCGGCATGCGTGTTCCGATGATCATGGGATCCTCTCTTGAATGGAAGGTCTGAGCATTCAACCTTGGAGTAAACAGCGTTCACCAGCGATACCGCGTCAAGGCATAGGTGACGAATCCAATACCGCCAGCCGAGGGACAGGGGGCCAGCCGTCATGAAAGCCAGCCGCAGGCGATGCCGGCGCACGGCTGCCGGCCGTGCCACCGCACCGTGGTGCCGGCAGTGCCGGCAGACGGGCGGGGTCAACCCCGGCGAGCTTCTTTGAGACCAACCACGCCTGGCGCTCCCCTGGCGGAAGTAGTCCGGCCAACGGCCGGGGAGTGCTTGACACCTGACGCCGCCGCAGATTGCTTGTGGGGCGATGTCCCGGTATTCGCGCTGGCCCGATCAGGCAGGGAATGCATGCTATGCGGCAACCGGTCGTTCGCGTGCAGCCGATGCCAACGCCGGATCCCGTATCAGCGAACGGTTACATCGACCTTGTGAAACATGACGGGTCAGCATGGCACCCGTACCACACGCACCGCTCTACAGCGGCCCACACCCGCCCTTTCAGGAAAGGCCATCGACATGGCGGACCAGCGCATCTATGCAGGTGATTTGACCCGGCAGGAATTCGCCGAACGGGTAGATCAGGGCAACCTCCGGGCAGCCATCGTGCCGACCGGCGCTACCGAGCAACACAATGAACACCTGGAGATGATTCACGACACCCTGCACGTCACTCACATCGCCGGACAGGCAGCGCTTCGGCTTTTTCCGCAGGTGGTTGTGGCCACACCCATACCCATCGGCGTTTCCGAACACTGGATGGCCCACAGAGGCACCCTCACGGTGCGTCCGGAGATCTTCTGCGAGTATGTTTTCGATGTCTGTCACTCGCTGCAACGCGCCGGTATCCGCAACATTCTCATTCTCAACGGACATGGCGGCAATGTCAAACCGCTGATGCGCAGGCTGGAGGAATACCAGGACAAGCTGCAGGTCAACCTGCGGTTCAACTCGTACTGGGACGTGTACGATCCCGTCCTGGTCCGGCAGTACATGGAGCTGGGCCGGTTGCCCGGACATGCCTGCGAATACGAGACCTCCACCATGCTGGCCCTGGAACCCCAGCGCGTCCACGTCGCGGCCATACGCAACGAAGGAGCGGCAGCGGCCACTCGGGACAAAGGTGAAGCGCTGCTCGAGCCGGCCATTGCCGGAGTAGCCGATGTGCTTCGCCGGATGATCGCCGGCGAGGAGATAGACCTTCCCCCGGTCACCTTTCGGGCGGAAGGCCGCGTCCACATGCTCACCGGCGAGGTGCTCTGAACCACGGAGATCGCGCTGACTGCCGTTACAGAGGGCGCCGGCCTGAGGTATGGCCGCATTGCGGCGATCCGGCTCCTGAACCGCAGGGAAACCGGGGCGCCATCCGCTCAGCCGCAGCCGGAATTGGCGCCGGTGGAGTCATTTCTTGCGCTCGGCGGCGATCAGGCCGCCGTCGACGCGCAGCGTGGCTGATGTCACATAGTCGGCGTCATCCGAGACCAGAAAAGCGACGGCGCGGCCGATGTCCTCTGCCTGCCCTACCCGCCCCCAGGGAATGAGCTCCTTTTCCAGCCGGGCGATCTCTTCCGGCGTCCGGTCTCCCGTACTTCCCGGCGTCAGCACCCAGCCAGGCTCCAGGGCATTGACGCGTATCCTGTACGGTGCCAGCTCAATGCCCAGGGTGCGGGCGAAATGATTGAGACCCGCCTTGGTGAAATTGTAGATCGAGCTGCGCGGATAGGCACTCTCCGCATGAACCGAAGTGATCATGACGATGCTGCCGCCGCGTTCCTTCATGACCGGCAGCGCCGCCTGGCACAGGTTGAAGGTGCCGAAGAAATTGACATCCACGCAACGCCTCGCCGCTTCTTCCGATGTCGCTTCGAAGGCGGTGAAGGTGTTGATCCCCGCATTGCAGATCAGTATGTCGACGCGGCCGAATTCGTGCTTCGCTGCCTCCACCAGCTGATCACAGATATCCCTGCCGGCCGCATCACCGGGGACACCGACAGCACGCCGGCCCAGCGCGCGAATCTCGGCAACGGCGTCATCCACGCTTTGTGCCGAAGCACTGTTCATCACCAGGTCGGCGCCTTCACCGGCCAGAACCCGGGCGATTCCCCGTCCCATGCCTTTTTTTCTGCCTACCGCGGTGACGACAGCCACTCGGTCCTTCAGTTTCATTCGTATCTCCTTGTCTGCATATTGGCTACCAGTGTTGCGCGTGCTTCGGAAAGGCGCGCCCAGGCCCGTTGTGCCACGCCGCGTTGGTGACGGTCGACGCGTCTCCGAAACTCTCCGCCGTCCCAGACACGGACTGCGACCATGCAAACGCTCAAGGCTTGAGAATCACACCTATGGCTTCATCCGGGTTGTCCACCAGGACATCAACAGCCCGGCCTATATCCGCCAGGGCGAATTCGTGGGTCAGAAGCGGCGTTATCTGCAGCTTGCCGGAAGCCATGGCACGCATACACTCTGCGAGGTTGCGCTGCGTGGTCCAGGGCACGAACACCGGCGGATAGGCGCAGCCGTGCTCATACGCCGCGTCGTGATACCCAGGCCCCGTGCGCGCCGCACTGCGGACATCGACATTGCCCAGACTGGCGGCGAACTCGTGGTTGATGCGAGCCCCACCGACGATGACTATCCGGCCCATGCGGTGCCCGTCCGGTGTCATCTTCAGGCTCTGATACATTTGTTCGAAGGCCTGGCTGGCATCCCCGCCGAAGGCGATTATGCCAAAATCGATTCCCCACCCCCGGCTGAATTCCGCCGCCACAGCGACCGGATCCTCCGTGTCGGCCTGGACCACGCGCTCGACACCCACCGCTTGCGCCACCCGGGTACGCAGGGGCAGCGGATCCACTCCCATGGCATGGCAACCGCACAACTGCGCCAATTGGGCGCACAACTGCCCCACCAGCCCCAGCCCCATGACCATGGTGTTTTCGCCGAATTCCGCTTCAGCCCGGCGTATGGCCTGCAGAGCGGTGGCCGCCAGATGCGTCGCTGTGGCGATTTCCATGGACACTCCCGGGGGTACGTCGACGCACAGGTTCTGTGGTACGCAGGCGTAGTCGGTGTGCAACGCATACCCCGCCCCCATACAGGCGACCCGGTCACCCACCTTGAACTGTTCTACCCCCGCCCCCAGCTTCTCGACCACTCCGGCGCCGGCATAACCGAACGGCCGCGGTGGCTTATCCGGTTCAGGGTTCAGTCGCTGCACCGGTACACCGCGCAGTTCAGTACCAGGACTGATCAATGAGGCGTGCACACGCACGCCCACTTCGCCCGCCTGCACCTGGGGTGCCTCCGCCTGGATGCATACGCCTCTGCCCCGCCCGTCGATGCTTCCAACTGTGCGTTTCATATACCGTACCTTTCTACTGAGATCGTCTGAGACCGCCTTGGTGATACCGGATGGTAAATTTGGTCCTGCGGTCCGCTGCTGGCAAACTCGCCATTACCGCGGTGATTCCCAACCCGATATTTGCGCTGGTTTGCCTGTTCTTCGTATACTATTTGTAGACCGTTTTGCCTGCCACAGTCCGGTGCCCATCGGGGAGTTGCATCTGTGAATACCATGATTGCTGCAGTAGTCGCAGCGCTGCTGCTGTTATGGGGCGGAATCGCCGGTCTGCTCAGGACGGTAGACCTGTTCGAGCGCAAACACATGCTGTTTCTGGGCGGCTACTGCACGCTGGTCGCCGGCAGCGTTTTGGCGTTGGTACTCTACATCAGCGCGGAGCGGCAGAGAGCCCATCGCCAGGATCTGCAGGCCCAGATGGAGGCTTTTGCCGGGCGCCTCAACCAGTTGAGTGAAAGCCTGATTCAGCAACTGGACGAAAAAGCGCAACTGACGGCATCAGAGTTCGAGATCCGGGTCAAGCTGCAGAACGAGATCCGTCATCACGCCCGCACGCGGGAAGAACTGGACGCAAAGTTTCAGGCCTACAACGAACTCAAGCGAACACTGGACCAGGAGCTGGAATCGCACCGGCACTACCGTGCCGGAATCGAGCAGCGCCTGCAGGAACGGTTCGAACAGGAAGAAGCCCGGTACCGCGATCTCCATGACAATCTGCAGGCACAGAGGCGACTGCTACAAAATACCCATCAGCAAATTGGAGCAGCGCAGGAGGATCTGGCCCGCATAAAAACGCAGACGGCCGGTATCCAGCAGACACAGACCAACCTTCTGGCCACGGTCAACAGTCACGTGGAGGTGTTTGGCAATCGCACTCAGGAGTTGGCGAACAAGCTGGATGCCCTGATCGCCAGCCAGGCGGAATCTCACGAGGCTATCAGCGTGGTCAAAAGCCAGGTTGACAGTCTTTACCAGTGGGAGGCCCAGTAGCCCGTCCCGGAGACCCCCAAGCCCGTCGCTTGACGGATTTCTCTCCTTACCCCGAACAACAGGAGTTCCCGTATGCTACGCAGACACGCTGTCTGGCTCGTGGGTCTGGCCCTTGCGGCCGGCTTTCACGGTTGCGGTCCCAGTGAGGAAGAGCTGGCGCTGGCCCAGCTCGAGCAGGATATGGCTGAAGCCCATGCCGTTATCGACTCGCTAAACTATACCGTGGAATCGTCCAATCTGTTGATCAACGACCTGCGGGCCCAGGTGGACAGCACTCAGGAGGTCAACGAAAAGCTGCTGGCGTCCGTGCAGAACCTCAGCCGCGAAGTACGGGAATGGCGCCAGCTGGCCACGGAGTACAGGCAGAGCAACGAGCGACTCACCGGAGAAATCGCGCAGCTCAGGGAGGCCAGACAAGCGGACCAGCGGACCATCGCCGCGTTGCGCAACGAAACAGACAGCCTGACCACGGCCATGATGGAGGCCCACACCAACATCCGGCGCCAGAGCGACCAGATCCGGCAGATGGAAGAGCAGCTTACTATGGCGCATGATGAGGCTGATATGCTGCGCAGGGCGGACCGGGGCATCAGCCTGTTCGTGGGATCGGAGGATTTCCTGCGCGCCAATGGCTACCTGGATGTGAGCCGTTCGTTCGGCCGGGCGCTGCGACGCGTTTACCGCATGACCGCCAACCTGGATCCTAGCGCACCGGATGTGCGCGTGGTCGAGATCGGTGAGAGCTTCGTCCTCGAGGGTAATCTGGACTCCCTGGTGGACCGGTACGGGAAGCTGGACCGGGGCAATGATTACCGGGTGGATCGGATGAACGGGGCGGTCACGGTCACGTTCATCAACAACCTGCTCGGCGGTGCCGACGTGGTGGCCATATTGCGCGACTGATCTCGTCTGGTTACAGTCGCAGGCAGTCCTTCCCTTCAGGTGCACACCTCAAGGCCATGGCCCTCTCGGAGATCATGCCGAGGGCCATGGCCTTTTTAATGGAGCATCCCTGTTACGACGGAGCATCACTGCTGGCGTTCGTTACCAGGCATGCACATATACTCCAGAGCGCACCTTCTTGCCCCGTTGGTCCACCGACAGCAGAGAATCGGCGTACATGGCGTGCTTGATCACGGTTTCCCTGCTGCCCCCGCGGACGAACAGGTGCAGATCGACCTCGGGTTCGGCAACCAGGCGTCTGACCATGCGCCTGAAGTCCCATTCGCTCATCTCCTGGGTCAAGGTATAACCATCGCGCGACAGACCCATGGCACTGCGGGTATAGATCATCACCACATCACCCTCAGCCGGATCATGCCGGTGCACGCGCCATACGGGTTGGGTGACGTTGAGAATCATGATTCCCAGACTGAGCATCAGCATCATGATCCCTAGGAAGAGTTCCTTGCTGACATCGTGTTCTTCCGCCTGGTCTCCCACGCGTTGTATGAAGCGACTCATAATTCCAGCTCCGCGTCGTCACGCAGTTGTGTCCACTGCTCCTCCAGCAACCCTACTCTCTCGATCAGCGAGTCCACTATCTTGCGCAGCGGCAGATACGTGAGCAAGCCGGCCAGTGTGGTGGCAAAAGCAAGGACCAGACCTCCGGCCATGGCGCCCAAAACCCGAAAAGTCTCCGTGGCTGCGTCGATTCGCCCCAGTTCCTGCGCCACGAGCAGAATACCGCAAACCGTTCCCAGGTAACCATACAACGGTATGCGACCCATGTCGCGGCGGGCATTGGCCAGCGGAGTGCCCAGAAATCCGATGAGTTCCTCGATCAAGGCATCATCGCGCGTCTTCAGATCCGCATATTGGCGATGCCGCCGGCGCAGCCGATCCAGGACGCGGCGTCGCCGGTAACCCAGCGTGTACCGTCCGTATTGTTCCGGCTGACGCCACCCCCGTTCCTCCGCACGTAACAGCAGACCGCTGTGAATCAGATTGAACAGGTGGCTGCTGCCGGCCCAGGCGATGAGGACGTAGGAAAAGCGCCCCACCCACTCGATCCAGTGCACCTGGATATTCAGCGAGAGAAAATAGGCGCCCAGACTCCCGATGATCAGGCCGGCCATCACCCCGATGATGACCGCAATCAGTTGCAGATACGGAGCCTGTACTCCATAGGCCCGTTCGCGCTGGCGCATACGACGGGCCCGCAACAGCATGACCAAACCGCCAGTGGCTCCGCAGGCCACCAGAGCGAGTACACCGATAGTCACGATCAGCCAATTCACGTTTTCCAGACCTCATGGTTGAATTCCCGCCTCCAGCCCCAACCGATAACCAGTACATATATCCCCAGTCCGGTTGCTGCCGCGATCAACCCCCAGTTTTGTCGTCTGTGGGCCACCGGCCGCTGCAGTTCCGTCACGACGAGTTCCCAGACCGTGACGCCCTCCCGCACCGGACCCCGCTCCGGAGGAGGCTGGTAATCCGTTCTGCGGTCTTCCTCGCCTTCGGCCTCGGGTGGCCGGATGTCCTCGGCCGGGGTGGCCACCTCGACGCCTTTGAGTTCGCGCGGTTCGCGGAACAGCAGTTGCTGTTGCTTCGAGGGCAGTTCCTGCGCCCAGCTCTCCAGGTTTTCCGCCAGGGCCATGCTGTGCTCTTCGGCAAGGGGTCCGGCCTCACCCAGGCTGAACGCCAGCCTGCCCCGCATGCGGCCTTCGTAGCGGACTCCGGGTTGCTGGTGTTGCCAACGCGCGAGTGCCGCAGCAAGCTGGCGGCGACGCTCCTGCAGCTGGACCAGCCTGCTGACCACGTCGTGTCCCTGCATGCGCTGCTGTTCCATCCGCGCAGGAGGCTGAACAGGAGCCGTACGGGCGGCTCGCGTCACTGCACTACCGGAAAACTGGGCCTCCAGCTCTACGCTACCGAACAAATGCGCCCCCCAGATCACCCGAGCGCCGGGTATGTCCGGCAGACTGTGAGCATAGTAAATCTCGCTGGCGGGTTGACCCGCTGTCCACCAGCCATCCCTGCGTGTGGTCAGGACCGGACGCAGGCCGCTGTGATCACGCAGGTAGAACCCGGCCATGAAACCGCTTTCCACCCGGTCCGTGTCCCAACAGTGAGCCCTGACCCGGTTGACTTCCCGCAGGTAGATCGTCGGGATCTCTACGAGTATCGGAGTCAGGCGCGTGCTGCCCACATGAAAACCATTCAGGTAGACCCGGGCCTCGTCATCGGCCCAGAAGATCAGAACCAGATCGAATCCAGCCGGTACGACACCCTCTCCGGGACGTGATCGCGCCGCCAGATTTTCCAGATGGTCGCCCCCATGCAGGCGTGCCAGAGTGTCGATGCTGGCTGCCACCTGGTTGTACTCGCGGCGCAATTGCAGCAATTCGTCAGCCGCGCCCGCAGCAGGGGCGAACAGCCCCCACAAGCAGATCAACGGGATTGCCGCGATCAACGGATAGCGTCTCAGGTGCTCATTCATCGGGATCAGCATCGGTATCGGCATCATCAGCGGGCTCTTCGAGCTGATCGTGCAGTTCCTCCAGAGCCAGTCGTTGCTGGTTGAGACTGGCGCCCCGTTGCGGGCTTGTGGTAACCTCCTCCAGCAGCTCCAACCGGAGAATCTCTCGCCTCAGAGAACCGAGTACCGCAGCGGCCATTTCCGGCTGCTCCAGGTCCCGCAGCGCTTCGATCAACTGACGGTAGTCATCCGCCGTTGGCGCGTAGAAGCCGACCATGCGCTGCATTCGACGCACGGCTAACGGCAGACCGCTTGCCTCCTGAGCCGGCTGCAAAATGGTATCCGAACAGGCCGCCGCGTCTCCATCCACAGCGCACCAGTCCTCACGCAGGTTCTCCGCAAGATCCAGCCAGGCTTGCGCTTCGTCCTGGTAACGCCGGGCATGGCTCTCTGCCACGATCTCTGCCATCGCGTGCAGTTCTCGGCTCCGCGCCATAGCGGCATGGATGATTTCCAGAGCACCGTCATGGTCTTCCAGGAAAGTATGGATATGGAACAGCGAAAGGAAGTCGGCACGACTTCTGGGATAGAAAGCGATCTCTGTGCGGGCTTGAGCCGCGCGACGGCGCATTTCGCCCAACATGCTCTGCAGGAGAGGATCCCATACCCGGTGCTGCAGGTCCGGCATCACCGCGGTAGCGCCTTCCAGCGCCTCCCGAGCCCGGGACGGTGCCCCCTTGTGATAATAAGCTCGAGCCAGATAGACCCAGATTTCGGCCTTGTACGGGTACGAGGCCACCGCCTCCTCGAACCGCTGGACCGCCTCCGCGAAATCACGCGTGTCGTAGCTCAACCGCTTGTCGACGCCGAAACGGAGGCCGACGCCGGAATGGGTGTAATCGGCGTGCCGGTAGTGCTGTGAATCCGGAATCGGCAGGCGCTCATCGAAAAAATCCACCACTTCAACCACAGGATACGCGTCACGCGCATAGGGCGGCTCCGCATCCGGCGCTTGCGCCGCGGCGACCTGACCGATGATCAACACCAGCAGACCGATCCACCAGACCAACCCGTGATGAACGTTCCCGCGCACACCGGGCACGCGTCCCCCGCACCAAGGCGGCGCCTCCGGCCGGGCACGTTCCTGCCAGCCGGCAGGACCGAACGGTCTAGATGTTCGAACGAGACTGCCCACCGTCGACATTGATACAACTGCCGGTCACCCAGCTTGCCCGGGTAGAGGCCAGAAACACGACCACATCCGCCACCTCCTCCGGGGTTCCCAGACGCCCCCAGGGAACGTTGGTTGCAATGAACTCCTGGATCTTCTCCGGGTTTTCCCGCATGCGGCGATCCCAGCTGCCCCCTGGAAAGAGGATGGACCCCGGAGCTACCGAATTCACGCGTATGCTCCGGGCGGCCAGCTCCTGAGCCAGATTGGACGTCATGCTGATCAACGCCGCCTTGGCCGCGTTGTACGAAACCGGCCCACCGATCTCCCGTCCGAACAGCGACGCTATGTTGACGATGCTGCCCTCTTCCTGCCCATCCATCAAGGGCAGTGCAGCCCGGGTAACACGCACAGCCGAAAAAAAACTCATGGAAAAGACCCTGTCCCACTCCGCATCGCTGATCTCGGCAAACGGCGTCCATGCCGATCCCCCGACATTGTTGACCAGCACATCCAGACCGCCATAGCGCTCCCGGACCGCGCCGATTACGTCTTCCACGCCCTGCGGAGTGGTGACGTCCGCAACGACGCCGACAATCTCAGCACCCGCGGCCCGCAAGTCCGCCACTGCCTTGTCCAGCCCCTCCGTGCCCCGGGCACAGATACACAGGTTGGCCCCCTCACGCGCCAGGGCCAGGGCGATACGGTTGCCGATGCCCCTGCTGGCCCCGGTGACCAGGGCGGTCTTGCCAGTCAATTCCAGATCCATATGCACCTCCCGGGTCCGCGGACCGTGCCGATCGGTAGCGGCCAGCGGCCGGCGGACCATGTTTGTAGCGAGTGGAAATCAGCGCGCGGCGGCTATCGATGGAAAGAAGCGAAACAACAGCACCAGGTACACGCCGAGCAATCCCAGAAGCACCAGCCCATGCCAGCGTTCCAGCGTGTATCTCCAGCGCATCATACCGAGCATGGCCAGCACGATGACGATCATGGCTGGAAACATGAAGTTGATCACCTCCGGGCTCACGTGCAGGGGATTGACCATGGCCGAAGCGCCGGCTATCCAGCAGATGTTGAGAATATCCGCCCCGAGGATGTTGCCGACCGCCAGACTCCCCTGCCCCTTGCGAGCGGCAATGATGCAGGTGGCGATCTCCGGAACGGAGGTTCCCAGGGCAACCGCCACGAGGGCGATGATCACGGGGGGAATACCCAGGTGCACGGCGACATCTGTGGCTGCCACGACGATCCAGTGGCCGCTGATGACGACCCCGCCCAGCCCGGCGGCGAACAGCAGCACGATCTTTCTCCATGAACGCTGCGCTGCCGTGTCCAGTTCCTGCCGTATCGCCGGGGAGATCCCCGCATTCCGGTGGTACCGCTGCTCGTAATACGAGTATATCAGGTAAGCGACAAAACCGAACACCAGCACGGCACCTTCGCGCCGGCCCAGGACACCGTCCAGGGCCAACAGATAGGCGACCAGGTGAATGGAAACGAGAAATATTGCCGACGAACGCAGAACGGTGCGGTCGATCACGATAGCGGTTGGGGCCAGCAGAGCCGCCAGAGCCAGGGCCAATCCGTCGTCATAGATCACCGATCCGACAGCATTACCCAGCGCCATTTCCGCCTCACCCTTGAGCGCGGCGGCCACCGATACCGCCAGCTCCGGCGCGGTGGTGCCGACGCTGACGATGACGATACCGATCAAAATGGGCGGCATATGGAGCTTTTGCGCTACCCCGACCGCGCCTTCGACGAACCAGTCGGCGCACAGGGCCAGGACGGCGAACAACAGCGCCATCAGCCCCGCCGCATGCCAGAAGCTCAGCGTGGTTTCCACACTCAACCCTCGCTGGGGTATTCGGCGAGCAATCTCAGGGCATTGCCTGCTTTCAGTTTATCGAGTACAGTGGCAGGCAACTGGAGACCCGTCAGGAATTCCATCAACCGCGCATCGAAATAGTCCCGGGCGAACAGCAACCGATCCTGAAACTCCAGGATGAACTGCCTGGCATGAGCGGTATCCCGCTGCAGCGCCCGCAAGGCGGAACCGGCGGACAGGTCAGCCCATAGATTGGGATACGAGCGCAGCAGTTGTGGCACACGACCGCCTGGAACTATGGGACCGTCCGGGTAGACCACCTTGTCATGTTGCCCGTCGGCCGAGATGTGGGCCCAGAAGCCGGGGGCGTGTCCGACGAATATGGTCCCTCGACAAGCGCACAGCGACCGCTCCAGGGCCTCTATGCTGCCTCCGTACCACCAGTTGGGGCGGGGATATGAACCCCGGCCGTGATCGATGGGATAATCCAGGTGAATGGTCACCGGCAGCCGGGCCGAACCGCAGTAATCGTACAACCGCAGGGCATCCGGATCGTCGAACGGCAGGCGCACCTTGAGTTCGCCGGCCAGGCGGATACCGTGTATCTCCACCGCCGCTTTCAAGCGATCGACGGCATCACGGCGCTTGGGGTGAGGGATATATCCTGGCACGAAGCGGTCCGGCGCCTCCCGCGTCACCGCCAGTACGTCAGCCAGCGGTATACCTGAACCTGCCGGTGGCAGCACGGCGTGGTACGATGGATCGTATTCATCTTCTGGCGCCTCCCAGGCAAGCAGCCACATCTGATCGATGTCATGCTCGTCCATGTTCCTGAGAATTCGCGCGGCATCATGTCCGTGCCAGTTGGGATGATTGTGGGCATCGATCAGCATGGCCAATGGGTTCTCCGGTGGCGAATTTACGAGAAAAGTCCTTCATATATACACTGTTACAGCACCATCACAGCTTTCAGAACGACGGCAATGTAGGTCAGCCGTAAGGCGGTGTCAAGCACGCCCGGATCCATCCGGGTGGCGGGATCTTGCCGTTCATATTGACATTTTGTTCACTTCTGGTGATAATGAATTCAAGTTTATGCGATTGACGCCGATACATCGGGTACCGGGTTCCGGTTCGATACGGTTCACTGCCAGGCGGTGAGTCCATGCTTGATCAGTTTCTCACCCAGCTGCTGATCGCCGTCATCGCCTTGGATGTCGTCGGTGCTGTGGTTTATTTCGTCCTGGAAGCCATGGCCCAACGCAAACGGCGCATTCTGGAGCCATACCCGCTGGAGCTGTTCCATGCTGCTCGCCGCAGAAGCCGTGACGCCGGCGGATCCAGGTGGTTCTCCGGCCGTCTGGGCCGACTTTTACAGTTGCGTCGGCGGCCGGCCGTTCCACCGGCCACTGAAGCTGATTTCGTCCGCCTTCGGAAAATCCTCTCCAGCTTCAACGAGGGTCTGGCCTGACATCCCGGCCGCATGTCGAGCGCGCGCTCTGGTAGTGTTACCGTGACGCGGGTCCAGACCGGCACGACTTGTAGATATCCCGTCTGACATCGATATTTATGCCCGTTCAACGCATTGCTCCCGGTGCCGCGCCGTTTCGACGCGCACTGGTTGAAGCAGACCTCAAGCTACCTGAAAGGCTCAGCATGGAAGTTCAGGATCTCAAGGGACAGAAAGTGATGATGGCGGTGTCCGGCGGTCTGGACAGCTGCACCATCACGCACTGGCTGACAGGCCATGGTGTGGAAGTCATCGGCTACACGGCGGACCTCGGGCAACCGGATGAGCAGGACATCGAGGACATCCGTCAGCGCATGCTGGCGTGCGGCGCTGCTCATATGATACTGGCCGACCTGAAATCGGCCATCTGCCAGGCCGGCATACAGGTCATCCAGTCGATGGCGCGTTACGAGGGTGGTTACTGGAACACCACCGGCATTGCCAGGCATGTGGTGGTCGAAGGTATGATCGCGGCACTGCGCCAGCACGGGATCACGGTAGCCGGGCATGGCGCCACGGGACGCGGCAACGATCAGGTGCGCTTCCAGCTGGCCACCCAGATGTTGGATCCGCGGATTCGGGTGTACGCCCCCTGGCGGGATTCGGCATTTCTGCGCGCGTTCGGCGGACGGCGGGAGATGATCGACTATTGCGAGCGCCATGATCTGCCCATCACCGCCTCGCGCGAAAAACCGTATTCCACGGACGCCAACATCCTGGGGTTGACCCACGAAGCCGGCGAACTGGAGGCGCTGAGTACACCCGCCCGGCGTATCGATCCGGGCATGGGCGTGTTTCCCGAACAGGCGCCGGACTCCCCGGAGGTCTTCACCGTGCGGTTCGAGCATGGACAGCCGGTAAGCTGCAACGATACAACGGTGGATCCCCGCACTGCCTTTGTGCTGAGCAACCAGATAGCCGGACGCCACGGCGTGGGTATCGGTCTGCATACGGTGGAAAACCGCTTTGTGGGCATCAAATCACGCGGAGTCTACGAGGCCCCGGGCATGGAACTGCTGGGAACCTGTTACACCTATCTCCTGCAGCTGGTGCTCGATCGCCGGGCCCGCCGGCTGTTCGAACCCATATCCGCATTGCTGGCGGAACAAATATACCAGGGCTATTGGTTTGACACGGCCAGCCAGGCTGCCTGGAAGGCGGTGGAACACATCAACCAGCTGGCCACGGGGACCATCTCGGTGGCTCTGTACCGTGGCAATATCACGTTCCATGCCGCAGAGGATGTACCCCACACGCTGTACAGCGAAGATACGGCCTCCATGGAGGCCATCGGGGACTTCGACCATCGGGATTCTGAGGGATTTCTCGGAGTGCTGGGGGTCGGCGTCCGCGCTTTGAGCACATCAGGACAGGTGCGGCGCTGAGCGAGTCGCAGCGGCTGGCGCTCTCCACCGGCAGGCGCCAGCCGCTGCGGCCTTGGCATCAGCCCGTTCCGTTGCCTCGTTCCGTCTGGGACCCTGCGTCCTGGCGCAGCTGATCGCGGCAGCCATGTTCCGCCAGGTCGGCGACTTGGCGCAAGCCCGGCAGCACACGTCCTCCGCCGGCAACCAACCGCTGGGGATGCTGGTGACCGGACGGCACCAGCGCATGTTCCGCCCCCATGGCCGCAGCGACATCGCGATCATGCAGCGTGTCCCCCACCAGAAGCACGGAGCTCGGGTCACATCCCAGTGCGGCAATGCGTTGCCTGCCGCGCTCGACCTTGCCCATACCGTACGGATTGTTCACACCGATCACCCCATCGAAATACCGGGTCAGGTTACGGCGCTCCACCACCTCCAGCAGCAGACGCTGATCATAGGCGGACAATACGGACTGCCGGATACCGAGGCCCGCGATACGTTCCAGTGCGTCCATCGCACCGGAACGCAGATGACACTCGGCCCGTCGTTTCTCGTAGCGCGTCCTGAAGGCATCACTCAACCGCTCATAGCCGGCACGATCCAGCTCAAAACCCAGTTTGCGGCAATACTCATCCAGTGGAAAGCCAAAGACCCAGGAATAGCGTAAGGGAGACAGCTCCGGCAGACCGTGCTCGCGCAGCAGGCTGTTGATGACCTCCAGACAGAGCCAGGCGTCGTCCAGCAGGGTGCCGTTCCAGTCCCACATGACATGAACGAAACCGTTCATGCTTCGGCGCTCCGGCGAGCTACCCATACCTGGTTTCCGTAGCCTGGATAGAGGCTGTCGTGGAAGTCTCCGCTTAGTTCCTCGACGCAGAAACCGCAGTTTTCGAGCAGGTAGATCATCTCCTGCTGAGGCGTGTAGCGCAATACCAATTGGGCGTGCGTGCGTGCGCACGAGCGGCCATCCGCGTCCAGCGCTTCGAAAACGAGATGCTGTTCCAGCAGTTGCATCTCCAGGTCCACCTGGCGCGTGTACCACACCATGACACGCTGGCCACTGCCGGGATCCAGGAAGTCCGTATCGAGCCGCAGGGGCGTCTGCACACCGTCGCGCAGCATCTCCTGGAGAGGATCGAACGTGTCCATCAGCAGCAGGCCGTCCGGCTGCAGGTGCGCGTGGATGCGGCTAAGGGCCTCCACCTGATCAACCGGCGTCAGTAGATGCTGAAAAGTCCGGTACGGAATCAAGACCGCGGCAAAAGTCTCGCCCAGATCCAGTTCCTCCATTCGGCCCGGCAGCAGGCAGGTCTGCTGCCGGGTGCCTCGCGACGCCTGGCTCAGCCGCTGGCGGGCCAGTGCCAGCAGATCAGCATCAGGTTCGATTCCTACAACCGGTACACCCGCCGCAGCCAGGGGGAGCAACACCCGGCCGGTACCGGCACCCAGTTCGAGCACTCTGCCACCGGTGGACAGCGCGCGCCGGGTATAGAACGCTACATCGCCCGGAACTCCGACGAAATAGGCATCATAATATGCAGGTGGGTAGGCCAGCATGACTGATCAGGACTCGATTCCGGCAGACGGTATTCGGCGCCGGTCACAGGGGTAGAAGGTCGGCAATCAGTTGGCGTTCGGACTCCAGTTCGGCGGTGGTGGCCGCCAGTTTCCCAGCGGCAAAATCACTGATCGGCAGATCCTGGACGATCTCCCACTGCCCCTTGCCGTGGCTACGCAGGGGCAGAGAATACACCAGGCCCGCCGGAATTCCGTAACTTCCGTCAGTAGCGACAGCTGCCGAAAACCAGTCGTCAGAGACGGTGGGCGTTTCCATGCTGATCACGTGGTCCAGCGCGGCGCCGGCCGCAGAAGCGGCGGAAGACAGCCCGCGCGCCGCGATCACCGCGGCGCCACGCTGCTGGACCGTCTCGATGAACGGACCGCGCAGCCAGTCAAGGTCGCCGACGGTCTGCGGAGCGGGAAGACCGTTGATGCAGGCGTTTTCGCCGTCAGGATACTGGGTGGCGCTATGGTTGCCCCAGATGGTCATGCGGGTGACCTTGTGCACGGGCACTCCGGCCTTCCGCGCCAGTTGGGCCTGCGCGCGGTTCTGGTCCAGCCTGGTCATGGCCGCAAAGCGTGCCGGGGGGATACCGTCGCATTCGGCATGGCGCATGGCGATGAAGCAATTGGTGTTGGCCGGATTGCCCACGACCAGTACCTGAACGTCATCAGCGGCTCGGGACAGGGCTTTTCCCTGTCCAACGAAAATCGGGCCGTTGTCCCGTATAAGGTCACTGCGTTCCATCCCCCTGCCACGCGGCTTGGAGCCGATGAGCAGGGCCCAGTTGACTCCGTCGAAGGCTACCTTGGCATCATCCGTGGCGTCGATGGACTCCAGCAGCGGGAAGGCACAATCCTGCAGCTCCATGACCACACCTTCCAAAGCCGGCAGGGCCTGAGCCACCTCCAGCAACCGAAGGTGCACCCGGGTCTGTTGTCCGAACACCTCGCCGGACACGAGCCGGGGTAGTATGGCGTACCCGATTTGACCAGCAGCGCCGGTCACGGCAACTGTGAGCGTGGAGCCCATCTCATTCTCCTGTCGTAGGTACATGCACCTCGCACTACCCCCCCTGGGAGCCGTCCACCAGACAAATCTGCAACACAACTCCGGCAGGAGCAACCCGGTCCCATCTGCTACCCACTTCTCTCCGGTCGAGGCGCCCCCCTCCGGGCGTGAGGCTGTTCCTGCCCATGGGAGGGATCGGTGCCGCCGCAGCGTCAAGGTCGTTCCACCGCAGCGTCAAGGTCTTCCAGATCAGCGCTACCGCGCGAAACCGATGATGCAGTGCTGTGTCACAACGGAGTCAAAAAAACGGCATACCTTAACAGCCAAGTTGTTATTTGAGATAGTTTCCTTATATTGAATAACTGTGCGCGGTCGTGTATCCACCGGGTATCGACGAGCGTTCCTGCCGGGAGACGCCATGGGTCATGAATGAAAGAGAGTGGAAACCGCGCTCTTCGCAATAGCGACCCCGGACAAGGTTGAAGCATCTTCCGCTTTCCAGAATCCTCTGCCGGAAGGCGCGGTCCCCTGTGCCTCCGGCGCTTTGGTTAGGTGGATCCGGTTGACGCTGCCATCGCGGTATCTTACTTCCTGCTTGGTTGCTGGAAAAATCACCCAACGTCATGTATCTCCATATCGACTGCTCGCTGAGGCAGTTTGATCGTATCCACCGAGGTGTTTCAAGCGTGACGCTATAGGAGTGTGTCTATGGCCATATCTATCTTCGATCGCGAGGTTTTTTTCAAAATGGAGCAGCTGGGCAACCCATTCGTGGCTGCGCGGGCTTTGTCCAAGCGAGCCCGGGAGGTTAACTCGAAACAGACCGAACAAGATGAGGAAGAGACCCTCTCCGCTCCGGCGTTAGCCCTGGATGACTACCTGGAAGGGCGAATCGAGTTTACGGATGCAGGGGAAGATGCACCACTCGACCAGTAGTTCCTCGCCAGCGCACGCTAACAGGGCCAACGGAGATCCGAGGTCTCATGCACAGTTATCAGGATGAAGAAAGCACGCTGCGACTTTATTTTGACGACATCGCATCATCCAAACCCCTCTCGCGGGAACGTGAAGTCGAACTGGCCGCACGTATCCAGGACGGCGATATGGTTGCCCGGGATGAAATGGTTCAGGCCAACCTGCGTTTCGTCGTCGATGTGGCCAAGAAATACCAGAACCGGGGTCTTTCTCTTTCAGACCTTATCAGCGCCGGCAATCTGGGGCTGCTGACCGCAGCCGAACGTTTCGACGGTACCAAGGGCTACAAGTTCATCTCGTATGCGGTGTGGTGGATCCGTCAGTCCATACTGCAGTCCATCGCCGAGCACGCCCGCACGGTACGCCTGCCGTTAAACAAGGTCAGTCTGCTCAAGGATATATCCAAAGCCTCCCGCAAACTGGGTCAAGGGCGCGAGAGTGATCCCGGCATCGACGAAATTGCGGCTGAATTGGATGTGCCAGCTGACGAAGTGCTGGAAACCATGCTCAGTGCGCGAGCGGTGCGTTCGCTGGACGAGTCCTTTGAAGAGGACGACGAACGCAGCCTACTCAACATCCTGGCTGACAGTAGCCAACAGACGCCCGATGCCGATGTCCTGCGGGATTCGGCCAGATTGCAGCTGGAGGAAGTACTGACCAGCCTGGACGATCGCGAGCTTCGGATCATCCGGTTGTATTTTGGTCTGGACGGCAACGAGGCCCTGACTCTGGAACAGATCGGCGGTCTGATGGGTTTGACGCGGGAACGCATACGCCAGCTGAAGGAACGCGCCCTGGGCAAACTCCGTCACCCAACCCGCAACCAGTCGCTGAAAACCCTGGCTGACGGGGATTGAATGGCCGCAGGCCATTGACAGTCTGGGCATGCTAGCCTAAAATATAGGGCTGATGTTGACGTGGGGAGATACTCAAGCGGTCAACGAGGGCAGACTGTAAATCTGCTGGCGCATGCCTACGGAGGTTCGAATCCTCCTCTCCCCACCACTTGCAGCACAACGGGTTACGCTAATTCCGCGCGCGTAGCCCGTTTGTCGTTCCAGCGGTCGTTCTAGCCCCATTGCCTGCTTGTTCGAGCCAGAAAAACCCTTCTTACTCGGCCAAGCCATTCGTCGCGTTCCAGACCGGTTCACACCCTCTGAGCATGAGCGCAGGGCCTGCCCCGAACGAACGCACAGCCGGCAATACTGCGTAGATCCCACACTATTGTAGATCCCACACTATTACTGTTTAGGGATGAAGGTTCATCGCTATCCTGTTGGCTATCCTGAATCTCATGGAGAGTTCTCTTGTTATCCCCAGAATCAGCTTATAGGCCAGGCCGGGTCTTTTTTTCTCGATATTAGCCATCGAATCGACTGCCAGGAATAAACACTTCGCCTGACCCTCTGCGACCACTGTGGCGGATCTCGGCTTTCCGTCTATGGTTGACATCTCGCCGAAAACCGCGCCGGCGACAAGGGTGCCGACCCTGTGCCCGCTGACGCCGGAGCCCGTGATCACGTGCATTCTGCCCTTCAAAATAAAGTACATACCATCGGGCTCGTCATCCCACCTGAATACGGTTTCTCCAGGCTTGAACTCCTTCATAATCAGGTGCTTTGAGATCAGGCGGAGCTCCAGCTTATCGAAATCGCTGAATATGCCGAGATCGGTTAGCGCGAGTTCCCTGTCCATGATCGGAGGACTCACACGAGCCCTTATCAGACTGTCTTCCGCCCAGGCCAGGGCATAATCTGTTTTTTCGAATACAATATTTTTTCCGAATATCTCATATATCCCCAGAGATTCAAGAAACGATCCAAGGCGGGATCTCTTGTCAAGCGAACTGAGAGCCAGGGATATACCGCGCTTTTCGCACCGTTCTCTGATCTGCGAGAGTATGTTGGCTCCGGTGCTGTCGATCTCGCTTACCCGTTTCAGGTCCAGTATGAGATAGTCTGGTGCGTTTTGGCTGATGATCCTGTCAATATAGACGGCCAGCTTGTCAGCGGTTCCGAAGAAGAGAGCTCCGTCAAGTTCGAGTATTCTTATCCGCTCGCCGCACTTAGATAGAAAATTCAGTTCATCTCTGGATCTGTGTATGCTGGATTGGATATCGGCGCCGGTCAGATCGCGTCGTACGATATCCTTGCCCATTTTCACCGTGAAAACAACAAGTGATATGAGTATTCCCGCCGCAACCGCCTGGAATATGCCGAAACCCACCAGGATAGCGGCGACTGCCGCCATAATCAGGAGATCGACCCAAACGTGCCCGGTTTTACATTTTCCACACCTCAGACGCGTTACCAGTTCCAGGCTCCACCTATCGAAGGCGGTCAGACCGAACATCAGTATCACCGCGGCGAGGATAATCTTCGGCAGGAGTGAAATGAGAGGAGAAAAAAACAGTAAAATCGAGAGCGCGCCCGCGGCGGCGGCGAGCTTTGACCATCTTGACCGACCGCCATAGAGGTAGTTCGTTGTGGAGCCGCTCCCTAGACCGGCTCCGCTTATCCCGCCGAATACAGCCGAGAGCATGTTACCTGCCCCCTGTCCGCAAAGCTCACGGTTGGTATCGGTGCGCTCTCCCGCGATCGAATCCACCGAGACAGCGGTTATCAGGGTCCGCAGGGAGTTGACCACAGCTATACTCAAAGCCAGAGGGATAAGCATCATGAGAATCTGCACAGGATCCAGCTCGGAAGAATAGGATAACCCGGCAAGATTCATCGGTCTTGGAATACCCCCCTGCAGTCTCCCGATGACCCGGACACTCTCAGATGGAATTCCGGAAACACGCACGAGAAGGTACGCTGAAACCCCTGCAAACATACCGGTAAGGGGAGGTGGAATGCTCCTGAGGAATTTTTTTCCGACAATAATCCCGCACACGGTCACCGCCGCCAACACCAGTGGGAGCGCTTCGGCCGCTGAAGAAAACAGCCCGCTGCCAAGCCCGCCAAGATCGATGATGTTGTGCGCCTGGGAGAGAACGATCGTGAAAGCGGTACCGTTGAGTAGCCCAGACATGACCGGGTAAGGAATGTACTGTGCCAGATGCCCCATTTTGAGGAGCCCGAAGCCCGCCTGCATGAGGCCGCTGAGAAAAACAAGCAGAAAAAACAGTTGAATCACGCCATGGGGCTCTGCCCCTGTCTCCCGTGCGATGGCGCCGAGGGCCGCGGCAAGCATCACGGAACTCACCGCCGACGGCCCGTTGATGATAACGGGGTTACCTCTGATAAGAGCGGAGCCCACATTTGTGAAACAGAGTGAGATCAGGCCGGCGACAACTCCCATCGGGATATGTTCCGGGCCTAGCGCGGCGAAAATCAATGGGCCGAGAGCGAGCGATGCCGGCAGCATGAGAACGGTGCCGGTGATTCCTCCGATTAAATCACCTTTATAGTCTCTTTTCGACATATCCGATACCAGTCAGCTGGTATCTCCGATAAGTTCCAGAATGAAGGGATATCGGCGAGTACCGGCTTGTCCGTGACCATCTTGATGATGGATGCCGCACTATCCATCTTTACGCAGAAGGGCGCGTATTGCCTGGATTCGATCCTTGTGCCGGGCACTGACCTGGTCCATAGACTCCAGCGCGAAGGCCAGCAGGACGCTGGTCAGCAGACTGATCGCAACCGCCCCCAGGACGATGATCGTGCGGCGGGGCGCACTTCGATATGCGGGTGGCAACGCCGGATCCAGGACCAGAATGGTCGGCGTATCTCTGGCCTCCCGGAACCGAGTCTCCTCGAGCCGCGTACCCAGGTATCCCACTACTGCCTCTTTCACCTGCAGCTCCACCGTAAGACGGGCAAATTCCTGCGCCAGGGCCGGCAGTTTCATCAGCGTCGGGCCACTACCCATCACGCTGGCTTTGGCTGGATCCGCACCGTCGGATTCCACGTTGCCGACCAGGCGCTGCATATGGCGTTGCAATGCCGCCACATGCAATGCCACCTGTTCGAGACGTTCGTGCCCCTGACCCAGCAGATGCTCGCTGATGTCGAGCTCTACTTCCCTGAGGGCCAATTCCTGGGCAACCCCTTTGATCACATCGACGACAGCCGCAGTCTGCGCCTTGACATCGACCACCCCGTGATCCTGCTGAAAGCGGCGCAGCGCTTCACCCGCCTCGCGCAGTTCCGCCCGCACGATCTCCATGCGCTCTTCCAGAAACTTGCGCGCCGACCTGGCCTGCAAGCTCTTGTAATACCGGTTCACCGCGTCCAGTTCCGCGGTCAGGGCATTGGCCAGAGCCGCGGCCAGCTCCGGGTTGGAAGCCGTCACCTGTACATGGAGCGCGCCATCCTCGCTGAACTCCCGGCCGACGCTCTGTCTCAGCTGCTGTATTGCAATCTCGGTATCACGGACACCGTACTCCTGCACCAGATCGAACCTCTCTACCACGGCACCGAGCACACGGCGGCTGCCCAGGATGGTGAGCAAACGCTCCGAAGATGAATCCCGGCCCATGAACATGCGCAGATTGGGTGGTATATGGCTGGTCATCAGCGTGGTCATACCGAGCTGGCCGCCATCCTCTTCGGGCGGCAGCAGGGTGGTCTGAGCCGTCCATTCCTTGGGCAGAACCAGGCTGATCCCGGCAGCCGCCACTCCCACGGCGATCACAGAGCACACGATCAGGCGCCGCCATTTGACCAGCACATAGACATAATCAAGGATGTTGCGTTCATTGGACATGGAGCGCTTCACCTGACCAGTGTGTGGTACACCAGAACCATTGTTGAGAGCTCTCCAAGCACGGTCATGGTATCTTTGAACAGCTCCCAGTAGTCCCGCTGAGGTTTTTCCCGGATCCAGATGCGGTCGCCGGGGTCAATGTGCTCGACATCCGCTGCGCGCAGGGTCTCCCCTGTGCGCGCCTTGATCACCCGGATGTCACGCGAAGCGCGCCACCCCAATCCCCCGGCCTTGTCGATGTAGTCCCATACCGTCAGTTCCGGGTGATGGCTCAGCGCACCTGGATATGCCGCCTGGCCGCTGACCACCACCGCACGCTGCGTTCTAGGCACGTAGATCACATCATCCGCAAGCATTTCGATATTCTGGCTCTCGTCTCCCCGCTCGAACAGAGCCAGGAAGTCAGCCACCATCTGGCCGGGTCTTTCCCGGCTCTTCATGATAAAGTACTGGTTCTCGTCATCCGTCCTATCCGCCACCGGTATGGTGGAGATACGCTCGAATTCCGGATCCTCGAACGTCATTCCCATGCCGGTCTGCTGGGAGCGCACTACCCTGGACTCTCCCATGGACGCGTCCTCGGTAAAACCGCCGGCCATCTGTATGACGTCCCGCAGACGCGTTACGCCTATTTCGACGAGATAGAATCCGGGGTAGGTCACCTCTCCGTAGATCCTGACGGCACTGACCCTGTCTGCGTCGGCACGTTCGCGCACCACCAACCAATCTTCTGCATGGACTAGCACATCCGCCGCGGGATCCCCCGCCAGGACTCCTTTGAGGTCGACGGGCAGACTCTGACGGTCACGCCTGCTTGCCTGCTTGCGGAACAGGAATACCTGGTCCGGATCGTGGAAATAGGTTACGCCCTGTGCCAGCGCCAGCAGATCACCGATCCGATCGCCGGATACGTACTCGAAAAAACCATCCCGGTTCACGCTTCCCCGTATGGCCACCTCGGCAGTTCGAACCGGTACGATGACGCGGTCACCGTCCTCTATGAACGGATTGTAGCGTGAATCCCCGGTAACATTGAACAACTCCAGGTCCACACGCACAGAAACGCCCTCAAGCCCGGTGAAATCCGTTGGCTCCGTGCTATGACGCAGCCGCGCCCATTGGTCCGGCGCAAGCTGACCGGTCTTGATGACCTGGATGTTGCGGCGTGAAGCCCTGGACCCCAGGTCGCCCGCTTTACGTATGACTTCGCTGACGCGCTCCACGCCACTGGTGACGACCATTCCCGGGCTACCCACCGCTCCGAGCACAGCCACCGGCAGGCTGCGGAGCTTGCGCAGTTCGACCGTGATCCGGCCCTGCTGATACGCTTCGGCGAAGGCGGAATCGATCCGGCTCCTCGCTGTTTTCAGACTCAGCCCGGCCACATGCACCGCACCGACGCCGGGAATGAAGAGCCCGCCTTCGGCCATGACCGGACTGAACAGCGGCTCATCCATCCCGGAGATGTAGACGAGAAACTCATCTCCAGGTCCCAGGATGTACGCGCCGCTGGCCAGGACCTCGCGGTACGCTTCCATGCTGATCAGGGTCGGACTGACCCGGTGGCGTGGCTCCGGGGCCTCTTCGACAGGGCTGACCTCAACCGAGCGCGCGGATCCCGTCCGTTGTTGCCCGTTGGCCGCGACCACGGCGAGTAGGAACAACAATGTCGCAATAGCTGTGATTCGACGCTTGTTCATGGCTTGTTTTCCGTTTTCCGACAGCAGTGCCCGCCCTCTCTGGACCAGGGGTCTGGGCGCACATTCACCGCGCCCTATGGCCCGGAGGTTGCTCGGCGCGTTCGAGACCCCTGCGCTAGGCCGTAATACGGGGTTTGCGGTGCCGGGAATCCTCCAGGATGGCGTCAACCTCGACTCCCAGCGAATCAGCCACGGCCCACCCCGGTGTCCCCAGGCACAGACGTTCTTCATACCAGGTAAGAAAGCCAGCCTCCCGGAGCACAGCAAAGCGGGGTGAGGCCTGCAGCGACTGGCGCTCCGTCCGGCCCAGCGCAACGCCTGTATCCGTGCGCAACTGCATCCACACGCGCTCGCGCCTGGAAGTGTCCACGTCTATGATCTCCTGTCCGGCGCAGACCTCATCCCCCGCCTGCACGGCGGCGAGATAGTCCTCCAACCGGGCATGGTTCCAGCAGCGCACTCCCCGCAGATAACTGTGCGCGCCCGCACCCACTCCGAGGTACTCCGCCCCGTGCCAACAAGACCAGTTATGCCGGCACTCTCTGCCGGTCAGGGCGAAGTTGGAAACCTCGTAATGACGGTAACCGGCCTGTTGCAGGGTGTGCCGGGCCTGCTGGTAGGCCGCCGCGTCCTCCTCTTCGTCCGGCCCACGATCCCGCTGAGCCGATGCTCGTGCCGCCAGAGCAGTGCCTTCTTCCAGGGTCAAAGCGTATGTGGAGATGTGTTCCGGGTGCAGCATCAGGACCCTTTGGAGGGCGTCTTCCCACGTGCCTGCCGGTGTGGCAGGAATGCCGAACATCAGATCCACGTTGAGGTTACGGAACCCGGCGGAGCGGGCCGCCGTACATGCCGCGATTCCTTCGGCGGCGGAATGCGCCCTGCCCAGCCAGCGCAGCACCCGGTCATCGAGAGACTGCACCCCCAGACTCAGCCGGTTGACTCCTGCCAGCCGATATGCCCGCAGACGCGCGACATCCACGGTTCCCGGATTGGCCTCCAGCGTGATTTCGGCCGCATCGCGGATACCTGGTGATCGGCGCGCCGCATGCAATATGGCCTCCACCTGTGCCGGTGCCAACAGACTGGGCGTGCCGCCGCCGAAGTACACCGACACCACCGGCCTCCGGGTCAACCGTGTTCCCCGCTGCCCGATTTCGGCGATCACGCTCTCCACATAGTCCGGGATGAACTCCTGATGTCCGGCAACGGCGTTAAAGGCGCAGTATGGGCAGCGTTGCAGGCAGAATGGCACATGCACGTAAAGACCGGCCCCGATCATTTCACTCTCAAGCCTAGGCGACGCCAGCGAACCCTTTGTGGCAGAGTCTGTAACCGGTGTTTCCATATTCCCTGACGAGACCCCGCTGGAAACAGCGAGCAGGACCAGTATACATAGCGCGCACGCCCCAGAACCGCCGACATGGGCACGGGCCCCCAATGGCGGCTGTCCCGGCTTCGATCCCGGTTGTCACCAACCACGTACAGCGCCTGCGACGGCACCCGAACCGGATCATGGTTGTCACGCGGGCTTTGCTCCGCAGGCAGTATGCGGACATCCTCGTACTTGGAGTAGGGCGGATCCACGACCCGCTGCTCGTCCACGTAAATCACCTTGTTGCGCACATCGACCACCTGACCGGCCACTGCGATACATCTTTTTACATAGAGCTTACGCGAATCCGCCGGCGAACGCACGACTACCAGGTCGCCGGGAGCGGGGTCGGTCCAACCGGGAATCCGCCAGTTGGTAAATGGGACCACGGGTCCATAGCCGATCTTGTCCACCAGGAGGTACTCCCCCACCAGAATCGTGTCTTCCATGGAGCGGGACGGTACGCGGTAACCCTGCACCACGAACACCCGGAGCAGGAGAGTGAGCAGGAGAATTCCGCCGGCAATACGCCAGCACCGCCGCCAGGTGGTCGAGCCGGAGGCTGGCGGCCGTCTGCGGCTCTTCCGCGGACGTGTGCGGGGCGAGATCGTCAGCGTTTTGGCCATCTAGTCCTCAAGCTGGAGTGCTGCCAGAAAGGCCTCCTGGGGTATCTCCACCTTGCCGAACTGTTTCATTCTTTTTTTGCCTTCCTTCTGGCGTTCAAGCAGTTTGCGCTTGCGGGTGACGTCGCCGCCATAACACTTGGCGATGACATTCTTGCGGAAGGCGCGCACCGTGGTCCGGGCGATCACCTTGGAACCGACAGCGGCCTGGATGACCACTTCGAACATCTGACGCGGTATCAACTCCTTGAGCTTGGAACAGAACTTCTGGCCCCATTCGAACGCCTTGTCACGATGGATGATGACCGACATCGCATCCAGTGCCTCGCCGTTGATCATCAGATCCAGGCGCACCAGATCGCTGGGCCGCATCTCCTTGAACTCATAATCGAACGAGGCGTAGCCACGCGACACGGACTTGAGACGATCATAGAAATCTATGACGACTTCGGCGAGTGGCATCTCGAAATGCAACATGGCTCTGCTGGGATCCAGATACTCGGTGTTCAGGTAGATGCCACGCCGGTCCGTGCAGATTTTCATGATCGACCCGATATAGTCCACGGGAACCAGGATCTGCACGGCGAGGATGGGCTCCTCCAGCCGTTCGACCACTGCTGCCGGCGGTAATAACGAGGGATTGTCCACCTCCAGGCATTCACCTGACTTGGTATAGGCCTGGTAGCCGACGGTGGGCAGTGTGGTGATGATGTCGACATCATGCTCGCGGTCCAGCCGCTCCTGCACGATTTCCATGTGCAGCATGCCCAGAAACCCGCAGCGGAAACCGAAGCCCAGGGCCGGCGAACTCTCCGGTTCAAAGGTAAACGCGGCATCGTTGAGTTTGAGGCGCTCCATAGCATCGCGGAGTTCCTCGTACTGGTCCGGGTTGACCGGGTAGAGCCCGCTGAACACCATCGGTTTCAGGGGCTGATAACCGGGCAGAGGCTCCAGGGATCCGGTTTCTGCGGGCACCACCGTGTCGCCGACACGGGCTTCTTCCAGTGCTTTGATCCCCGCGATGAGGTATCCCACTTCACCAGTGTGCAGTGCGTCAGCAGGAACCCGGTCCAGCCGCAGAAGCCCCACTTCCTCGACATCGTAGCGCAGCCCCGTAGAGAACAGACGAACACGGTCACCCTTGCGGATCTTCCCGTCGACCACCCGGATGAAACCGATGACACCGCGGTATTGATCGTACAAGGAGTCGAAGACCAGAGCCCGCAACGGCCCGTGCACTTCACCGGCCGGAGCGGGAATCCGATGCACCACCGCTTCCAGGACCGCTTGCACTCCGGAACCGTTCTGGGCGCTGATTTCCAGCATTTCGGCCTCGTCTCCACCCAGCAGATCATGCAGTTGCCGCCGGACCACCGCCGGTTGGGCACTGGGCATGTCGATCTTGTTGATGACTGGAATGATGACCAGGTCGTTCTGCAGCGCCAGCAGCAGATTGGTGACCGTCTGCGCTTCCACTCCCTGCGAAGCGTCCACGACCAGGATGGCTCCCTCGCATGCGGCCAGACTGCGTGAAACCTCGTAGCTGAAGTCGACGTGCCCTGGCGTATCGATCAGGTTGAGCTGATAGATCGTCCCGTCGACGGCGCGGTAGTTCATCCGCACGGCATGCGCCTTGATGGTGATCCCCCGCTCGCGTTCCAGATCCATGCTGTCCAGCACCTGCGCATGCATCTGTTTGGCGGTCAGGGTATGGGTCAACTCGAGCATGCGGTCTGCCAGCGTTGACTTGCCGTGGTCTATGTGTGCGATGATCGAGAAATTGCGTATGCGACTGATGTCCATCCAGGATGCCTTGTTAGTGACCTAAGCTCAATCCATGTAACAAGATAAGAAAACGTCTGTGCGGGCTTGCGTCAATGCGCCGGTGCACTTTACGGTAGGTACTCGACGCATGGTCCCGGGCGTTCGCTCTTGATGGCGTCCGGCCACAGGCTGGCAGGCGCAGCAGATTGCCCACCGGTAAGAGGGTGCAACCCGTGTTTCATCGGGTCGTGCGGGGATGATTCCACTGCACGTATCCGGCCTCACCCGGACGATGCTCCGGCGATTGACACCGCTCTGGTCAGGGGGTTCTGTCGAGCCTGGCTTGCACCTCCTGCAACCCGGCTCGCGGCGGGTTGAAAGCCGGATTGAGCTGCAGCGCCCTGGTGTAGTGGTGCCGAGCCTGCAGCAGATGCGCACGGCTTCGTTCACCGGTGTGCACCATGGAGAGGCTGACGTGCAGATTTCCCATATTGTTCAACAGGCGAAAATCCGCCGGGTTGATGTGATAGGCGCGCTCGTACGCCTGGCCGGCACGTTCGAACTCGCCCAGGTCGAAATAGGCCAACCCCAGGTTGGCGTAGGCCAGAGGATGATTGGGGCTGAGACGCAGTGCGCGCTCGTAGGCACGCACGGATTCCAGCAGCAGTTCCCGTTGAACCGCGTCCCGGACTGTGCGGCGCCGGGCCCTTTCGTGGAGGACCGACCCCAGATTGACCCGGGCATCGGCGTAGTGAGGATCCAGCCCCACGGCCCGCTGATAGGCGCTCTCCGCGGCGTCGATGTCGTCCAGCATGAAGTGGACCGCGCCGACGTTGTTGAGCCCGCGCAGACCCAACTCGCCCATCGGGTCCAACTCGATCGTCCGCCGGTAACTGGCCAGGGCCTGCTGCCAGTAGGCGTTGGCCTGTTCGACACAAGGCGCGCTCATGGCCGCATTTTTGTGCGCGTTGCCGAGATACAGATGCACCCGGGGCATCAGCGGAGCCGTGCGAAGGGCAGCGTGCCAGAGGCTGTGCTCGTCACGCCAGTCGCGGTTGCGTTGCATGGTCATGCCGGCAAAGGTCAGCAACCATACCAGGGCCACAACCGAACCGCGGTGAAGGCGCGCGGAAAACAGATCGCGACCCCGCCGGCCGCCGCCCAACACCAGCGCCAGCGCCATGCACACGGCTGCGGCCGGCAGGTACAGACGCCGCTCGTTGACCAGAATATTGAGCGGCATGATCATCACGGGCAGCATCGGCGCCGCACCCAACACCGCCAGAAACAAGATCCGCCGCCGTCCGCGCCGATAGCTGTGCAGCGCCAGAAACAGCAGCGTCAGGGCAAAGGCCAGACTGGTCAGCACCACCGTTCCATTGCGTGTCGCGGCGGTGAACTGCGGTTCCACATTGAGGTTCACCGGAAGTGCCAGGCGGTGAACATAAAACGTGATCGCCTTGAGCTGCGTGAGCCATTGCGTCGACATGGACCGCACAGGGTTTCGTACCGAGTCGCTCAGGAAACCATTGAACCAGATGACACCGACATGGAACAGAGTCAAGCCCCAGAAAGGCCAGTGGCGCCGCACCAGCGACTGCACCCGGGTCCTCCATGGCGACGCAGTGCCATGGACAAGATCATAGGCCAGCAATACCGCTGGCATGGTGATCGGCGTCGCCTTGCTCAGCAATCCCAGGGCCATGGCGAGCAGGGTCAAGCCCCTCCCGTCAGCGTTCCCCTCCTGCGACGCCCGCACGTACAGCCAGACACCGAGGAGGAAAAACAAGGCCGCCAGGCTCTCGCTGCGGCTGCTGATGTAGTTCACCGGCTCTGTGCCCAGAGGATGCACGGCGAACAGCAGTCCCGCCAGCAGGCCGGTATGCGGACAATCACTCAACCGCCGCGCCAGGGCCCCGACGGTCAGAGCGCAGAGCACATGCAGCAGGATGTTGACCGCACGGAAGCCGGCAACCTCGTAGCTGCCGGCAGCGAAATTCAAAGCATAGGTCACCAGCAACAGCGGCCGGTACATCGCCTTGTCGGCATCCACCGAGAACATGGCCGGGTCGATGAAGAAACGCGGCACATTGGCCAGGCTGCGCAGGTGGATGTTGTGCTGAATGGAGTGCTCGTCGTCGTAGTGAAAGCTGTTGTCCAACGAATTGGCATAGACGATGGCGCCCGCGGCGACGATCGCCAGCCAGCCGTATCTCATCTCCTGTTCTCCCTCGGTTCCGGCAGTCGCTGGACTGCCGTATCACACATCGCCGGGCTGCGATCGCGAGCTGGTTGGATGGGTGTCAAACGGCATGTCCGATACGGCTTTGCACGGCGACCGGGTTTCCGGCTATCCGCCCATGGATTCGTGGCCTCCCCCATGGCACCCCGATCATCGCACAGACGCCTCCAGGCGACGCAGTAGATCGGTGACCGCTTAGGCGACGATGTCGACGATGCCTGGATCATGGATCGCTCCGCAGTGTGGTCAGCCGCCGTTGCGCCACGTTGCGGCGTTGGTCGTCACGATCCCAGACCTGCAGGAAGGACTGATACGCTGCCCGTGCCTGCTCGCGGCGCCCCAGTGCGTAGGCACTGCCGCCCAGACCGAACAAGGCGCGACCGTAACGTGCATCATGCTCGAGTGCAGCCTCGAACTGCTCTATGGCCTGCGCGTGCGCTCCAGCGGCAGCAAGGATCTCGCCCCATTCGGCCTGAGCCGGTAAATGCGTTGAATCCTGTTGGACGAGGGTTCGCAGAGGCCGTATCGCTGCCTCCCAATCCCCTGCCGCACGTTCGATTCGGGCCAGCTCGAAAAGCGCCGCCGGTAGATCGGGCTCCAGCTCCAACACCTGGTTCACCTGTTGCCGCGCCGTTTCCAGCCGCTTCATATCACGGTTCGTACCGGCCAGGTTGAGCAGCACCCGGGCGCGGTCCGCGGGCCGTCGTGTCAGCGCCTGTTCGTACCAGATGGCGGCGCGTTCGGATTGGCCGCGACGATGGTAAACATTACCCAGGTTGTTGTACGGCTCGGGTTGCTCCGGCCAAAGTTCGATAGCGCGCAAAAAAGCCGCTCGCGCCTGATCCAGTCGATCAGCAGCGTATAGAGCCTGACCATAGTTGGCCCAGATGGCCCCGTGTTCGGGCGCCAGCCGTAATGCCTGCCGGTATACCTCTACCGCTCGATCCACCCTGCCGGCCCGGACCAGGGCATCGGCCTTGTTCTGCAACACCAGGGGACGCGACGGGTCGATCCGCAGCGCCCGATCATAATGGTCCAGCGCGGCCATCAGCAGTGAATCCTGCTGCGCCGGGTGCGCCGCGGTCAACGCTTTCTGCTGCAGCACCGTTCCCAGGTTGTTCAAGGCATCGGCATGTCCCGGACGCAGATCCAGCGCTCGCCGGTACGCCGCCAGCGCTCCGGTTGCCTCTCCATTCAACTGCAGTGCCCGGCCCAGATTGGTCTGGGCTCGATACATCAGAGGCCCCTTTCGTACCGCATCTTGCCACAGGCTCACCTCGTTGCGCCAAACCGCGTTGCGCTGTGCGGTCAACAAACATAGCACGAACAGGACCGGGAAGATCGCACGGCGGCGCCACGCCAGACTGGACAACAGCCAGGCCATACCGGCCAGGGGCAGGTACAACCGACGGTCGTTGACCAGCATATTCAGCGGCATGACCGTGGCCGGCGTCATGGTGATGATGCCGAAGGCCACGGCAAAGGCCGGCAGCGGCCGGCTCTGCCGCGTTCGCCACATGACCCCTGAGCCGGCGGCGATGACCAGGACGGCAGCGATAACCGGGCCCTTAAGGAGTTCGTGACTGGTGGCGAACTGCGGTTCCACGCTGAGTCGCACTGGCACGATCAACGTCAGCAGATAATGGACCGGCGCCTTGACCTGGGTCCATACCTGTGCTTCCCAGTCGCGCGCCGGCGCGGCCAGCGAAGCCGTCAGGAACCCATTGGCGACGATCAGCGCCAGATAGCCCGTGGCCAGCGCGGCATAAGGAAGGTAACGACGTATCGGGCGCAGCCGCCCTTGCATCAGCAGATCATGGGCCATCAGGCACACGGGTGCGGTGATGACCACGGACTTGACCAGCAGCCCGCCAGCATACGCGACCAACCCCCACCTTGGCCAGACCCTGTTCCGGCGATCGCGCACGTGCAACCACAACACCAACAGGTAGAACAACGCCGCCAGCGACTCCGACCGGCTGCTGATATAGTTCACCGGCTCAGTAGCGACCGGATGCAGGGCGAAAAACAGAGCGGCCACCAGGGCAGACGTCTGCCCGGAGCACCAGCGCGGCGGCCAGGCCCACCCGGACGATGGTAGAGCGGCCGCAGACGCCGGCAGTGGCGAACCCCCTGCTTGCGCCGGCGGTGGTGAGCCGCTTGCTTGCGCCGGCAGTGGCGAACCCCCTGCTTGCGCCGGCGGTGGTGAGCCGCTTGCTTGCGCCGGTTGCTCGTCGTCATGATGCAGGTGGCGTGCAAGGCGCCACACCAGCAACGCACAACCGCAATGCAGCAGCCAGTTGAGCACCAGGAAACCGCGGGCCCTATCACCGGTTACCGCATAGTTCAGGGTGTAGGTGACCAGCAGCAGCGGACGGTACATGCCGCGGTTCGAATCCGCGGAAAAGAGCCCGGGATCCGTGAAGAAGCGCGGTATGTTGGCCACCTCGCGTGTGGCCCGATTGTCCACCACCGAATGGAAGTCGTCGTAGTGGAAGGTGCCGTTGAAAGCGTTGGCGTACACCGCCAGGGTCAGCGCGACGATGCAGACGGCAACAGGCCATTCACGGCGCATCAGTCGCTCCCTCCAGAGCCTCGACACGGGCGGCTGCGAACTCCTCGAACCGGGAATCCAGGCGTCCTCCGCGCCGGTACGCGTTGATGGCCTCCCCGTATGCACCGGAGCGCTCCCTGGCACTGCCCAGACCGAGCCAGGCAGGGGCATACCGGGGACCATGGCGGATGGCGTTTTCGTAGGCCGCGATCGCCTGCTGCAGCTGTCCAGCCGTCATGTAGGCATTGCCCAGGTTCAACCAGGTGCGGGGATCGGCCGGATCCAGCTCCAGGGCGCGGCGGTGCGCCGCGAGTGCCGGTTGGATGGTCTCCAGCATCTGGTAGGCGTTGCCCAGGTTGTTCCATATAGCCGGATCTTGTGAAGACAGTTGCGCGGCACGCGCGTAGGCGGCGGCGCACTCGGCCCAGCGCTGCTGGGCCTGCCGGAGTTCGCCCAACGACTGCCAGAGAGACACCGCGGTGGAATCGCGGGCAATACCGGCCCACAGCGCCTGCTCGGTGCCCGGGAAATCCCCCTGCCGGCGCAGCAACGCCGCCATCTTGTCATACGCCGGTATGAAAGCTGGGTCACGCGCCAGCGCCCGGTTCAGCGCTGCCACGGCAGCCGGTGCTTGGCCCGCATCCGCCAGGGCCTGAGCCTTGAGCAGTTGTGGACGCGCCATCAGCGGCGCCTTGCGAGCCGCGTCAGACCATAGCACCAGTGGATCAGCCCATACCCGGTTGCGCTGCCAGGTGGACGCGCCCAGGCACAACAGAGTCGCCAGCGCTGCGCCGGCCACCCTTTGCCGCCGGTACCCGCTGGCGACCGCCACCTCCAGCAGCGCGGCGACACTCAGCGCGAAGAACGCCACCGGCAGGTACAACCGGCGTTCGTTGACCAGGACGTTCAACGGTACCAGCGAAGCCGGCGCCAATACCACCAGCGTCCAACCATAGCTCACCAGACCCATCCCATGGGCCGCCCTTCCCTTCCAGACCAACACGCCGAGCGAAACCATCAGAGCCAGGGCCGCGACTACGACTGGATCTCGAGGACTGGTGGACACCAGAAACTGATGGTCCACACTCAGCGCCGATGGCCAGACCAGACTCTCCAGATAGAAGACCAGGGCCTTGACTTGAGTCCAGATCTGCTCGTGGTAGGGACGCACCGGAGCATCCACCATCGCTTTCCGGAAAAAACGCCACACGACGCCCAGATAGACGCAGCCAACCAGGGCCATGGCGCCGTACAACCGGCGCTCGCGACGCAGGGCCGGCCGGTCGCACACCAGATCATGAACGGCCAGCAGGACGGGAAGGACGATGGCCACGGATTTGGCAAGCAGGCCACATACCAGGGCAGCGACGACCCACGTGGGGCGGCCGGATCCCCACACCCGCCAGGAGCGCCGGGCCACCGGACGACCGGCTGAGTCGGTGTCCGGCGCGGCGCGCGGCGGCTGCAGCGCATCTCCGGAGAAGCATGGCGCCGGTGGTTGAGACGACTCCGGCAGCGTCCGTGGCCGCCTGGCCAGATAAGCCCACAGACCGAGCAGCACGAACAACCCGGCCAGCAACTCCGAACGGCTGCTGATGTAGTTCACCGTTTCCGTGTTGACGGGATGAAGACCGAACAGCAGCGCCGCTCCAGCGGCGGCATGCGGCGTACGCAAGCAGTGCGACCCGAGGAAAAACAGCACTAGTGTGGCCAGTGCGTGCAAGGACACGTTGACTACGTGGTAACTCCAGACGGCTGATCCGCTGACGGCATGATTGACAGCATAGGTCACCAGCAGCAACGGGCGGTACATGGCATTGGCCGGGTGGACCGAAAATAGTTCCGGTTCGACGAAGAAGCGCGGCACGTTCCGCAGCTGCCGGATATGAGGGTTGTCGGCAATCGAATGCAGGTCATCGTACACGAAGGGTCCATCCAGGGCATTCAAGTAAACCAGCACCGGCAGCACCAGTAGCGTCAACCGGAACGACCAGCGGTTCATGGGAGGCATCTTCAAGGCATCCTCAGCCAGTGGCAGGTGGACAGGTCGATTCGAGCGCCACTTCCATCAGCAGAACGGTTCTACGTTCATTGGACCTGCATCCGCTGCGCCGGCAACCAGTCAGCACGGCTGCGCCGCTAACCGCCCCGCCAGCGCGCCGTTCATTCCGCTCGCTCCAGCTGGCGCAGACGCTGCTGCACGACATCCGCCGTCGACGTTTCTCCGTGCCAATGCTGCAGAAAGTTCCGGTAGGCCCGCGCTGCCTCCTGATCCCTGCCCTGTTGCTGCAGCAGTTCACCCAGCCGGACATGCGCTCCCGCGTGTGCGGGATCGAGCTGCAGGGCCGCGCGGAACGCGGCCTCGGCCGCCTCCAGCCGTCCCGTGCCGGCCAGCGCTCCCGCCAGGTTGTAGCGCATGCCCGCGTGATCCGGTTCAAGCGCAACGGCCTGCTGCAGCACCCCGATGGCCGCGTCATAGCGTTCCGCGCGGAGGTAGGTCGTGCCCAGGTTGTTGAGCCATGCCGGGCGTTCGCCGCCGGCTTGCCGGGCTGCTTCCAGCAGTGCGATCGCTTCGTTCAAGCGTCCAGACCGGCTGTACAGCGCTGCCAGGTTGACCTGAGCCTCGACATAGTGCGGTTGCAGACGTAAAGCCTGGGCATAGGCCTGTTTGGCAGCCCCGGCATGACCCTCTGCCTCGTACAGGTTGCCCAGATTGTTGTACGCCGCGGCGTTGGTCGAATCCAGGTCCAGAACCCGCAGATAGGCGGTTCGAGCCTGATCTATCCATCCCGCCTCCCGGTACACACTGCCCAACCGCAGATGCGGCCTTACCGCTTGCGGCGATACCCGCCGGGCCTGCGTCCACAACCTCTCCGTGCTGCTCCAGTCCGTGTTGCGCTGTACGGTAAGGATGGCCAACAGCGACAGCAGCATCCATGCCCCCATGGTGTTCCGGAGACGCCATATATGGTCCCGTAACAGTCCGATCAGCCAGCCGGTACCGGCGACCAGCGGCAGGTACAGCCGGCGTTCGTTGACCAGGACATTGAGCGGTACCACCAGCGTGGGTAACAGGGCCAGCAGCATCCAGACGCACCAGAATACGGCAATCCGCTGGCGACGAATCAGCCAGACCAGCGTGCCCGACAACGCCAGTGCCGCCAGGAGCGCCGGATCCGTCCAGCCCGCGGCGGTGCTGAACTGGTGCTCGACGCTCAGCGGCTGCGGGAACATCAGCAGACGGATGTAGTACGCCAGTGCCTTTGTCTGGATCAGCCAGTGCTCGATCAAGGGGCGCACCGGCGCCGTCGTAGTGGCCCGCAGCAGCAGCGTCCGGGTGCCCAGCACATAGATACCGGCCAGCAGCCAGTAGGCGCCGTAGCGACGGACGATATCCCGGCAGGTATCCGCTGCCGGGACAACGGCGGCGGCACCGGCGGGCGCGGTCGCTGAGGCGTCGACTGCGCCTGGATGCAGGCGGACTGACCGCAGTCCCGCTGGGCGAAATGCCGGGTCCGGCGGTGGCCCGGCCTGCCGGCTGGCACTCCCGCTCCCCCATCCCATCATGCGATCATGCACCAGCAGCACAAGCGGCAAGGTGACGGCCGTGGATTTGCTCAACAGCGCCGCCCCGAAGGCCAGCAGCGACGGCCAGCCCACCCGCCCTCCGGACCGGCGGTGGAGCAGCACAGCGGCCACGTATCCGGCTGCGGCCATGGACTCTGAACGGCTGCTGATATAATTCACCGGCTCGCTGGCCAGCGGATGTACCGCCAGCAGGAGCCCCCCCAGCAACGCGGCCCGGGCATCGCCGTACACCTGCCGCAGCAAGGCAGCGGCCAGTAGTACCACCAGCGCATGAACGATCACGTTGACGGCGTGGAAGGCCGGTCCGGAATAACCTGCCACTGCATAGGTGAGCGTGTAGCTGATCAACACCAGCGGCCGGTACATACCACTGCCCGGATCGCGGGAGAACAGGCCGGGGTCGGTCAGAAACGCCGGTATGTTGCCAATCCGGCGAACCGCCGGATTGGCGGTCAGTGAATGCTCGTCATCGAAATGGAAGCCGTTATTCAAGCTGTTGGCATACACCGCGACGACCACACCCAACAGCAGTACACCGGTGGCGCGAGGGTCCAGAACCTTCTCTTTCCACGTTCGCGGACTGCCGTTCATCTCGTTATCCGCCAAATACAGGCGTGGGCTGCCCTCATTCCAGTTCCCGCAGGCGCCGCGCCAGCGACAAGAACTGCGGCCTTGCCGCATAGGCTTCCCGGCTGGCCAGCAGACGCTCGAAACAACCCTGCCGGCGCTCCGGATCGAGCATGGCCAGCAGCTGGCCGGTAAGCATCTCCACCGAGCCGCAGTTCGCCACCAGCCCGAAGCCATGGTCTTCGATGATGGAGCGCGCGGTTCCCGGCGGCAGCACCGCCAGTATGGGCCGGGCATGTGCGATGCACTCGTACAGTTTGCCGGGTACCGCGTAGGCATGTTGGTCGGAAGCCAGGCTCACGTAACATACATCGGCATCGAGCAGTACCGGCGACACCTGGGCGGCATTTAGGAAACCCCCGAAACGCATCCCAGCGCCATCCAGCAGCGGCCGCAGACGACGCCTCAGGTACAGATTTTCCGGCCCATATACGGTCACACGCAGGCGCCGGGCCACCTCCGGCTGCTCGGACTGCAACCGGCGCATCGCGGCGCACAGCAGGTCTATGCCCTGGACCGGTGACAAGGCGCCGGCATAAACCACATGCACCGTTTCGCGCGTCCGGTAGCTGGCGGCTGCCGGCACATCCTCCCAGTATCCATTAGGCGTCAGGTGCAATCGTTCCGCGGGCAACCCGTACCGATCGCGTAGACTGACGGCAACCGGCTCCGTGGCGGCCGACACCAGATCGGCCGCAGTCACCAGTCGCCGCTCCCAGTAGCGCGCCCAGGGAAATTGGAGACCACGCGACAGACCGCGATACTCATCGCGAAAATCCAGTACCAGCCGGGCTCCGGTGCGCTGCGCTGTGCGATACGCCACCAGCAGATTGACCAGTGGCGGATATACACCGACGACGGCGGCGCGCCTTGAGGCGGCCACGCGACAGGCGACGCGGACCGCTGGAGCGTACCAGTTCACATATGGGCATGGAGCCAGACCGGTCCGATACAGGAGCTCTCCGAGCAGGTGCCAGGGCATGGCCCGCGGCCGGTGCACGGGCAGGTCGGCTGCAGGCGCCACCATGCTGGGATCCTGGCTGAACGTGCCCAGCGCCCGCGATATGTTGCCGTGGGCAACCACTTCGACTTGCAGCCCGCCGTCAGCCAGGTACCGGGCGAATTTGTACCGCCGCAGCGTGCGCGACAACGGCGGGTATTGGCAGGACACGAAACAGGTCTTCATCTCCCGAACCGCTTCTGTTCGACGCCTGCCTGCCGGTGACCGGTTTTCTGACCGTGGGGTCTTGAGCGGCGTTCTGACCATGGGCGTTGCCTGGCGCTGCGGCGCTCCGTCATGGGCCAGCATCCTCCAGCCTCGCGATGGCGTTTTGGGCGGCGGCCGCGTATGCGGCAAACTCCGGCGCCGCGCGCAGGATAGTATGAGCGCTTCGATAGGCGTACAACGCGGCCTTATGGTCTCCTTTCCGGTCAAGCAGCCGGGCCAGGTTGTACCAGGCTCCTCCGAGCTCCGGATCCCGCGGGTGAACCCAGTACAGGGAATCCTGCACGGCGCGGCGATACTGGACGTATGCCGCTTCGAACTGCCCCAGCACCTCCAGCGCCTGCCCGTAGTTGTTGCGTGCCTGCACCAGATGAGGGTCGAGATCGAGTGCCTTCTCGTACAGCGGCAAGGCTGTTTCCACCGTCCCCCGGTCGACGAATTCGATGTTGGCCAGATTGTGGTACACCCCGGCTAGCGCCGGTTGCAGGATCAGAGCGCGCTGATAGGCGGCTTCTGCCTGCTCTGTCCGTCCAAGTGCCCGCTGGATGTTGCCGACCGCCACCCAGGACTCGCCGTGATCGTCACGCAGCTGCAGCCCGACATGGAGGTGTTCGAGCGCGACATCGAGCTTTCCGGCGCGTTCGTACGCCAGTCCCAGATTGACCCGTGAACGGTGCATGTAAGGCCCTCGCTCCACCGCCTCGGTCCATATCCGGATATCGCTGGACCACGTCTGGTTGCGCTGCCACGCCAATACCAGCAATAGCGCCAGCCATAGGATACCTGACACTGCGGCGCGACGCCGCTGCCGACTGAACGTCTGCCAGATCCATCCAGCCACCAGCAGCAAGCCGCCCAGGGCCAGGTACACGCGCCGTTCGCTGACGAGGATATTCAGGGGCATCAACGAGGCGGGCAGCAGCACCACGCCGAACACCAACAGGCCCAATACCACCAACCGGGCGTGAAGGATCAACGCCAAGGCCATAAGCGAGACGACCAGCAAGGCCGCGGTGATGACGACGGGATCGAGCGGCTGTGAGCTTACCGTGAAGGGATGCTCCACCGTCAATCCCACCGGAAAGACCGCCAGGCGCAGATAGTAGATCAGAGCCTTGATCTGTGTCCACAACTGCGCATCCAGCGTCCGCGGCATGCTGGCCAGCGATCTGGGCAGAAAGCGGTTGGACCAGATCAACACCAGGTATGCGAGGACCGGCACGCAAAGTACGGCGTAGTAGACCCGGTCGCGGCGCAGTTGTGTCCACCCCAGGCTCGACCACGTAGCCAGCGCCAGGACCACCGGAAACGTGATGGCCACCGACTTGGTCAGCAACGCCGCGCCGAACACGGGCACGGCCCACCAGCGGCGCCACGACCGTGCCGCACGTGGTGCCCCTTCTTGCGCCGCGCCGTATACTGCGGGGTCATCCGATGGCTGCTGTGTGCGGCCCTGTGCGCCTGAACGCGCGGCCGCGCATGCCGATTGCGGCCACGACAGCACCATGGCCAGCAAGTACAGAAAGCTGACCAGCAGATCCGATCGCGCGCTGATGTAGTTCACCGGTTCGGCGTGCAACGGGTGCAGCAGAAACAGTAACGCCGCCGCCCAGGATGCCGGCGCATCGGCGCCGATTTGCTGACAGAGCCGGTAGAACAGCAGGGTACAGCCGATGTGCAACAGCAGATTCACCCACCGGTAGCCCTCCACCTGCTGTCCATGGATGGCATAATTCAACGCATAGGTCACCAGCAGTACCGGCCGGAACATGAAACCTTCCAGGCGGCCGGAGAAGGTGCCCGGATCCAGAAAAAAAGCAGGCACGGCGTCCAGGCGGCGGATGTGCGGATTGTACCGCACGGAATGCAGATCGTCGTAGTGGAACGGATTGCTCAGACTGTTGGCATAGAGGCCCACACCAAGCAACAGAAACAACAGCACGACCTTGGCACGAAACCGGCACGGGAAAAGCATTCTCACGTTGGTTTTCCGCCGCCTATCCCGGACACTGAACCTGGTCGGCACCCCCGTCATCGCCATCGCCCTGCGTCCGTGCTCCGGTTATTCGTCGCGACCCAGTACCTGCAGTCGTCGAAGCGCCGTTTCGGCGTACGGCTGTCCCCGTGCCAGGTTGGCCAGCACGGCATAGGTACGCGCCGCCTGATCGTTCGCGCCTTGCCGTTCGTATGCCATGGCCAGCGCCATCCAGGTCTGCGGATCCGACTGCAGCCACAAGGACTGGCGCAAATGCGTGATGGCCTCGTCCAGCTGCGCGTCGACCATCAGCTTCAGGCCCAATTGGCGCAGTCTATCCGCTTCCGGGCTGTGTTCCCGCTGGAGCCTGGCCGCCGCGACTTCCAGACCCTCCTGTGCCAGCGCGTACCCCGGGTCCAGCTGCAACGCCTGCTGATAGTGTTCGACAGCGGCAACATAGTCACCGGCACTGAGCAGGACGGCACCTGTATTGTTGTGTACGACCACCCGTTCGCGGGCGGTAAGCAACAAGGGATTCACCGTCAGTGCCTGCCGGTAGGCACGCAACGCCTTCGCTAACCGTCCGTTCCGCGCCTGTTCATCGCCCACATAGATATGTGGACGGGGCATGGTGGCGGCCTTGACCAGTGCATCCTGCCACAAAGACTCCACACTCGCCCACACGGCAGTACGCTGACTGGTCAACACTGAAGCAGTCAGCAGCCAGACTGCCAGCGCCGCCACCATGCGACGGCCGGATCCGTGATGCCGCGGCATCTTGCCCACAGCCAGCGCCATCAGTGCTGCCAGTGCCACGGTGGGCAGGTAGAGGCGATGCTCGTTCACCAGCACATTCAACGGCACGACAAGGGTGGGTAACAGCACCAGCAACGGAAAAACCAGCCAGAAAGCGCTATGACCGCCAGATAAGTTGCTGGAGCCCAACTCCTTGCCGGGATGTGCCGGCCTCTCTCCCGTTTCCACCGGCAGAGGCGGACCATACGGGGTGCATCCCGCATGATCCGGAAAGGCCCCAAAGCCCGTTCCGCGCCTGCCGGCGAACCGCCTCCGGAGCATGCCCACACCCAGCAGCGACATGGATAACAGCAGGCCACCGGACAACACCACGGCGGGTTCCTGCCAGCCGGAGGCCAGCGAGAAGGCGTGTTCCACCGTCAACCGGACCGGCATGATCAGCATCAGTGTGTAGTAGACCAGAGCCTTGAGCTGGGTGAGCAGCTGCACACTGAGACTGCGCACTGGATGCGAGATCAGCGCGGCATCGATCAGATAGCGCATGCCGATCAGGTACGGCAGTGCCACCAGCCAGTACGGCCACTGGTGCCGAAGCACGGATCTCAGCGGGTGGGCCAGCGAACCGAACAAGGCCGCAAAAGCAGTGAGGCGATCATCGGCTCCGGAAACCGCTTCCCAACCACCCCGCGGATCTCCCGGCTGCGCCCCCGTGGCGTGACCGCCCGCTGCGCCCCCACGGACTCCAAATCTGCCCGACCCTCCCCGCTCTGATGCCAGCAATTCACGGGCCAGCAGCACGGGAAGCAGCCCAATGCCGACGGATTTGGACAACAGCGAGGCACCAAAACCGGCCAGACTGGCCGCACGCCACCCTATCCGGCTCCGTCCTGTGGCCCGGAACGCCTTCTCATATGCCAGCAGACTGAACAGGAAGCCCGCTGCACACATCGATTCCGAACGACTGCTGATGTACACGACCGCTTCCACGTTGACCGGATGCAGCAGGAACAGACTGGCTCCAGCTACAGCCGCCCACCCGCAGAGGCCCATAACGCGCAGCAACGCTACGACGAGCAGCCCGTTTGCCGCGTGAACGGCAATATTGACCGCCCGGTAGGACCATATTTCATAGCCGCTCCAGGCGTGGTTGAAGGCATAACTGACCAGAACCAGCGGCCGGTACATCGCTCCCGAGGGTTCGCGGGAGAAGGTGGCACCACTGGCGAAATGTGCCGGTATGCTCCGCAGGGAGCGGATATGCGGGTTGTCTACGATCGAATGGATGTCGTCGAAATGGAAGGGATAATCGAGCGCCGGAGCATATATGAAGCTGACCACCAGCAGCACCAATACCACACCCGGCCAGCTGCTGTGAAACGGTCCAGCCTTGCTGTTGCCGATACGTGCATGCGGTGAAAGCACCGTCCTCATACCACCCGCCACGTATGCTCCCAATCTTCGAGTCCGTTCACCGGACACCCTTTTCCGGCTCCCTTTTACGCACCATGCCCGGCGTACACCGCAGGCGCCGCATCACCCGATGGGTGCTCCAGCACAAGCTTGATACGGCAGGCTATCAATATTATCCTTGGAATCCGCTGCCGCAACCGGAGGTATGCCGGCGTGTCGATCCGTGGCGGCAGCGGCCCGGGCGGGTTTACTGGCACAGAAAGGACCGATCCACATGGCATGGAAGCGCGAACCGCAGCTGCTGGACGCCCTGGACCGGGCTGTGCCCCGATTGCTGGCGGAACAGAGACCCCACGGCCAGTTCGGCACGGAACCCTGGATCAGCACAGATCAGAACGTACTGCTTGCCCTGGCAGCGGCCTGGTCCCTGCCGGAGAGTACGCATTACCAGCGCGACGAGGTGCTGGCGGCCATCGTCCGCGGCGGCAACGCCCTGATCGCCGCGCAGGACGACAAGGGCATGTTCACCTTCCGGAAAAAGGACCATTCCACCTGGGGGCAGATCTACATGCCCTGGGTATACAGCCGTTGGGTGCGGGCCTTCGCCCAGGTGCGCCAGGCCATGGATCAGCGCTCCCGGGAGCAGTGGTCGGCGGCGCTGCTGCGGGGATACGAGGGCATTGCAGCCACGGCGCTGAACCATGTCCACAACATCCCGGCCCATCACGCCATGGGGCTGTACTGCGCCGGCACGGTCTTCGACCGGCCGGCCTGGATCGTACAGGCGCGGGAGTTCCTGCATCGGGTGGCCGCCGAACAGTCGCCGTACGGCTGGTGGGCAGAGCACCAGGGACCCGTAGTGGCGTACAATTTTGTTTATGTGGAAGCTCTGGGGGTGTATTACGCGCTGTCCAACGATGACACCGTCCTTGACGCCCTGCAGCGGGCGGCGGCATACCACGCCGCATGCACCTATCCAGACGGCAGTCTGGTGGAGACGGTGGACGGCCGCAACCCGTACCATGCCGGCATCCGCCTGGGTAATGCCGGGTTTGCCCATACCGCCGCCGGAAGGGGTTTTCTGGCCCGGCAACATCGTCTCTACCTGGAAGCCGGCCGCGCCTTCGATGCGGACTACGCCGCCCACCTGCTGTTGTACGGCGCGGATGGCGAGAAGATCGAAACCGCGGCCAGCCGGGACGAGCACACGTACTGGATGGGCGATCAGGCACTGATGCGGCGGCAACGTCCGTGGTTCATGGCCTTGTCGGCGTTTACGGCACCGGTGCCGCAGAACCGCTGGGGCCAGGACCGGCAGAATGTCGTCAGCTTGTTCCATGATTCCACCGGGTTGATCGTCGGCGGCGGCAACACCAAGCTGCAGCCCCTGTGGAGCACTTTCACGGTGGGCGACCCAGCCTTGCTCCGCCATGTGCCCGGCGACGCCAACCCGGATTTCAGCCCTCGCCCGGGTCTGGTGCATACGCCGAACCACGCGCGGCTGGAGGCCAACCCGGAGCACGTCGGCCTCGAACTGGCCTACGGCGATCAGCCCTGCCGAATCACGCTACGTCCGGAAAGCCCGACTGAAATCACGATCTCGCTGACCACCGCCGCCTCTGACGACCTGCCGGTGGAGGCGCATGTCACCCTGCTCCCCCGCATGGGGCAGCCGGTGCGCAGCGCTGTGGGTATGATCGATGCCCTGGACGAAGGCGCATTCGACTGGTCCGATCCGCAATGGTTGGAACACGCCGGTTGGCGCCTGGAGATACCCGGAGACAGTCGTGTGTGCTGGCCGGTATTACCGCATAATCCGTACCGAAAGGACGGCGGCGCCACTGCCTCCGAAGGACGCATCGTGGTGATCGTACCGTTGCGGGCCTCTGCCCCGGCGCAGGATCTGCGCCTGCGCGTCCGCGGTTGACAAGGCGGCCGCGCTTCGGAGCGCGCCATAGAGCGCGAGAAGATAAGCGGCAGGCTGCCCCCCAAACGCACACACACCCGGCGGACCTACCCGGCAATACCAGGTAGGTCCGCCCGGAAGGAACGCAACCATGAGAATCCTGTACATCGACATCGACACTCTGCGACCGGATCACCTGTCGTGCTACGGTTATCACCGGCAGACCTCGCCGAACATGGACGCCATCGCCGCTGAAGGCGTGCGTTTCACCAACTGCTACGCTCCGGACACCCCCTGTCTGCCCAGTCGAACCGCCCTGTCCACGGGGCGCTTCGGAATCTGCACCGGGGCCATCAACCACGGCGGCGAGTATGCCGACCTGCCGTTGCCGGGCGCCTCCCGCGGCTTTCGGTCACAATGGGCCGGCACTGCCTGGGGCACCATACTGCGCCAGGCCGGGCTGCACACCGTCAGCATCAGCCCCTTCGCCAACCGCCACACGTCGTACCACTTCGTGTACGGGTTTCAGGAAACCTACGATACCGGCGGCGGCGGTCTGGACAACGCGGATGAGGTATACCCTCCGGCCAGACGCTGGCTGGAGGCCAACGGCCGCGCCGACAACTGGTTCCTGCACGTCAACTTCTGGGATCCGCACACACCCTACGATCACCCGGAGGAATACGGCAATCCCTTTGCCGGCGAGCCGATCGAAGACTGGATCACGCCGGAGATGCTCGAACGTCAGCAGGCCAGCTATGGTCCGCACAGCGCCAGCGAGGTTCCGGATATCACCGACCAGCTACCACCGCGCTGGCGGATGGGCCGGGGCAGCATCCGGAATCTGGACGACGCCAAGGCGCACTATGACGGGTACGACACCGGCATCCATTACGCCGACCACTACGTGGGCAAGCTCGTGGCGGATCTCAGACGCCTGGGCATCTACGCGGACACTGCCATCATCATCAGCTCGGATCACGGCGAAAACCACGGCGAACTGAACGTCTGGGGGGACCACCAGACTGCGGACCACATCTGCAACCGGATTCCGCTGATCGTGCGCTGGCCGGGTATCACCGAGGACCAGGCCGGCCAGCAACGGCACGGTCTGCATTACAACCTGGATCTGACCGCCACCCTGGCCGAGTTGGTCGACGGCCGGGCGCCGGCGGAATGGAACGGCCGGAGCTTTGCCGATTCGCTCTCTTCGCCGGTGGATGCCGGTCGCGACTGCCTGATCCTGAGCCAGGGGGCGTGGAGCTGCCAACGCAGTGCCCGCTGGGATCGGTATATCCTCATTCGCACCTACCACACGGGCATGAAGGCATTCCCCGAATACATGCTCTTCGACCTGGAGGCAGATCCGCACCAGACCACCAACCTGGCGGCGCAGCGGCCGGACCTGGTCGGTCACGGACTGATGCTGATGGACCGGTGGATGGGTGAACGCATGCGCGAGGGGTTGAGGGGGGATCCCTTCTGGGGCATCATCGCCGAGGGCGGTCCGCTTCACGCCAATGAACGCAGCGAATCGTGGCAGCGCTACTGCGAACGCCTGCGACGGACCGGCAGAGGTCACCACGCCGACTATCTGCAGTCGGAAGGCGGGAAACCGGTACGGCTGACCGATCAACCCTGAATACACCGCAGAAACCCTGTCCCGGTATACCGGGGCACACCATACTTGCATGATTGTATCGAGTAATATGAGCATCTCATTGTAGCCGTATTTTTTGCGAATACCATGACGAACATCCTGCTCATGCGCTATCCGTGCGTTTCGCTTGACGGCGGTTGGCGACGCTTCACCATGGATGTGGAATGACCCGGAAAACGGAGCGCCCGAGCGCCGGCAATTGCGCA
>SLHA01000113.1 GCA_007136405.1 Candidatus Latescibacterota bacterium
CACCTGGCGCGTCGCCGGCGCGCGCAGACCGGTGCGACCTTCCGCGAACGCTATGCGATACGCGCCGGCATTGAGGCGACCAATTCTGAACTCAAGCGCGGTCATGGGCTCGGACATCTGCGGGTGCGGGGTCGCCCCCGCGTGGTGCTGGCTACCTATCTGAAGGCGCTTAGCTGCAACATCAAGCGAATGGTGATGGCCACGTTGCGCGCCGCCGAGGCACCCACGCCTGCGATGGCCTGAATAGGGGCCCCAACAGGCTCGTTAACGCGCCGAATCGGCCCTTCTGGGGCCGTATCGGCACGTAGTGCCCCCGAGGGGCCGGTATCCGTCCGATTCCTGTGCGGCGACTACGCCCGCGGGAGATTCGCTCCGGAAACGGGCTGCCCGTGCCCCCAGCATCCGCCCCCCGCTGACAAGGGGGTTCGTGCGAGAGAATCATTGGTTCAGGCGAGGAGGTCAGACTGGCCCCATCGACCGATACCATCACCGTCCAGGACCAGAGCGGAAGTTTCTGGATGGAAAGCGAGACTGACCCGAATGATATGAAATCCGGCGGATTTCATCGGGCCTGCCGGTGGGATTTCGACAGCAGCGGCCGGCAGGACCTTATCGCGGGTACCGACAAGGGACTGCTCTATCTGCTCATCGAAGAGCGCCCCTTGGGAACTGGCGGTGCATGCAAGTACAAGTCGGTAGGGCCCTTGAAAGACAGCGAGGGCAAGGTCATCAAGGTCCATAACCGGGCCTGCGCCGGCGGCATGGACCTGAACGGCGACGGCAGAGAAGACCTGGTCGTGGGCGGCGTGAGTTACCAGAAAGGCATCGAATCCGACCCCAATCCCGGCGGTGGGTTCTACTACCTGCTGAACACAGGTCTGGACCAGGATAGGCTGCCGGTCCTCACGCCCATGAGGCCACTCCCGGTGCAGGGGCACGAATTCGACTTCTATGTCAACTCCCACGTGCAGATCCAGGCCGGCGTCTTCGATTTCATGGACGTCGGTACGAAACAGCTCGTGCTGGCGGCCCAGCGGGACCATTTCCAGGGGAGAATTTTCGAGCCGTGCGGCCATGGAGGGAACATCGGCGTCCGGTACACCGGAGTCATGCTCCCCAGATTGTCGATCGACGACCGGTTGCTGGATATCGACGGCGACGGGAAACTCGAGTTTGTCTTTGGCGGCGGCGAGCAGGGTGAGGCGTATCACCAGAAGATCAGCCGGTGACGAGGGGAGTCCGATGATGATCACATGCCGACAACCTGTACATGAGGCCATGGTCAAAATCCAAACCGGTGCCACGGGTTGGGCATCCGGATCCAGCATTTCAAGGCTGGAGCGCGGCCTATCTGAACGGCCTCAGCCACCTGATCCGGGATCCGCCTTTCGTGGGACTGGAGTGGGTCGGCTCCCTGGACGGACCTTCCGACGGCGGAGCCGGACTGGAACACGGTCGCCAAACAGGTCCTGGCGGTGATCCGATGAAAGTATTCTTCTTCTGGGAGCCAGGTTCACCATGAGCGCGGCAATGCGGACGCCAAGCGGTCCGGGCGCCGGGTTCACACCCATGCACAACGGTCACGCCGCGAGGGCGACGGAAGACACTATCATGCAGCACTTCAGCAAGGCTATTGACCGAGTGCGCGCAAAGGAAGCCCGCCGGCTCAAGAGTACCGGCCAGGATCCCGTCCTCAGCAAGAGCCGCTGGTGCTTCCTCAAACGCAAAGAGAATCTCACCGAGGGGCAAAGCAGCAAGCTGGCCGAGTTGCTCCACATGAACCTGCGCACCGTCAAAGCCTACCTACTGAAAGAAGACTTTCAGCGCTTCTGGGAGTACACCTATCCAGCCTGGGCCGCCAAGTTCCTGCATCGATGGTGCTTCCGGACCATGCGCAGCCAAATCGAACCGATGAAGGACATCGCCAAGATGCTCCGCCGGCACCAGCCCCTCATCCTCAACTGGTTTCGAACGCGAAAACAGTTCAACAGCGGCATCGTCGAGACCCTTAACCTCAAATGGATTCTGACGGTCAGAAAAGCCTTCGGCTTCCGCACCCTCAAGGCCCTGCAAGTCGCTTCTTTCCATCAACCGGCATAAGCTACAGCCTCATTGCCTGTCTTGCCTCGTGCCAGCCCCCAGCCCAGTTCGTTGTACCCAATCGACGGGAGGAATCCGGCCTTGCCGCCTGCGTCAAGGGCATGGCGCGGCCGGTGCGATCTTATTCCGGCGGGTCACTTGGCGGCGACGAGGTTCAGAATCGTCCGCACCAGACTGTCGGCGGTGTCGCCCTTGGAGACGAATGCACCGGCTCCGGCCTCACGCATCGATGCGACCGTCGCCGAGTCGTCCTGCACCGACAGGCCCACTATGTGGATGTGGGGCCAGCGCCGATGAATCTCGCGCGTTGCGTCCAGGCCATTCATCAGGGACATGTTCACGTCCATCAGAACGACATCGGGCTCCAACTGCTCAACGGCCTCGATGGCCTCGATGCCGTTGCCAGCCTGCCCCGCCAGTTGAACCCGACCGTCCTCGCCGATCAAGGTCGCCAGCCCCTGACGAACGATGGCGTGGTCGTCGACGATCAGGGCGCGCGGCCCGGCCTTGCCTCCTGGGCGCGCCGAAGATTCCCGCATGGCCGCCGGCGGGCCTGCGGCCAGGTCCATCGGCACATCCAACACGATCCGCGTGCCGGTACCCGGGCTGGAGCGGATCCGCATGGTGCCGCCGATCACATCCAGCCGCTCCCGGATGCTGAAGAGTCCCAGGCTGCCGCTCTCCTGCTCGCTCCGCGCAAGTTTCTCCATGTCGAAGCCTGGGCCGCGATCGCTGACGGTGCAGCGCAACCACCCCTCGCTCTGCTCCACCGCGACGGCTGCATGTTTGACGCCGGCGTGCTTGGCCACGTTGAGCAGCAGCTCGCGCACACTCTCAAAGACCATGACCCGCATGTCGTCAGTCAGCGGGTCCTCCACCGGCGCGGCCTCCACGTGGACATCCATCTCGTGACGCCGCTGAAACTCCGAGGCCAGCCAGTGCAGCGCCGGCACCACGCCGGTCTCGTAGAGCACCGGCGGCCGCAGTTGGAGGGTCAGTTCTCGCGAGCACTGCATCGCCTGATCCAGAAGCTCCGCGCACTTGCCGAGCGTCCGGTCGATGGATTCGCGGTCCTTCTGGTGCCGCATGCTCGCGATGTGCATCCGCATCGCCACCAGGTACTGCTGTAGATCGTCGTGCAGCAGGGCCGCCAGCCGCTTGCGCTCGCGGTGCTCGGCCGCGGCCAGCTCGCGGGCCAAGTGCTGGAGCCGGACCTTCTGCTGCTCCAACTCCGCGGTCCGCTCCCTCACACGGCGCTCCAAATCGTCGCGGGCCGCGACGACGGCCTGCTCGGCCTCGTATCGCTCGGTGATGTCGTGGAGCCCCAGCAGGATCAGTTGCACGTGATCCAGCCGGCGGGCGTTGACCAGCATCACCCGGTGGCCCAAGCCCTCGAAGTCGTGCTCGACCTGGTAGCCGTAGAAGACCTCGTTGTCCGGCAGCACGTCCTCCAGCAACGTCCGCAGTTCGGGAATGTCCCACTGCCGGTTGCCCAGGTCGTAGATCCGTCGCCCCTCGGTCTGCGCGGACGCCACCCGGAAGTGCTCGTAGAAGGAGGGGTTGGCTGTCTTGACCGTCAGATCGGGGTTGAGCACCAGCAGCGGTTCGGGCAGAGTCTCGATGATCGCCTCGGCGTAGTCCCGCGCCTGCTGGATCTCCTTTTCGGCTGTCTTGCGGTCCGTGATTTCCATCAGCGTGAGCACCACGCCCTCGATGCGGTCATCGGGGGTGCGATAGGGCAGGAACCGGGACTGGAACCACCGGCCATCCTCGCTCTGGACCTCCCGCATCACGGGCACGAGCCGGTCGAGTACCTGCCGGGCGTCTTCCAGCAGATGCGGGCCAGCCAGGCGGTGCGTCAGGTCCGACAGCGGCCGGCCTTGGTCGGTGTTGAGGATGCTGAACACCTCGGCGACCTTGGGCGTGAATCGCACGATCCGCAGTTCACGGTCGAGGAACAGTGTGGCGATGTCCGTCGCGGTCAGCAGGTTCTGCAGGTCGCCCGAGAGCTGAATGAGATCCTCGACGTGGTGGCGGTTTTCCTGGTTGAGTGAGGTGAGCTCCTCGTTCATGCTCTGGAGCTCTTCCTTGCTCGTCTCCAGCTCCTCCATCGCCGAACGAAGCTCTTCGTTGGTGCTCTGCAACTCCTCGTTGGCCGCCTGCATCTGCTCCTGAGTCGTCTCGTATTCGTGGATCACCGTCTGCAAGCGCTGCTTGGCCAGGTTCAGCTCGGACTCGATTTCGGGGGCGTTGGCCTGGCCTGCCTCCTCGCCGGCCGGCTCCGATGGCCGGATTTCGGGGCCCTCGTCGAAGATCACGAGGAAGTAGCCCCGAAGCTCGCCCTCCGTCGCCGGGCGCACCTGGACGGCGACGGTGCGCGGTTTACCCTCGACGGTCATCTCCACCGGCCTGGAACGCACGATCTCGCCGCTTTTCGACGCGTCGTGCAGGGCGGCGCGCAGCTCCGCGCGCAACGGCTCCTCGACCAGCCGAATGATGTTATGCGTCGCGTCCCCGCCGGGCAGCGTCAGGTACCGCCGGACATGGGCCGAGTAATGCACAACATCATGGTTCTGGTTGATCAGCACGCTCGGCGGGGCGTACTGCTCGACCATCTCGGCGTGCAGACCCCCGAAGCTCGCCGGGCGCCGCGGCTGGTGGGGCTGGGGGTCTTCGGTCAGGGCCCGGCCGGGCGAGAACCGGAGGGTCGGCAGGCGTGCCTCCTGGATCGGGACGTTCCGCCGACGATAGACCGCGTACTCCTGGTGCTCACGGAAGAACAGATCGGACGATCCGATCGACTCCGACGTGCCCAGCACCAGCAGGCCTTCGGGGTTCAACGCGTAGTGCAGCAGGGCGACCACATCCTCCTGGGCCTCCCGCTGGAGGTAGATCAGCAGGTTGCGGCAGACGACCAGGTCCAGATGGGAGAACGGCGGGTCCTTCAGAACGTTGTGGGGAGCGAAGACGACCATCTCCCGCAACTCGCGCTTCACGCGGTAGCAGCAGTTGTCCTGATCGAAGAACCGCTCGAGACGCTGCGGAGAGACGTTCTCCGCGATGGAATCCGGATACACGCCCTCTCGCGCCTTGGCCAGCGACAGCTTGTGTAGATCGCTGGCGAAGACGTGCAACTGGGGATTGGCCTCCAGCCGCTCGGTCACCTCGGTCAGCAGCATCGCCAGCGAGTACACCTCCTCCCCGGTCGAGCAGCCGACCGACCACACCCGCACCGATTGGTCATTGGCCTTGCGCTGCAGGATATCGGGGATCACCTGGTCCTGCAGATGCTCGAAGACTTGCGGATCGCGGAAGAATTCGGTCACGGTGATCAGCAGGTCGTCGAACAGTTGTTTCACCTCGTCGGGATGGTCGCGCAGCAACTCAAAATAGTCCGGCAGGGACGCGACGCTGCCAAGCTGCATCCGTCGCTGGATGCGCCGCAGAATCGTCGAACGCTTGTACCGCGCGAAGTCATGTCCGGTCCGCACGCGGAGTTGGGCGAAGACCCGCTGCAGGACCTTCAGGTCGCCCTCGTCCTGTGTCTCGCCCTCCTCGGACACGGCCACTGCGGGAGCGCTCCCGGCGAAGCGGAGAATGGCGGCGAGCATGTCCGCCACCGGCAGCACGAGGTCGACATGGCCGGCCGCGATCGCGCTGCGAGGCATGCCGTCATACTCGGCCTCCTGAGGGGACTGCACGATCGACAGGCCCCGGTGGTCGTGGATCCAGCGCAGGCCCTGCGTGCCGTCCGACCCGGTGCCGCTGAGGACAACACCCACCGCATGCCCGTCGTGCGTCTCGCTCAGGGTACGGAAGAAGGTATCGATCCGCGCCCGCCGACCCTCCTGCCCCTCCAGTTCGGAGAGCCGCAGGTGCGAGTCGACGCTCTCGAGGTTGGCGTTGGGCGGGATCACGTAGACGTGATCCACCTCCATCGGCACCGTCTCGGTGACCTGCGCCACAGGCAGCCGGCAATGGGGCTGAAGCAACTCGGGCAGGTGGCTTTCATGTTCGGGCGACAGGTGCATCACCACGGCGAACGCAACCCCTGGCCGCTCGGGAACATGCTCGAAAAACGCCGTCAACGCCTTCAGCCCGCCCGCCGAGGCGCCAATGCCGACGACGGTGATCTTGGGCACAGAGGGTTCCCGCCCGCTGGCGTCGCTGCCGTGGTCGCTGCTGCCCATGGTCAGGGGTCTCCAATCTCTCATGGACTTACCTCCGTATGGTGGCCACTTGATCCCTTGGGTTCTGTGTGGTGTGTTTATGGAGTTGTTCATATTCCATCGGTGAATGATACTCCAGGGCTGAATGCAAGCGGTGCGTGTTGTAGAATCCCTCGATATAGTCGAAAAGAATCTGCCGTGCAGCGGCGTGGTTGTGCATGCAGACCCGATCGAGCCAGTCGCATTCAAGGGTAGCAAAAAAGCTTTCACAGAGGGCGTTGTCAAAACAATCTCCGACCGACCCCATAGAGAGACGCACCCCGGCCTGTTGACAGCGCCGGCCAAAGGCTACGGAGGTGTATTGACCCCCGTGGTCGGAGTGGTGGATGATCCCCTGTGTACGCCGTCGCCACAGCGCCCTGTTGAGTGCGTCGAGCACCAGTTCGGTACGCAGGTGCCCGGCCATGGCCCAGCCCACGATCCGGCGGCTCCAGGCATCGAGGACTACGGCCAGGTACAGGAACCCGACCCAGGTAGGCACATAGGTGTAGGGTAGGACCGGAGCGCCCTGCCTGCCTTACGACGAGTGGGTTTCTCCGGCCCCCCCCTCCGAACCGGAAGTGCGATTCTCACCGCATCCGGCTCTCCCCGTATCCATGCCTGCGGGTGGCGCCTCATGCCGCTTGGCTGGCCCAAGGTGTGGGAATACGAGCTCCCCGATACCGATACCGGTTGATCGGTACCTGTTCCGGGCGGAACAGCTCGACCCGGCCATCACGGATCTCCCAATTAGGAAAAAAGCGACGCACCAAGGTTCCCCGGTTCAATCCATCATGTCGTTTACGGAGCCAACCATAGATACGCCACCACGTGAAATGATCGAGGTAGCTGAAGGTTCGCGCTGAAACGCCATGTCGGAAGTACTCACACCATCCCTGCAGCGTGCGGTTCACGGCACGCAGCAGGTCGGCCAGTGTTCGGTGCTTGTTCCGCCGGGTAAGCCTGCGCACTTTCTCCATCACCGACCGTAGGGCTTTCTTGGACGGATAGGTGTAGATTGCTCGCTTCCCGGGTCGACCGTGCCAGGGCTGGCACTCGATGTGCCAGCCCAAGAAGTCAAATCCCTCGTCTATATGGCAGACCCTTGTTTTCTCGGTCGATAGGCACAAGCCCATCGTGGCGAGCACTGTTGCTAATTCGCCCCAAAGCGTTTCGGCGTCGGCGCGTGTGCCACCAACCATGACGACAAAATCATCCGCATAGCGAATGAGGCGCATGACGGGTGTGCCGCTACGACGGCGCTTGACGCGCGCCCATTCCGGGCCGAGTGCTTCCCACTTGTCGGTGAAGTGCTCGTCCAGTACGGACAGGGCGATATGGGCGAGCAGTGGCGAAAGAATGCCACCTTGTGGAGTGCCGGTAATGGTGTCGCGGTACAGGCCTCCTTCCGACATGATACCTGCCGTCAGAAAAGCCTTTACCAATCCCAGAATACGCTTGTCTCCGATGCGACGTCGCACCCTCTCCATGAGGGCAGAGTGGTTGATCTCATCGAAGCACGCCGTGATATCGGCCTCGAATACCCACTCATACTTGCGGGTGGGGGTCGCGAGGTAGTGGATCTCGGCGATCGCATCCTGGGCCCGACGGTTCGGACGGAAACCGTAGGAACACGGCTTGAAGTCCGCCTCGAAAATCGGCTCCATCACCAGTTTCAACGACGCCTGGACAACACGATCGGCGGCCGTAGGAATCCCCAGCCGGCGTACCTTGCCCGTCGTCTTGGGGATTTCCTTCTCCCGCACGCTCGTTGGGACGTGCTTGCGGCTCCTCAACGCTTCCTGCAAGCCGCCCAGAAACGTCCCAACGCCTGAGCCAATGGAGCAAGGTGCAACTCCATCCACCCCGGCGGTCCGTGCGCCCTTGTTGCTCCGGACCCGGTTTCACGCGACCGCCAGGAAGGCCGGGTCATATACGAGGTTGTACAAGTCCACGAAACAGCGGCCAGGATCGGCCGACGCCCACTGGTGCAGTTTCGACTGCATTCCTCGTACCCGCGACTTGGCCTCTTCGAGGTCAGGTCACGGTGCGCCGATGTTCATCAGCGGCTTCCATGGTATGAGTCTCGGCTGCGAATACGCTGGGGCCCTTCGCCTTGTGGCCGGCTTTCCCGGCCTCCGACTACTACGACCCCTACGCCCCCTCCCTGCGACATCAGCTGGCGACGAGCCTTCCCGTCGGTCCACGAAGGTAGGCCGGGAGGGGTCGCCGGGAGGGTTCCCACGTTCACTGTCGTTCCATTCGACAGGGGAGGTGCCCAACTATGCCCCTGCGGTATCGTCACGGCTACGCCGCAGGCTTTCACCGTGACCTCCCTGCCGGCGACATTAACCGACGCGGAAGTTGCCGGCACGCTTCTTGTGCCGGTGCGCACCGCCTCCCAGCCCAGATCCGTCAGGTTCGAGCTGGTGGGTCTCTTGAGGAGCGTTTAACGCTGGTTCCTTGCGTACACCTTCCTATTTCGCTCGCCGGACCCGAACCATCTGACGGTGCTGGTCCGTCCCGGCTTTGTCAGGGCCGCTTGCCACCCTCTCCCGCGTCCCCTGGGATCAGGCTGCCCTCAGCTACGTCAGCCCGCTGCGACGGGCTGAAGGCGGTGTCCTTTCATCACCGCATGGTACAACAGCGCCTCGTGGCGCTCCAAGTCCGACACCCACAACAGGTTCGGACCGTCAACCATGAAATGGCGCTGTACCAGATCCTTGGAGGGCTGGGCTTGGGGATCTTGCCGGGTGGTGTGAACCCGCTTGCGCCGGCTCACACCCTGCAAACCGGCTTCCCGCATCAGCCGTGCCACCCGCTTGTGGTTGATGGGATGACCACGCCGTTTCAGCGCCGGGACCATGCGCGGGACTCCATAGGTCCCGCGCGAATGCTTATGGACGGCTCGAATCACCGGCTTCAGCGCCGCATCGGACTGAGCCCGAGCGCAGGGTGGTCGACGACGCCACGCCTAGTAGCCGCTGGTGGAGACACCCAGTACACGGCACAGGGTGGCGATGGGATACTGATCCTGGTGTGCGCTCACGAACTCGAAATGAGTTACTGTCAAATCTGGTGTATAGGCATGGCCTCATCAAGCGGCGTTCCTGCTGATTTTACGCTCATCGATTCCGTCGATGAACTTTACCCCGGCAATAACATCAGCCAGTTGCCGGAACCCCCGGAGCCGACGCCAGCGCTTCTGGGTACTCATGGCCAGTTGGTGCATCAACGCCAAGCCGGTTTGAACGCTGTAGCAGTTGCGCGTCTTGACCGTTCGCAGTCGAAGGGTGGCGAAGGTCGACTCGATCGGGTTGGTGGTTCTCAGGTGTTGCCAATGCGTGGCTGGGAAGTCATAGAAAGTTAGCAGGCAGTCACGACCCGCCGCAAGGTTGGCGGTGGCCTTGGGAAACTTGTCCTCAAAGGTCGCCAGGAACCGGTCAAAAGCCCTTTCGACGGATTGTCGGGTATCGGCCTACCACAGCGATCTACGCCAAGGTCGACCGTGAGGCCCTGCGGATCCTCGCCCGCACCTGGCCGGGAGGCGCCGTATGACCTCTTTCCGTCAGACCTTGGCCGACTACCTGAGCGTGCGTCGCGCGCTGGGATACAAGCTGGAGCGCGACGAAAAGCTACTGACACAATTCATCTCCTATTTGGAGAAGCAAGGCGCACGACACATCAGTATCCAGACCGCGGTCGCCTGGGCGACACTGCCCGGCGCCGGTCAACCGAGCTGGTGGTCGGCGCGCCTCTCGACGATCTTGGAGGAGAGTCCGGTGGCGCGCACCTTCAGCCCTGCCAGATCGGACAGGCTGCGGACGGGTTTCCGGCTGGCCAGGATGTCGGGGCCGTGGGCGTGGACGTAGAGCAGATGGGTGCCGTCGAGCTCCTTGAGTGTGTTCCGGTGCCTGGCGAACACCTCGTTGGCGATGCGCGTGGCGGTGACGCCGTCCGGGTAGCCCAGGGGAAGGTCGAGCTGCTCCAGCAACGGGAAGCGGCCGCGCGTGTAGGCGAAGCAACTCATGCCGAGATCGGAGATTCCATCCTCGACGCCCTGATAGCACTGGTCGGGCTTGCTGAGCGATCCGCCGGGGTAGACTTCGATCTTCACCCTGCCTCCGGAGCGCTTTACGACTTCCGCGGCTCATTCCGTCGCCAGGACCGCGTGGATGTGCGTGGGCGGGAAGAACACGCTGTAGGTCAGACGGACCGGGGCGGTGGAGGTTCCGGCAGGGGAATCCTGCCGGCTGCATCCGGCAAGGCCGGAGAGGAGGGTGATCGCGGCGAGGGAAGAAACCAGTGCAGAGGTCGGTCGCATGGTCGATGTCTCCTTTAGGGGTTTGTGCGAGTTTGTCATATCCCCCGTTCCCCGTCAACCCGGCGGAGTCTCGCATTTTCGGCGGATATCCGCTATCATGGAGACATGACGGACAGTGCATGGTTTATATGGGTCGTTCTGCCGCTATTGATTTTCCTGGCGCGGATTACCGATGTGTCGCTGGGGACGATGCGAATTCTTTTCGTGGTGCGGGGTGCGCGCCGGATCGCGGCGCTGCTGGGGTTTACGGAGGTCTTCATCTGGGTCGTGGTGATCAACCAGATTATGGGCGATCATACGGGGATGTTCCACTACGTGGCGTACGCGGCGGGCTTTGCCGCGGGCAATGCCGTGGGCATCACCATCGAGACGCGGCTCGCGCTGGGGCTGCAGACGATCCGCGTGATCACGAGTGAGCCTACCCAGTCTCTTGAGAAAGATATGCTGGCGCAGGGGTTCGGAGCCACGCGGATGTCGGCCATGGGTTTGCGCGGTGGGGCCATGACGATTCTCTTCTCCACGCTGTCGCGGCGCAAGATTCCCGTGGTCATGAGGCTGATCGAGCAACACCTGCCGAAAGCCTTCATCTCGGTGGAGGATGTAAAGACCATCCGCGAGGGACAGCTTCCGTTGCGGGAGGACTCCGCCTTCCGGATGCGGCTTCAACCTTTCGGACGCAAGGGGAAATAGCCCCCCTCAGATTACGGGAGGTGGATATACGCCTACTCCGGCCATGTTCGGCGCGTTCCTGTCCATTTCAAAATCGGTGTTGACACTGGCCGTGGTTGGTGCTCCATGTTTACAGGCGTCGTAGGCATGGGCCGTTCCCTCGGCGAAGGTGCCTGTAGCTGCCATCGTTCTTCCTGACTCAATAGTGTCGGACAGAGGACGGAGGGACCATCGCACATCAGGCTGACCGTCCGACCCCCTTCAAGAAGGGGAGGCGGTCCCGGTGGGTGACCTCACGGGCCTACCTCCAAAGGATGAATCGGGAAGGAACGAAGGGAGATCGCTGGAGACCCCTCAGGGAGTTCCCGCCCCGTCCAGGCTCAGTGCCAGATCCCCGGCGAGCGTGGCCAGGCCAGCGTCCAGCAGCCTCACCAGCCCGTCAAAATCGCCCACGGACCATCCGCCTTCCCTCACCTCCGTGGTGCCGCGGCCCAGAATGGCTCCATCCAGCGGGCGAAGGATCTCCCAGGTAGCCAGGAGGTGGGCCTCTCCCTCGCCGTTGCCGGAACGCTCCCGCGCCACTCCCTCGAACCTCAGGATCTGTAGCTGGATCACGAATGAGAGGGACGTCCCGGCCGGCCATGGAGCCGTCTCGATCCGATGAGGGGGCGCAAGTGCAGCCAACCGCACGGCCACCGTCCGGTTGATCGCCCGGCCCAGGTCCTCGCCCCAGCGGTGATATTCCGAGAACTCCACCTGGTGCGATCCGTGGCGGACCACGATGAACGGGGTCGCCAGGTACTCGGCCAGGCGTGGCGAACGGAGGCCAATGAGGTGCCTGGCGGAATCCGTCACCGGTCGGTCTGCCGGCGGCGCGGTAAGCTCGAGTGGCCCGCTTGCCCCGAGCACGTAATGCTGCTGGGGCGGGGCGCTGTGGCTCAGGCTGAAGCATCCTGCTGAGGACAAAAGGATGGCAAGGAGAAGCAGGTGGATCGTCCGATTTCTGATCAGGGTCTGCATGGGGCTACCTCCCGGGCGGGGTGGTCCCGCGAATGAGCATGTCGGGGTTACGCTCTAGGGTGATCACGAGGGTTCGGAGGGCCTCAGCCGCCTCTCTGAGGCTGATGAGCGCCTGCTCCATCCCGTACCCGATGCCCGAGTCCGTAGTGATGAATCCATGGGTCTCTTCGATGGTCTTTCTGGCGGCCTGGAGGGTCAGGGTGGTCTCCCTCAAGGACTCCTCCATGCCTGCCTGGAGGGGACCGATGGCGTTGCCGAGACGGTCGCTCAACTCCTCGAACTCGGTGAGGGTACGGCTGAACTGTGCGGACATCGCTGGGATTTCGTTGATGGCGGTCTGCAACTCCGGAGACCCCACCAGCCGCTCCACCGCCTGGGCCGACGCCACCACCGCCTCGTTGAGACTCTGCATGTCCACCTCCTCGAGCATCTCGTTCACCCGGAAGAGGACTTGGAGCACGTCGGCCACCAGGCTCCCCGCCTCGGTCCCGAAGACGGCGAGGAGGGATGGCGCCGTGGGGATCTCGGGGTGGGTGTTCATCCTCGCCACTCGCGTGGGGGGATCCGATTCGGGCCGATAGGTGAGCTCGATGTAGAGGATCCCGGTGATCAGGTTCTCCATCTGGAGCTGGGCCCGAAGTCCATCGGTAATCTGCCTCTGCAGCACCTCGTCATCGTCCAGCTGAAGGAACTCCCCGACCTCCGTGGTGAGGCGCGTGAGGTCGATCTCGTACTCCACCGGAACCAGGAACGTCTTGTCCACCTGGTTGATCTGGATCAGGAGTTCGGAGACGGTGCCCACCGGCACGCCCTGGAACTTCACCGCGGCGCCCCGTTCGAGGCCGTTCACCGATTCCTGGAAGTAGCTGATGAAGGTGGGCCGTTCCCCGAACCACGCCCTGGTGGCCAGTGTGGCCACGCCCAGAACCATGAGGGCCACGGCCCCGATCATGAACAGCCCAATGGCGGCGGGATTGGCGCGGACGCTCATGGTTCCTTCCTCCGTCTCGGGGTCTTCATGTCGTGGGACGCACTGGAGTCCAGCGATGAACCGGGTTCCGGACCGACCTGCAACCCGGTCTCCGGGCCGGCCTCCAACCTGGCGTCCGGACCGGCCTCGCTGGTTCGGGTCATGAATCGCCGGACCTCGTCGCTGGGAGGACTCTCCCGCAACGCCTGGGGTGTTCCCATCGCGGTCATGGTCTTTTCCTTGATGTCCAGGAAGAGCGCCCGGTCGGCGATCTTGAAGATGCTCTCCAGGTCATGGCTCACCACGACGATGGTGGTGCCGAAGCTGTCCCGGAGCTGCAGGATGAGGTCGTCCAGGCGACTGGCCGAGATGGGATCCAGACCGGAGGAGGGTTCGTCGAAGAAGAGCACCTCCGGATCCAGCGCCGTGGCCCGCGCCAGCGCCGCGCGCTTTCGCATTCCTCCGCTGATCTCGGAGGGATAGAAGGCCTCGAACCCCCGCAGACCCACGAGCGACAGCTTGAGGGAGACCACCTCGCCGATGGACCGGGCGTCCAGCTCCGTGTATTCCTCAAGCGGAAGGGCCACGTTCTCGGCCAGGGTCAGCCCGCTCCAGAGGGCGCCGTTCTGATAGAGCACGCCCATCCGGCGGAGGATTCCCTTCCGGGTCCTGGCATCGGCCTGGTGGAAGTCCTGCCCTTCGAACAGGATGGATCCCTCGGCCGGTGCCTTCAGGCCGATGAGGTGTTTCAGGAGGGTGCTCTTCCCGCTCCCGCTCCCTCCCATGATCACGAGGATCTCTCCTCGGCGAACCTGGAAGTTCAGATCCTCCATGATGACGAGAGGGCCGTACCTCATGGTCAGCCCGCGCACCTCGATGGGAGGAGCTCTGTTTTCCTCCGGCGCTCCTGAATCCACCTGCCGTCTCCCCCCATGTGGAATGCTCATCAGACGTCCAGCAGGACGGCGAGCCAGTCGATGACCGCGTTCGCCGCGATGATGAGCGTGATTCCCAGGACCACGGCGGAGGTGGCGGCCTTCCCAACCGCGCTGGCATCCCCTCCTGTCTGCATTCCCTTCATGCACCCGGCCAGGCCGATGATCAGGCCGAAGACGGTCCCCTTGAAGACGCCCAGGAGCGCGTCGGGGAGCGTCACCGCGGACATCAACCCGCCCACGAACTGGGTGACCGTCAGGTCCAGCACCAGGATGGCCACCACCATCCCGCCCAGGATTCCAATGAACCCCGCGTAGATGGTCAGGAGGGGCATGGTCACCAGGATCCCCAGGACCCGCGGCACCACCAGATGGTCGACGGGAGAGATCCCCAGCGTCCGGTAGGCGTCGATCTCCTCGGTGATCTTCATGCTTCCCAGCTCGGCTGCGAAGGCGGCTCCGGTCCGGCCGGCCATGATGATGCCCGTCATGAGGGAGGCCATCTCCCTGAGCATCCCGTAACCCACCAGGTACGACACGAAGTAGCCCGCCCCGAAGCGGCGCAGGACCACCGCCCCCAGGAAAGAGATGATCATCCCCACCAGGAAGGCGATGAGGGTGACGATGGGGAGCGCTCCCGAGCTGTTCGCCTGCACCACAACCCAGAAGTCCCGCCAGCGCATGCGTAGACGGAACAGGAAGAGGCGGAGGAAGCTGTCGGTGGCCTCCCCCAGGAAGGCGACGGCCGCCACCAGGCTGTCCCAGGCGGCCAGGCCCCCGGTTCCCACCGCGCTGGGGAAGGAAACCGCGGCCGACGCCCGCTCCGTCTCCTTTTCGGGAACGGCTCGGGCGAGCTCCAGGAGACGTGCGATGTCCTCCGGAAGGTTGTCACTCCTGAACTCCAGGTCGTGGGCCTCGCAGTGGATCATCCCCTGCTGAAGGAAGGTGAGGAGACTGCTGTCCCAGGACCCCAGACCGGTGGCATCGAAATCCACGGCCTCGGCCGCAGGCGCCTGCGAATCGTTCTCCAGGAGGGGGCCCAGTCGCGGGATGGCGTGGGACAACTCCCAATCGCCGACCAGCTCGATGACCAGCGCTTCGGCCTCGCGACGGACCTCCAGGCCCATGGTAGTCACGACGAACCCATCTCCTGGTTGGGGTGATCTCCCGGTTCCCGCACTCGAGCCAGAACCTTGGACATCACAGTATCAATGCGCCGACAGGCGGTGCAGCCGGTGTTCCCGGACCCGGCCCCCCGGTTCGACTCTCCCCTCCCCGGGGACGGAGGGCGTGAAACATCCCCCGGAGCTCAGCTCGCCCGAAGCGGGTGTCCGACTCCAGGCCACTCCCGGTGGCGCTGCTCGCCGCGGATCCTCCCCCGACGAAGGTGCCACGCTCCGGGCGGACGTCGACCTGGCCGCGGAGCGCGTCCCGAAGCGTCGCGGTGACCCAGTCGGTATGGCTCCAGGCCAGGCTGGTAGTCCTTTCCCGACCTGCCTCGGCGAGGCCGGCGGATCCGTAGCGACCGGTATGGTGGTCCAGCTCCCAGTGCCAGATCCCTTCGCTACCCGGCGCCGAGTGGGCCAGGGCGAACCTGGCCTTGTGTAGCGTCCCCTCCATGGTCCCGGACAGCTCCCAACGCTCCAGGCGGCCCAGGGGGGCGGCGGAGACCAGATGGATCCGGCGTCCCGCAAGGCGGAGGGCATGGACGACCAACTCCGTCCCGGTGAACGGGTTGTCGGTCCCGAGCACCACGGTGCCGTCGACGCCAGCTTCGCCTCCCGGGAGCATCCGGTAGCCGAGCCGGACTCGCTCCGCCGCGGGGAGTGCCCCCCAGCCGGCGTTCGCCCCGCACCAGGGCGTCCACCGGGAGCCTTTCGGATGTATAGGAGATTCAAACGTCTCAGTCAAGGCTGCATTGGGGTGGCTCTGTGGGCTTAGTTGGTTCGTTGGTCGGGCTTTGGCGCCTGCACCGGTATGGCCATGACCGGTGTCATTCCCGGTTCAGCTCATTTCAGCGGCCGCGCAGCGCCGCCGCGGTCTGAGACCGGATCAGCGGTCGCCGCCTAACTGGCCGCACGGGGCGTATGGGGCCTGAACCGGCATAGATTGGCCAGCCCGGGTCGCGGGGTGAGCGGTGGCGGGAAGGAGTGGACTGTTCAGTAGTCGAAGTCGAGTTCCTGCTGGGGTGGCGGCCGGGGAGGGGCGGTGGTAGGCGCTTCGACA
>SLHA01000062.1 GCA_007136405.1 Candidatus Latescibacterota bacterium
CGGCGCTGGATGCCCAGGCAGCCGTCCGGTTGCCGGTCGACGTCCTGGCCTATCCGCTGGTGCGTCAGGGCGAGCGGTTTCCGTTCCTGTCGGCCGCGGCGCGCGGGCTGCTGCCGGACCCAGGGCTGGCCCCGGGAACGCGCTATGCGGCCTGCCTGCAGGGAACGGCCCTGGTGGAACGGCTGGCCTACCAGGTACTGGAGGAAGCGACAGGCACCGCCGGCGGGGCGGTGTACACCACTGGCGGCGGCAGCCGCAGCGCCGTGTGGACCCAGCTCCGGGCGGACGTCACCGGGCGCCCATACTACCGGCCGGTGTGTCCGGAGTCGGCCTTCGGCAGTGCGGTCCTGGCTGCTGCGGGTACAGTGTATGAGGATCCGTGGGCCGCCGTCGACGCCATGGTGCGCATCGATCGGACTTTCGCTCCGGGACTGGCCTGCCGGCCGCGCTACGACGCTCTGTACGGCCGGCTGCAGGAGCATCTCCAATCGCGGGGCTGGTTATGAGCGTGTACAAACCGTGCGACATCCGTGGGCCGGTCGGCGAGTTGAGTCCGGCGCTCTATCACCAGTGGGGTCAAGCCCTGGCTGGCGCGATCGAGCCAGGCGACACGGTAGTCGTCGGCGGCGACGTGCGCTGTTCATCGCCGGAATTCCGCGCCGCCTTCATCGCCGGGGCCCGGAAGCAGGCGGTGCGGGTGGTGGATCTGGGAACGGTTCCGACGCCCCTGGTCCACTTCGTCCAGCGCTATTGCCAGGCCGCGCTGGCCGCCATGGTGACCGCCTCCCACAGCCCACCGGACATCAACGGCCTGAAATGGACGCTGCGGGGCCGGCCGCCTACGGAAGCCCAGGTGCAGGCGCTAGAAACGGGGACGGCGCTAGAAACGGGGACAGATTTATTTTTTGGCGGCGCCGCCGGGGACAGAGTGACTGTTTCTTTTGGAGCGGCGGCGCCGCCGGACGTTGACGCCGACCGGGGACATGACCACGACACGGCCACGCGACCAAACGAAGGCGCCGCGGTGCGACAGGAGGGCGCCGCGATGCGACAGGAGGGCGCCGCGGTGCGACAAGACAGCGCTGCGTCGGGACAGAGGGACGACGCCACGGAGAAAGAAGCCGTCGCCGCTGCGGTGCGACAGGAGGGCGCTGCGGTGCGACAGGAGGGCGCCGCGGTGCGACAGGAGGGCGCCGCGATGCGACAGGAGGGCGCTGCGGTGCGACAAGACAGCGCTGCGTCGGGACAGAGGGACGACGCCACGGAGAAAGAAGCCGTCGCCGCTGCGGTGCGATCAGACGATGGCGCAAGGTTGCCGCCAGATGCTGGCACCACCGTGGCGGAGGACCCCACCGGCGAGTACGCCCGTTGGCTGGTCGAACGCTGGGCCGATAGCGGGGTGACCCTGCGCGTGGTGGTCGATCCGGGCAATGGCTGCTGGAGCGGTCTGGCCGCCGATCTGCTGCGCCGGGTGTTTCCCCGCAGCACCGTCGTGGTCATCCACGACCGTCGCGACGGACTCTTTAGCGACCGCTCCCCGGATTCGGCCCGACCGGAGCATCTGCGGGCGCTGGCCGCGGCCGTGCGCCGGGCGCCGGCGGATCTGGGCGTGGCCTTCGACGGGGACGGCGACCGCATCGCCCTGGTGGACGACACCGGGTGCTGTTTGTCGGCCGAGGAAGCCATCTGGGTGTTGCTGCACAGTTTCGGCGGGGAGTGGCGCGGTCGTCTTTTCGTGCACGACATCAAGCTGTCCCGCCGCATACCGGTGGCCGTCGAGCAGTACGGCGGCCGCACCCGGGCCGAACGCAGCGGCCATGCTTTCCTGCGCAACAGCATGCTGGACCATGGCGCCCTGTTCGGTGCCGAGATCAGCGGGCATTACTTTTATGACGAACTGGCGGGCGGGGATGACGCCCTGTTCACCGCGTGCCGGGTGATCTCTTATCTGGCGCGTTCCGGCCTGTCGCTGAGCCGGCTGCGGCGCCGGACGCCTTCGGTGCACTTGACCGGGGATCTACGCGTCGCGGTTCCGCCGGCCGCACACCAGGACATTCTGGATGGCGTCGCGGCGCGCTATGCCGGCCACCCGCTGGACTACATCGATGGCGTTCGCGTGTCATGGCCACAGGGATGGGCCCTGGTCCGTTCGTCCGTGACCGCGCCACAGCTGACCTTCCGGTTCGAGGGCGATACCCCGGAGTGGCTGGACCGGCTGGTGCGCCAGTTTGCCGGTGGCCTGGGTGCATGGGAGGAACCGCTCTTGCGCCAGTACGAGCAGGACCGCGCCGCCCGAGAGGCAGCCGCCTCATGATCCTGGCGGACGACCGGGTCGGATGGGCGACCGGGGTGTCCGGGCGAAGGTCCGCGGGTGGACCGGTCCGGCGCTATCCGGGTTCGTCTTCGTCGGCTTCTCCCGGCTGACGTGGCGTGTACTGCGTTTGTACACCCATAGCGGACGAATGAGGCACACAGACGAATGAGGCACACAGACGAATGGGCGCATAGACGAATGAGGCACACAGACGAATGGGCGCATGGATCTCAAAGGCGCCATACGATAGGGCAGGAAGACGGCCATGACACACACCAGCCGGCGGGTACTGGGCGCGCTGGACTTTTCGGAAAGGAATCAACCATGACTCACGACCACCGTGTCGCCCGGTCGATGCAACTGTACGAGCGCGCTCGACAGGTCATCCCGGGGGTGACGCAACTGATCAGCCGGCGGCCCACGCGCGCCGCCCTGGGCGTCAGCCCCATCTACGCCAGCCAGGCGCGGGGGTGCCGGATCTGGGATGTGGACGGCAACGAGTATGTCGACTGGACCAGCGGCGTCGGGCCCATCATCCTGGGGTACGCCGATCCGGTGGTGGATGCCGCGGTCAAGGCCCAGATCGACCGGTGTTCGATATCCAGCCTGGTGGAGGAGAGCGCGGTGGAACTGGCGGAGGAACTGGTTCGCCTGATTCCCTCGGCCGAAATGGTGCGTTATTCCAAAGGCGGTGGAGAAGCCTGCGCCATGGCTGTGCGCATCGCCCGCGGCGTGACCGGACGGGACCGGGTGTTGTTCTGCGGGTATCACGGCTGGCACGACTGGTACCTGGCGGCCAACCTGGGCGCCGAACGGCTCAAGGACCACCTGTTCAACGGCATCGAACCCATCGGCGTGCCGCGCTGCCTGGAAGGCAGCGCCATCCCGTTCCCGTACGGCGACGCCGGCGCTCTGGAGGATCTGTTGCGGCGCCACGACGGCCAGATCGCCTGTATCATCATGGAACCCATGCGCACGGAACGCCCTCCGGAAGGGTACCTGGAAGAGGTGCGGGATCTGGCGACGCGCTATGGCGTCATCCTCGTCTTCGATGAAGTCTCGTCCGGATTCCGCCTGGCGCTGGGCGGCGCCCAGCAATATCTCGGGGTCACGCCGGATATGTCCGTCTTCGCCAAGGCGATATCCAACGGTTACCCCATGGCGGCCGTGGTGGGGCGGCGCGATGTGATGGCGCCGGTGGAACGGATGTTCGTGTCCAGTGCCTACTGGGACGACAGCATCGGCGTGGTGGCCGCGCTGACCACGCTGCGTGAACTGGAGCGCCGCCAGGCCGTGGCCCATTTCGAACGCATCGGGGCGCTGTTCAAGGAGGGTATCAACCAGGCGGCGCGCGACGCGGGGCTGGACGCCGAGTGCGTGGGTGTGGACGCCCACCCGGGTATTCGTTTTTACCTGGCGGATGGGTCCAACGGCGACACCGCGGCGCTGCAGCTCAAGGTGAACACGCTGTTCATCCAGGAGAATGCCCGGCGCGGCGTGATTCTGGCACCCGGTTTTTTCCTCAACTGCGCCCACGATGAAGCCGCCGTGCGTTTCACCGTGGAGGCGGTGCGGGAGAGCATGGCGACGATCGCCCGCGGGTTGCGGCAAGGCACCCTGGATCAGCTCCTGCAGTGCGAGGTGCAACAGGAATTGTTCCGCCGGCTGGTGCGCTAGGCCGACAGTCCGCCGTGGCGACTTGCAAGCGCATACCTCCGTGGCTCCCAAACGTGTGCCGCCGCCTGGGTACGGGGTGGCGGGAGCGCGCCATGCCGCTGGCCGGCGCCGGGAGCCGGTGCTGCTGATCAGGCCGAACCGGGGGGTGCTGCAAGGTCACCTTCAAGCTCATTCTCCGCCATAGCGCCGGGAAGCGACGAACCGGAGTGCAGCGCTTCCTTGAGGTGCTTGCCGGGTTTGAAATGCGTCTTGCGTCTGGCCGGGACGAAGACGATCTCACCGGTCCGGGGGTTGCGCGCCGCGGGTTTGGGCTTGGTATCCTTGACCTCCAGGACACCGAAACCCCTGATCTCTATGCGGTCACCCTGGACCAGCGAATCACGCATGGCCTCGAACAGGCTGTCCACCATCTGCAACGTCAGATGGTTCGTGCAGCCGATGGTGCTGGCGACCACTTTGGCCAGATCTTTTTTGGTGACGGTTGTCACGGTAGACCTCTTCGAATGGCGGTGACAGAATGCCAGTCAGACGAACGGTCATGCCTGGGACATGAACCCGCTTTCCCGGCGCCGGCGCCGGCGGCGCCGGGAGGCCGTGGCGTTGCGCATGCGCTGCGGTGCCGTGCGATCTGATATCTAAGATATTGTATTATATCGAAATCCGGCCGTAGAATCAAGCGCTAAAAATCGGGATAGCGTCCATGTTCAACGCCTACCATACCAGCGCGCAGAGCAAGCGCCTACCGCGCTCAAACAGGGAGCGGTCTCGATCATTTCCGTTTTCTTCCGCCCTGCGCCCTTGCCGCCGCAGAAAAATGGGCGCTGTCCCTATTATTCCTCTATTATTCTCCTATTATTCCTCATGCCCTTGCTGGCCCCAAAAATGGGCGCTGTCCCTATTTTTAACCGGTTGCATTGAGCGCAGCGCGCCATGCCACTATATTGGAGCCTGCCTGGCAGCCTGCATGGCCGTGTCCGTACTGGCCGTGCGCGTACTGGATCGACACGCTCACCGGTGCCAGACGGCGGTTCGTGTGCCGGCGACGCAGCGGCAGCCTGATGTTGCGCCCCGTTGCTCGTATTACCCGTACCTGTCCCTGGCACAGGGATGCCCGTCTCCATCACAATACGGAACGGAGAGCGACCGTGTGCCGCCATTATTCGATCGACTGACACCACCATCCGATCGACTGACACCACCATCCGATCGACTGACGCCACCATCCGATCGACTGAACAGGGAGTGTCAAGGTGTATCGCTTTGAACAGCAGGAAGATCTGTCGGAGGGCATCAAACGCGTCGCCACCGGGCAACTCGACAACGCGATCGAGTTTCTCGGCAGCGACAGCAGTGATCCGGATGAGCGTATCCACGAGGCGCGAAAATGCATGAAGCGGTTGCGCGGCCTCGTACGATTGGTCCGTTCGGAGCTGGGTGACGAGATGTACCGGCTGGAAAATGCCTGTTATCGGGACGCTGCCAGGCAACTGGCCGGTGCTCGTGATGCGGCGGCACTGCTGGAGGCTCTTGACGCACTGATGGATTATGCCGGAAATCGAGTGCCGCGAAACAAATTCGCCACGATCGGCCAGTGGCTGGCGGACCGGCGGGCGTCCACCCACGCGCGGTTGGCGGATCAGGCTCAGGTTCGTGATCGGGTACTCACGGATCTGCGCTGGGCCCGCAGCCGGGTGGAGGACTGGCCCATTCGCCATGACGGTTGGGAGGCGATACAGCGCGGTCTCCGGCGCGTCTATGCCCGCGGTCGCAATGAACTCGAAAAAACCTACCAGCAGGATGACGATGCGGTTTTCCACCAGTGGCGCAAGCGAGTCAAATACCTGTGGTACCACACCCAGCTGTTGCAGTCCGTATGGCCACCCATGATGACCGCGATGGCGGATGAGCTGGATGAGCTGAGCGAACTGCTGGGACAGGAACACGACATGACGCTGTTGCGGAATACCGTCATGGCCGAACTGTCGCGTCCCATCCGGGCTTCCACTTTGCAGGCTCTGCTGGAGCTCATCGACGACCGTCAGGGACATCTGCGGGAGCGAGCCCAGCGCCTGGGTCGCCGGCTGTATGTGGAGCGTCCCCGCACATTCGTCCAGCGCCTGCAGGGGTATTGGCAGGCCTGGCGCGCCGAGATCCCGCCGCGCACGCCCTCGCTCCTGACCGGCCTGCAGTCCACCGGCGCTAGCCAACCCGGCACCATCGCGCCTGAACTGATCGCGGACTACGGTTGCCAGACGGGCGAGGGCCCGCTGTGGCATCCCATGGAGCAGCGTCTATACTGGGTGGACATACCCGCCGGACGGCTTTTTCGCTACGAGCCGGCAACGGGACATCACGAACAGTGCTTTCAGGCACCTGAGGCCATCGGGGGGTTCACGGTCCAGGCGGACGGTTCGCTGCTGCTGTTCATGGCGCGCGGAGCGGTGGGTATTCTGCGGGACGGACAACTCGAGTACTTCATCGATTCGATGGTGGCAGAGCAGGATTCCCGCTTCAACGATGTGATCGCGGATCCGGCCGGCCGCGTGTTTTGCGGTACCATGCCGGGTCCGGACGACCGGCCGGCGAGGTTGTACCGGTTGGATCCCGAAGGCTCGATCAACCTGGTCCTGGACGATGTCGGGTTGGCCAACGGCATGGGCTTTGCACCAGACCGGCGCACGTTCTACTTCACGGATTCGGCGCGAAAAAGAATACTGGCGTTCGATTATGACGAGGGGTCAGGCGTGCTGTCCAGTCCACGGGTATTCGTGGATACCAGCAACGAACCCGGGTTGCCTGACGGAATGACGGTGGACATGGACGGCTGCATCTGGTCGGCGCGTTGGGATGGAGGCTGTCTCGTACGGTACTCACCGGCGGGCAAAGAGCTGCAGCGCATAGAATTTCCGGCAAGGAAGGTGTCGTGCCCCACGTTCGCCGGTGAGGATCGTATGGACCTGTACGTCACCACCGCCGGCGGACAGGACAAGGACAACGAGGGGCCGGGAGCCGGCTGTCTGTTCAGACTGCGGGTCGGAGTTCGCGGTGTGCCGGAGTTCCTGTCGCGTGTCGGTCCTTGCGGGCGATGAGGCGTAGGCCGTGGCCGAGCACCTGTGATCGCCACGCAAGGACGATGCTTTGGCTACAACGTCGGTCCGTAGCGTCGGTATACTCGGTATACAGGGTAAAGCGGTGTATTGGTCAGTAATGTGCACTCCCTCGCGGCGCAACCCCGGCACGAAGGGTTTATGCGGGAAAATCAAGGATGCTCTTGACGTATGCCGCATCGACCTTCAGAAACCTGAACCATTCGTCAGGATTCTGATAGGTAGTGTCGTGACCGGTGACCGCCCAACACCCTAGCACGGTGATTCGATTGGGCCTGTAACCTCTTCACTGGCAATGAGTAATACAAATATCACGGAGGTTTTGGGGGCGTCTGGCACAAGGCTTGCGTGAAGGTAGACGGAAGCCGGTGTGTCCGTGGATCGTCAGGCGCTGTGCAAAGTACACGTTGTTACCCTGATACCTGTCCCCGTGACGTCATGCCCGTCTGGTTATCGACCTGCTACGGAGCCTTGAAGCCTTGTTTGTCCCAAAGTGCTGCTGATGCGCTCTTCCGAAGACGACAGACCGAAACCCCCCCATCGGCGCGCGCGCCTGGGACCCAAGCTGGTAGTCAGCTTTGTCCTGCTGGTGATGGGCGTGGTGGGCACGTCCGGCTGGGTGTTGTACGAGTTGACCCAGCACAGTCTGGAAGCGCAGATGCGCACGCATCTGGTTGCGGTCGCCCGGTTGCTGAGTACAAGCCTCTACGGCGATGTCCTGCGGCGCTTGCGTCCAGGCGATGAGAGTTTCAGCCTGCACCAGCGCTTGACCGACAAGTTACGGCATGCCTGCGAGGTCACCGGCGCGGCGCGGATCTATGCGTTCGATACGTTCGGGCGCAGTCTGCTGGACACGAAGCTCGACACGCCGGCGGGGTGGCCGATCGGGCGCGAGATCCCCCACCTGAAAATCAGGGACCGGCTGGAAGTCCAGCGCGTGCTGAGCGGGCTGCCCACCAACTCGGTCCTGTTCTACAAAGACGATGTCCCCTACATGACCGGCTATGCACCCATCTATGCCGGAGACGAGATCATCGGCGCTGTCGGCGTGGACATCGGGGCGGGGTTCATGGACACGATGCGTGTGTTCGAACGCTCGGTGCTGGTGTTCGCTGGTCTCGGGGCCCTGGTGACCGTCATCGTGGCGCTGACGCTGGCCCGCAGCATCACGCAGCCGGTGCAGAAGCTGGTCCGGGCGGCACGGGAGATCGGCAGCGGGCACCTGGAGCATGCGGTGGATACTTCGGGACGCGACGAGCTGGGCTATCTGGCCGACACCATGGAAGACATGCGCCGAAAACTGGTGGCCCGCGACGCACAGTTGCGCCAGATGCTGGGCGGGGTGGCCCATGAGATACGCAATCCTCTGGGCGGTATCGAGATATATGCCGGCTTGATCGCCGCGGATCTGCCGGACAGTGATCCGCGCAAGCAACATATCCAGAAAGTGATCCAGGAGGTGCGCAACCTCAACAGGGTGATCTCCGAGTTTCTCCAGTTTGCCCGTCCCGGTGAACCCGCTCCGGAGACCACGACGGTGGAGCAACTGGTGGACGAGGCCTTTTTCCTGCTGGCTCCGGAGTTGGACCAGGCGAACGTCGAGTTCGTCCGGGAACTAGCCGACGGGCTGCAGGTCTGCGTGGATGCGGAACAGATCAAACGGGCATTGTTCAATCTGATGAAAAACGGCGTGCAGGCCATGCGCCAGGGTGGGACGCTTACGGTACGCAGTCGCCGTGCCGGTCGCGAAGCCGAAGTTCAAATCGTGGACACGGGTATCGGCATGACGCAGGAGGTTCAGGAGCGACTGTTCGAACCGTTTTTTACCACCCGGGAGCGAGGTACCGGTCTGGGGCTGGCGGTGGTCATGCGTGCTCTGGAGCAGAACGGCGGTAGCATCCAGGTCGACAGCGTTCAGGGCCGGGGAACCACGTGTCGTGTACGGCTGCCCCTGGTGCAGGCTGCAGCCACAAGCGGGGAGCGCTCATGAGTCGCATACTGGTCATCGACGACAACGTCAACCTGGCCAATGCCGTCGTTCTCCTGCTGGAGAAGCAGGGGCATGAAGGGGTCGCGGTGCCCAGCGGTCGCGCGGGTCTGGAGGTCATGCGTCACCAGGAGTTCGATCTGGTGATCACGGATTACCGCATGGACGACATGAACGGTCTGGAGGTTCTGCGGGCGATCAAGCAGGAGTTTCCTGACACCGACGTGATGCTGCTGACCGGGTACGGAACCATCGAGATCGCTGTAGAAGCGATGAAGGAGGGTGCGTTTGATTTCATCGAAAAGGAAAACCTGAACAGTGTTCTGCCGGCCAAAGTCGCCAAAGTCCTCGAATACCGTTCCACCCGGCACGAAAGCCAGCGGCTGAACGAAGAAAACCAGTATCTGCGCGGGGAAATCGGTGAGCGGTTCAACAACTACGAGATCATCGGGAACTCCGAGCCGATGCGCATGGTGTTGAATACGGTGGAAAAGGTGGCGGCTACGGATTCTTCGGTGCTGATCTATGGAGAGAGCGGCACCGGTAAGGAACTGGTCGCCCGGGCTGTGCATGCGCACAGCAGTCGGAGCGACAAACCCTTCGTCAAGGTGAACTGCGGCGCCTTGCCCAGCGAACTGGTGGAGAGCGAGTTGTTCGGGCACGAGAAAGGAGCTTTTACCGGGGCCGTGCGCCCCAAAAAAGGCAAATTCGAGCTGGCCGAGACCGGTACGATTTTCCTGGACGAAATCGGTGACATACCCCTGGAAACCCAGGTGAAGCTATTGCGGGTGCTGCAGGAGAAGCAGTTCGACCGGGTCGGAGGCGAACGGACGCTCACGGTGGACGTGCGGGTAGTGGCGGCTACCAACCAGGACCTGCGCCGGATGGTCGAAAACAGAACATTCCGTAGGGATTTGTTCTACCGGCTCGAGGTTATCCCCGTGCGTCTACCCCTGCTGCGCGAACGTCCAGCCGACATTCGCGCCCTCGTGGATCATTTCATGGAGCAGAAGTGCGCCCAGATCAACGTGGCCTGCAAAGGCCTTACGGAAGACGCGTATGCGGCGCTGGAGAAATACGACTGGCCGGGTAATGTCAGAGAACTGGAGAATGTCATCGAGCGCACCGTGGTCCTGACGGAACGCCATGAGATCACGGCGCAGGATCTGCCGTTGGGACCCGGTACCGCGGCGGACGCGGGTGTCCCCACGGCATCGAGCCTCGATACTGCGTTGGGGCACAGACCCCTCAACCAGATACTGGACACCCTGGAGAAGGAACTCATCGAACAGGCCATGGAAGAGGCGAACCAGGTGAAGACCCGGGCCGCCGAGATCCTGCAAATCAAGACCAGCGCCTTGTATTATAAACTGGACAAGTATGGACTGGAATGATAATATGGTTCCTGTGAGCAATATCGCATTGGTCCTGCTGACTGCCGGCCTGGTACTTGCGGCTGGCGCCGAAAACCGGGAGGTCGGCGCCCTGCGCCGGGAATACCGGCAACTGCAGGAGCGGCATACCGCGTTGAACGAACAGCGCGATGCAGTGGTTGGTGCTGCCAACCGCCTGTCGGCACGTATTGACAGTCTGAAGGCGAGTGAGACGGATCCGGAGAGCCTGCATGAGGAACTGCGGGCCTCTCTGGTGTTGGTGCAGCGGATCGTGGATATCGACAACCAGCTCGATACCCTTCAGCGTCAGCAGGACGACGTGCGCGAAAAACTCCGGTTGGCCTATGACTGGGAGATCGGGCAGTTAATCCAACGGATCGAGGCGCAACCGGATGAAGGTCTGCTGGCGCAGCTGATGGTGTACCAGCAGGAACGTGAGACACTGGGTACCCGGCCGTCGGCGGCAGAGGAAGAGCTGCGTTACGGCGGTGACATGGCCATCAACCCCGGTGACGGGCCGGACGAGATCCGTCAGAAAATGGAACTGATGGAAGACATCGCGGTCCGGTTGCGTGCCGAGGCCCGTGCCACCAGCAAGAAACTCAGTCGTCTCGAGGAAGAGCACCGGTTGCGGTCCCGCGTGAGCGTGTTCGTCGACGAAATACGGCTGTTTGACGAGCATCTGAGCCCTGGACGGGTACTGGTGCATGGTCGTGATGGAAGCGTCTCGGACCGGCAGGGTGGTGAGTCGCGGCCCATCGACAGTCCCGAGCTCTCGGGGAGCACCGGTGTTGGTGTGGTGCGCGGTTCACGGCAGGTGGATCGTGGCGGTGAGATACGGCGGTTCGACAGTGGCTCGTCGGACATCATGCTGGAGATACACAAACTTCGGGCCCGGCAGCAGGAGATCAGGGAACTGGAAGCCGTGGCCCGGGACCGGGCGGCGAGCTTCCGCGCCTATCTGAACGAGATGCTGGAAGGTGGTGGTTGATGTGGCACCGGATCGGCCGCCTGGTGATCCTGACCGGGCTTGGATGCACTCCGGTCTTCGGCAGCCTGAACCAGGCCACCGTGGGGTTCGAGTACGACGACAATATGTTTTCCAGTGTGGAGAGCCGGCAGGCCGGATGGGTCAGCCGGCTTTTCCTTTCTACCGGTGGGCGGATCGTCGATCGCTCGACCGCTGCTGTCGAAGTTCAGCACCGGTGCGGTGTCAGAAGGTACTGGCAGCGGGCCGCCAACACGAACCGCGCCGGGGATGTGGTGGCCAACCACCTGGAGATTCGGGGACAGTGGTGGCCGACTACCCGGTTGGCGTGGGACTGGGAACTGGATGCCAAGCTGAAGAACGTCGAGCGTGTTCCCGGCGAAGAGAGCTACCTTCGTGGAGGCGGGAAAGTGGGATTGACCCGTTTTCTGCCCCGGGGAGTCACAGCGACCATCGATCTGCGGGAGGCCAGAGACGAGGCACGTGATTCGTTGATGGTCGATCTGCGCCATCGCGAGCTCGGTATGGAGCTTGGCTGGCGCAGGAGCCGCCGGTTGACAGCGCAGGCAGGTATCAGGCGCCACGCGCTGGCATACGACCGTGCTGTAGTCCTCGCGGCCCAAGATGCTGGCGGATGGTCGACGGGAGCAGCTACGCAGGAGGACCGGTTGTGGGAATACGCTATCGGACTACGGTATTACACCCGTCTGCTGGCGCGGTTTCGATACGCTTATCACCACAATTCATCCAATAGTTATGGCTACGCGTATACCGCCCATCGAATCCAGCTTACGCTGGCGCGGCATCTTTGGCGGCAGGTGGACAGTTACCTGTTTATGGTATTCCAGCTGCGCGACTATATAGACACGCTCACCGGACCGACGCCGGTGGAATACCGCACTCAGAACGAATACGAGCAGGCTCTGGTCGTCCTGCGCCTGCATCGTCAGCTTTCCGAGAATTACGGGTTGTCGTATCGTTACCGATCGGTACGCAGTGGTACAGTCGGCACCGGACAGCGCTATCGCCAGACCGTGAATTCCATCTCTTTCGATATGGTGATGTAGATGAGCTTCCGTGCGGGTGTGGAGGACATGCGCAGCGAAGTCATGCAACGCTTTGACGTGGATCCCGGCTCCGTGCGGGTCGTGGTCTCCCCCTATCGGGTGTGTCCACTGGGCGCTCATGTCGACCACCAGCTGGGTCAGGTGACCGGTATGACCATAGACCAGGGGGTCATACTCGCCTACGCACCAGCGGGCGATCGCTGCGTGCGCCTGATCAGCCGGGATTTTCCCGGTGAGGTGTCCTTTTTCCTGGATGCGGTTCCCGGCCGCAGAGAGGGAGACTGGGGAAACTATCCGCGCGGTGCGGTGCGTGCACTGCAGGAGCGATTCCCTCTGGAGCGCGGCATCGTGGGACTCACCAGCGGCCGGTTGGCCGAAGGAGGCTTGAGCTCCTCGGCAGCCATCGGTGTCGCCTATCTGCTGGCGCTGGAGGAGGCCAACGGTATTCAGGTATCCGCGCGGGACAACATCCTGTTGGATCAAGCCATCGAAAACGACTATCTGGGGTTGCGCAATGGCATCCTGGATCAGGCCACCATACTGTTGTCCAAACGCGGTTTTCTCACCCATATTCACTGCTCCGACGGCAGTCACAGCCTGATTCCCCCGGCGGCCCACATGCCGTCATTCGCCTTTGTCATCGCCTTTTCCGGGCTGCAGCAGGCTCTGGTATCCACCGACTACAACCGCAGGGTGGAAGAATGCGCGACAGCGGCCCGGACGCTGCTGGACGCCTGCGGGCGTACAGACGCACCGGCACTGCTGGGCCACGTCACCCGGGCGGAATACCTCGAGCACGCAGACACGCTCACGGGAGCCCCGGCGCGGCGCGCGGCTCATTTCTTCGCGGAAACCGAGCGTGTGGAGCAGGGAGTGGAAGCCTGGCGGGCCGGGGATCTGGACCGGTTCGGCGCGCTGATCACCGCCTCCGGGAGCAGTTCCATACACCAGTACGAATGCGGCTGCGAGCCTCTGATCGATCTGTACGATATCCTGACCAATACCCCGGGGGTGTACGGGGCGCGGTTCAGCGGCGCGGGTTTCCGGGGCTGCTGCGTGGCCATGGTGCGCGCCGATGCCGCCGCGGCCATCGTCACCCAGGTGCAGGAGGCCTACCAGTCGGCCCAGCCACAACTGGCGGCCAAAGCTCCGGTGCTGGTGTGCGCACCGGGCCATGGCGCCGGCCATGTCTGATCAGGCAATGGACGGTTCTGTGGCCGCGCGGCGGAGTGTCAGTAGAGTGATTTCGCCAGGAGCGCCCAGACGCATCGGCGGCCCCCAGTATCCGGCCCCGCGGTTGACGTAGATCCATGTCTTGTTTTGCTGATGCAGGCCGGCCAGATAGGGTTGCTGGAGCCGGACGGCGTAGTTCCAGGGGATGAACTGTCCGCCGTGGGTATGGCCGGAGAGCTGCAGGTGGGTCTTGACACGGGCGGCGGCATGGATGGAGCGGGGCTGGTGGGCCAGGAGGATCCTGGTGGTGTCGTCCGGAGCGCCGCGGAAGGCCTTTTCCGGGCTTGATCCGTGTCCCGGCATCAACAGGCCAGCGTCATGATCCGTGACTCCTGCCAGCACCAGCCGGCCGTTGTCGCGCCGTATGACACGGTGTTCGTTGAGCAGCACCGTATAGCCCATCGCGCGGAATTCCTGCAACCAGCCCAAAGGACTGCTGTTGTAGTACTCATGGTTACCCGTGACGAAATAACAACCCAGCGGCGCTCGTAGCTCCGCCAGGGGAGCGACCTCCCGCCGCAGAGCAGCTATCTCGCCGTCCACGATGTCTCCCGTCAGGGCGATCAGGTCGGCTTGCTGGGATCCGGCCTGGTCGACGATTCGCTGGACGAAGCTGCGGTCGATGGTGAGTCCCACATGCAGGTCGCTGATTTGCAGGATGCGCAAGCCCTCCATGCAGGCCGGCAGGCCCGGCAGAGACAGAGACACGGGTTCCACTCGGATGTCGATGCGAGCGCTGCGCACACCCAGGCCGACCAGGCCCGTAGACAGCCCGACGGTTCCCAGGTTGGCGGCATTGAGCAGGAACAGGCGACGCTCCGGGTTCAACGCAGAGACCGCCGCCGGCCGCTGCCGGGCCAGGAATCTGCGCACCCGATGGCCGTAACGCCGCAGCATGACGGCGATCAGCCAGCAGGTGTCCCGGGAGATCAGGATGATCCAGGTCAGCAGGACGAAGGCGAACACCGTGTACGTGGTCCACACCGCCACGCCGTACACGGTACTCGACAAACCGAATCTACTGAACCGGAGGCCGAACAACAGGCCGAGGAACAGGGCCAGGGCTGCGCCGGCGCTGAGTTTCCAGCCGCGGCCCACGGGCAACGGAGCGAGCAGGCGCCACCCCGTGTAGCCGTATATCAAACCGAAAACACTCAGAACTATGAGGAAAAAAAAGGTCATCGATATTGTCCTCCCATGACGTATCGAAGATCATACACGATCGCTTCTGAACAGGCAAGGTGGGCTCGTTGCCGGTGCAACCGTTCGCAGACACTGGCTTGGCGTGGCTTAACAGACCGGTCGCCGCGGCTGCACGGACCAGGGCGCCGGAGATGAACAGACTCGCTCGCCGTGGTTGTTGACAGGATAGGATGGTCATGGAAAAAGGAGTCTCATGATGCGCGTCATCGTACTCACCGACCTGGAAGGGGTCAGCGGAGTCGTAGTGTGGGACCAGAGCCGTAATCGGGAGAGCCACCGATACCAGGAAGCCTGCCGGTTGTTGATGGGAGACATAGCTGCCGCTGTGGAAGGCTGCCTGGAGGCGGGTGCAACGGATATCCTGGTGACTGACGGGCATGGCGGCGGGTTCAACTTCATGCCGGAGCTGATGCATCCCGGCGCACGCTACCTGACCGGTGTGGCGCGACCGCCGATGAGCCAGCGGGCAGCGGTGTACAGCGGCTTCGATGCCGCAATTCTGCTGGGGTATCACGCCATGCAGGGCACGCCTGCGGCGCTGCTGCGGCACACGCAGAGTTCGCGCAACGGAAACCGGTACTGGTACGGCGGACGCGAGTGCGGCGAGATAGCCCAGAGCGCTCTGGTACTGGGTGCCAACGGCGTACCGGTGGTGATGGTCACGGGAGACCAGGCCACGGCCAGGGAGGCGCGAGCGTTTCTGGGTGAGGCGGTGGAGACCGTGACCGTGAAGGAGGCGCTGGGAGAGCAGTTCGGTATTCTGCTGGCGCCAGAAGCCGGCCGCAAGGCCATCCGGAAGGGTGCGCGCCGGGCGTTGGAACGCAGGGCTGGCTGCCGGCCTTTCACCATGGATGTGCCGCTGGAGGGTCATCTGCGCTTTCCCGACAAGGCCACTGCCGACGCCTTTGAACCGCGACAGGCGCAGCGGCTTGACGATCTCACGTTCCGGGCACGGTTTGCGCGGCTGTTCGATATCTACGAGTTCTGAGGAGGTTGCCTGGGCGTGGGGAACGCGCCGAGCATGGCGTTACGGCGTGGACGGCGTTGCGGCGTGGAACGCGAGACAGGGGCGCTCCCCGCGAGATTCAGGCGCACGCCGGGTAAAATTCAGGCGCACGCCGCGCCAACCCGGCAGTTCACGGCTGAAAACGTGCAGACACACGCATCAGGTTGCGGCGATGATACCCGGCATTGCCATGGAGGTAAGCCGCTATATGTGCTCCACGATATCAGTCGGTAAACACTTCAGATCGCGGCAGATGTTCGAAAGTGTATAGGGATCCAGGGCCTCCGCCCCCTGATCGACCGTCTTCTTGATATGCTGGTAGGTGGTCAGGTTGATTTCGGGTTTACGCGCCTCGAGCAGCTTCTCGATCGCATGCTGTTTGAAGCGTATCATCATGTTTTACCTGTACTCTGATGGGCGGTGTATTGCGGCGACAGCCGCATGGGTCTTGTGAATAATCAACGGTGACGGTGATATGCGGTCAATGAACACAGCCGGCGCGGCGGCGCGGGCGTCGCGTCTGTTTGCGATCTCGGATCTGCATGTCGACTTTGCCGCCAACGCACAGTGGGTGCGGTCTTTGTCCACCCGGGAATACACCGCTGACGTCCTGCTGGTGGCTGGTGACGTCGCGCACCAGCCAAACTGCCTGAACGCCGCCCTGAGCGCGTTGCGTGAACGTTTCTCACAGGTGTTCTTTGTCCCCGGCAACCACGATCTCTGGGTCCACGGGGCGTGCACTTCGCTGGACAAATGGGACCTCGTACGGACCTGGTGCCGTGATATCGGAGTGCAGACCGAGCCCGGCTGGGCTGGCGACATCTGGGTGGTTCCGCTGCTGTCGTGGTACGATGCCTCACTGGATGGTCGTACATCCCCCCGCGCGTTGGAGAGCTGGGCGGACTTCAGATATTGCCGCTGGCCTGCCGGAGTGGAATGCCCCGCCACGTATTTCGCTGCCGCCAACCATGACCGCCTGCGACCTGCCGGAGCCCGGGTGGTGACCTTGTCGCACTTCCTGCCGCGCATCGATCTGCTGCCACCTCCAGCCGTGCTGCGATTCGCCGCCTTGCCGGCGGTAGCGGGCAGTGTGCGGCTGGAAGCGCAGATCAGAGCGCTGGGTGCACAGATCCATGTATTCGGGCACAGTCACATTCGGCGCGACGTGATCCTGGATGGCATTCGCTATGTGCAACACTGTCTGGGGTATCCGCGTGAACGGCACGGCCAGCATTTCCGCCTGGAGCCGATTGACCCTGGCGCTCACCCGAACGGATCCACCGGCCCCCGGACGCGCTATTCGTAGCGCAGGGCATCGATAGGGTTGAGCCGGGCCGCCTGCCGGGCCGGGTAAATACCGAATCCGATGCCGACCGTGGCCGATACCCCGAAGGCGAGGGCGATGGTCCAGGCTGGAACGATGGTCCGCCAGCCGGCGTACAGCGTGATCACTTCGGGTACGGCATAGCCCAGCATCACCCCTACCAGTCCGCCAGTCAGGCTGACCAGCAGCGACTCCACCAGGAACTGGTACAGGATATCCCGGCGACGGGCTCCCAATGCCCGGCGGATACCGATTTCGCGCGTACGTTCCAGGACTGAGGCGAGCATGATGTTCATGATACCGATGCCCCCGACTACCAGCGATATGCCGGCAATGCAGCCCATGACCACGTTGAAAATCTGCTGCGTGCGCTGGCTTTGCCTTAGCAGTTCCTCGGGAATGGCGATCTTGAAGTCGTCAACGCCCCGGTGACGCCTGCCTACCAGGGTCCGGATGAGCTGCGCGGTCTCGTTCAGCCGGTCCGGATCGTCCACCTTGACGGTGATCTGGGTCAATTCGGACTGGCCCGCTTCCCAGTGGAACCGCTGCAGCAAGGTGGACAGGGGAACGTAGATGTCTTCGTCCGTGTTGCGGACCTCCAGTACGCCGCCGATTTTACCGCTGGCGGCACCCTTGTCCTCCAAAACTCCGATCACCGTAAACCAGTGGTTGCGGATCTTGATCCGTGCGCCCAGGGGATCGTCGAAGAAAAACAGGGCACGTCTGGCATCTGCACCCAGGACACACACCCTGCGGGACTCCAGCATGTCCTCATGCGTGAAGAAAACCCCCGAAGCCACGCGCGCATTGAGCACAGTGAGGTATTCCGGGGTGGTGCCTACCAGCATCGTACGGAAGGTGTTGTCGCCAGCCAGGGCCCTGGTTTGCAGTTCGCGCTGTGGCGTAACGTATTCCGCCGTAGGCACAATGTCGCTGATCGCCCGGGCATCGGCCCAGGTCAGGCCGCGGGACAGGTTTCGATCGGTGCTCTCCTCCCGGTCTTCTTCCTCTTCACGGTCCCAATGCTGGACGATGATGTTGGAGATCCCCATCTGGCGGATCTGTTCCAGTGACTCCTGCTTGGCGCCTTCGCCGATGGAGAGCATGGCGATGACTGCGGCTACGCCGAAGATGATACCGAGCATGGTGAGGAAGGTGCGTAGCTTGTGGGATAACAGGCCCACCACACTCAGCGTAAAGGTCTCGCGCAGATCCATGGATAGTTCACCTCGGTTATCGTACCTCGGGCCCGGTGTCCGCATGGCTGTCGCGCCTTGATCGACCGGAGGCATCGTCCGCGCCTCGGGTAGGATCAAGCAGCGCGACCCGATCTCCCGGGTGCAGCCCGTCTTCGATGATCACATAGTTGTCGTTGCGTTTACCCAGCGTAACCACCTGCGCCTGCAGGCGCCCGGAATCCAGGCGGTACACGACGGTGCGTCCGTCGCGCTCGAAGATCGCTTCCTGCGGCACAAACAGGGGCAACGGCCGGCTTGCTTCCACGGTCTCCCCGGTGTGCGGTTCGATCTGGTCCGGGGGGGGATCCGGCTGTGCCGGAATGGTCTCTATGGTGACCGTGGTGGTGGCGGTCATGCCCGGCCGCAAGCGTTCGTCCTGTTCGGCGACATCGATGGTGAGGTCGAAAACCTTGACATTTCTTTCGCCTTCCATATCGCGTCCGAGCGAGGCGATGCTGCTGATGTGGCCGTGAAACGTGGGTTCCGGCAGGGCGTCCAGCTTGATCGTGCAGGGTTGGCCAACCTTGAGCTTGTCCACATCCACTTCGTTGACCGAGGTGTTGACCTGCATGCGCGACAGATCGGGGAGCGAGATGACATTGATACCGCCCCAGATTTCGTCACCCACGCGGATCTTCTCATGGCGGTCGCCTTTCCACATCCTGCCGTACACCACCAGTCCCGGTTTTTCCGCTTGGACAGTGGTGCTCTCCAATTCATCCCGGGCCCGTTGCAGCTCCCGTTCGTGGCGGCCGATGTCCAGTTCGCGTTTGCGTATCTCGGCGTGGTTGACGACTTTCTGCGATTCCAGTCTATCCACCGCCTGTTGATGACTGAGCACCGCTTTCTGCGCTTGAATCTCCGCTCGTTCCCGCTCCACGGTGGCCTCAAAGGCCATGCGTTCCACCTGCAGCTCGGCCAGACGCAGGTTGGCTTCGGCATCCTTGATGGCGCCCTCCAGGCGGGCGATCTCGGCTTTTTGGGTGGCCTGTGTTCTTTCCAGGTCCGCCCTGACGTTTTCCAACGCTTCCTCGGCATTCAGAAGGCGCCGCTCGAAGTCCGTCTGCTCGTACTGAACGAGCAGGTCGCCCACCTCCGCTTGCTCACCTTCAGGGAAAAGCTCGACGATCTTGAGCTGGCCGCGCACGCGCGGAGAGACGACGTTTTCGGCGCTTTTGGCTTCCAGTTCACCACCCCGCAGTTCCAGTGTGATGACAAACTCATCCTGCCGCACCGTGAACAGCGGAATTGCGCCCGCTTCCTTTTCCCGGAACATGCCGGAACGCAGGAGCACGGCGACAACGGCCGTGATCAGCACGGCGACAACGAGCAGGATGTTTCGCCTGGTCACTCTGCGCTGGCGGCTGTTGGTTTCACTCATGTACACGTTCTCCGGCGGCTAGATCAGCGCCTTTGTGGCGCTTCAAGAGAAATGACATCCCCCGCTTCCAGTCCGGAATGGACGACCACGGCAGTGTTGTTGCGCACTCCGAGTTCCACTTCGACAGGAGTGACGGAGCCGCCGTCCAGCCGGTAGACGATATCTCGTCCATCCCGGCGGTGCACGGCGGCCAGCGGTACGGAGACGACGCCGGACAGCGATTCCAGGATGACTTCCACCTTCGCCGACATGCCGGGACGGAGCCGGGGATCCTGAGCCTCGATCTCGACGAGCATTTCGAACACGCGGATATCCGGCGCTCCGGGCTGGGGTGACGCCATCGGAGCCAGAGACAGCACCTGGCCGTGGAATACCGGGCCGGGGAAGGCGTCAAGCCGGATCAGGGTTTTCTGGCCCACGGCCATACGCTTGAGATCCATTTCGCCGATCAGGCACCACACCTGCATGTCGGATAAATCCGGTATGTCCAGCAGCGCCCGACCACCCCACACGTCATCACCCACGGCTACCTTGGTCTGTCTTTCGGCACCTCGTTTCCAGATCCGGCGGTACACCACGATTCCTGGACGGGTCGCATGCACGCTGGTCCGCTCGTAGTCACGCCGGGCCTCCTCATAACGCTGACGCAGACGGTTGATGCGGCCCTGGAGGGCCATGAGGTCCACCCGGTTGACGACTTCCTGAGCGATGGAATCCTGTCGCGCCTCATGCAGCGATCGCCTGGCCTTATCCAGTTGGATACGAGCCTGTTCCTGTTCGATGGGCGACTCCAAGCGCGTCCGGTCCAGATTCAGCTGTGCCAGCTGCAGTTCAGCCTGCTGCTGTTCGATCGCACGCTGGAGGTCGGCCGTTTTTAGTTCGCTTTCCACCTTGGTTTTCTGGTAGTCCATGATGGCTGATTCCAGCTGGCCTTCCCGGTCCATCATCTCCTTCTCGAAATCCGACGCGTCGAACTGGAGGATGAGATCGCCGATATCCACCTGTTGACCCTCGGGATACAGGTACAGGATTTTCAGCGATCCGCCGATCCGCGGAGACATGATGACCTCGCCGCTGGCGGCCTGGATCTCCCCACTCTCAACCTGGGTGACGTGGAATTCCCCCCGAGTCACCTTGTACGTAGGCAGCTCTCCCCGCACGTTATTGCAGGCGGTCAGCGACGCCGCCACGACGGCCAGGACCGTTACCCCGAGCCGGATGAGCGGTCTTACGGGCCCGTTCATACCGGTGTGCCGCCGGGATTGGGGGCATCGCTCTCGATCAGTCCGTCCCGCAGCCGCACGATGCGCCGGCTGTGCTGGGCGACGTGCTCCTCGTGAGTGACCAGTATGATGGTGTTGCCCTGGTCGTGCAGTTGCCTGAACAGTTGCATGATCTCCTCACCCGTGCGGGTGTCCAGCGCTCCGGTGGGTTCGTCCGCCAGGATGATGGCCGGTCCATTGACCAGAGCCCGGGCTATGGCGACCCGCTGTCGCTGTCCGCCGGAAAGCTCGTTGGGTCGATGGTTCATGCGGTCCCCCAAGCCGACGGCCTGGAGGGCGCGTTGAGCTCGATCCGTGCGTTCCCTCGACCCGATACCGCTGTATACCAGTGGCAGTTCCACGTTGCGCAGGGCGTTGGACCGAGGTAGCAGGTTGAAGGTCTGGAAGACGAAACCGATCTCCTGGTTGCGGATCCGCGCCAGTTCGTCGTCATCCATCTGACTGGCCAGCTGGCCGTTGAGCACGTATTCTCCGCCGGAGGGCATGTCCAGGCAGCCGATGATGTTGAGCAGGGTGGACTTGCCCGAACCGGACGGCCCCATGATGGCCACGTATTCGTTGCGCTGTATGTGTAACGACAGACCCGCCAGGGCATGCACCTGTGTCAGCCCCATGGTGTAGGTCTTGATCAGCTGGCGGATCTCGATGACGGCGTTGTTCGAGCTAACGGTCATCTTCTATCTTGGTCAGTTTTTCCGTGAGTACCCAGCCCCGATGCCGGGTGGCCGGTACTCTGACATGGGTCCAGCCCGGCGCCCCGGGCAGGGAATCCGGAGGAGATTCCCGTAAAAGGACGATACCGCTGTCAACCTGGTATACAGGCGCGGCGGCAAGCGCTGCGGCGGCGCGCAACGTGACCGGACGGTCGGTAAGCACCATGGACCGGATGAACCGGTCCACGGTCATCCGGAATACGGCAATGGCGTCCCGGGCAAAGTCATTGACGGCGTCGATGCGCACCTTTGCAAGGGTATTGTAGCTCCAGGTCACCGGAATGCGGGAACCCGCCTGGCGGCGTAACTGCCGAATGGAATCCGGCACGACCGGATCCAGGACGGGTTTGGCCGCTCCCACCCGACACCATGCCGTCACCAGGGTTTCCGTGTCCGGATTACGCGGGCTGGGCCTTCCTTCCCAGCGTAATACCTCTCCCTCGGTATACGTCTCCAGCAGGTAGGCCTGCGTCGCATCCTGAAACGTGGCGGTGATACCGCGATACCGGCACTCGGCCTGCCGCAGCCTGTAGACGTCACGCGTGACATCCCGTTCCGGCGGTCCAAACGGGGACGGTAGCAGGACGATGAGCAGGAAAAGCACCAGGCCCAAACCCATGGAGACTGTTCGGGTTTTGACATGCACGGTGGATGCTCTGTCCTGATAAGGGGGTCGGTACAGGCACACGCTGCACGTATACGGCGATCATAATACGGTATCTCTCTGTATACACCTTGTCAAGCATCTCCCGGCCGTTGGCCGGCCGGCACCTCAGAGAAACGCAGCGGGTATGGTCTACGACGGCAAAACGCCGGTTGACCCATGGCGGCCGATCACCGTATAGTTGTGCCCGATAGGATCCGGATACGCGTCCAGTGGCCCTGGATTGCCAGACCGGAAGCAATGCAGTCAACGCGACTGCTGCAATGGTGGCGCGGCCGGCATGGTCAGGTAGAGACAAGCAGCGCTTCAGCCTGCTCATCAGTGGCGGGCTGGGGCGAAAACCGGGAGAGGAACATGGATCGACCCAGACTGGCCATCGTGGGCATGGGCGGGTATGCTCAGGCTCACAGGCGTTATGTTCAGCAGGTGGAGCAGCAGGAACTGGGTAAGCAGGTGGCCCAGGTGGCCATTCCCGCCGATCAAGAGGCCTTCGCCGCTGACCTGGCGGAAATGCGGCAGCGTCAGATTATGGTCTTTGGCTCGCTACGCGAGATGCTGGCCCAGGCGCGGGAGCACATAGACATCGTGTGCATACCTACAGGTATACCGCTGCACCGCGGCATGACGGTGGCGGCTTTGGAAGCCGGTTGTCATGTGCTCGTGGAGAAACCGGCGGCGGGTTCCATCCAGGATGTGGATGCCATGCTGAACGCCGCGTCCCGGGCGCAGCGTCGGTGCGCCGTCGGGTATCAGCATATCTACCAGAGGGAATTCCGGCGGGTCAAAGACTGGGTGTGTCAGGGGCGGTTGGGAGCCATACGCCGCATCCGTGCCTTCGGATGCTGGCCGCGGCAACCGGGATATTACGCGCGCAATGGCTGGGCCGGACGCCTGGCCGTGGACGACACCTGGGTGCTGGATGCACCGCACAACAACGCACTGGCCCATGCGGTGAACGCTATGCTGTTCATGGCCAGTCCGGTACCGGATGCCGCGCTGTGTCCTGCCGCGGTTCGCGCTGAATTGTACCGCATCAATGCCATAGAATCGGCGGACACCGCAGCCTTGCGGGTGCACACCATGGAAGGGCCGCAGGTCTTCTTTGCGGTCAGCCACTGCACTGACCGGACCCTCAACCCGGTGTTCATCATGGAGGGTGAGAAAGGGCATCTGGAAATGACCTACGAAGGCAAGCTCCAGGCCCGGTTCAAGGACGGGACCACCCAGGTGGTGGAGGTCGAAGAAGGTCCCAGAAGGGTGCTGGAAGACCTTGCACAGGTCGTTGCCGGAGAACGCAGCGCCCTCATGTGTCCGCTGGATATGGCCCGAATGCAAACCCTCTGCGCCTGTGGCACGTTCGAGTCTTCAGCCATACATCCTTTACCGCAGGCCCTCCGAACGGTCGATCCCGGGTCCGGCACAGTGGTCATCCGGGGCATGACGGAGGCAGTGCAGCAGGCCTGGAGCGAAGGGGCTCTGTTCTCCGAGCTGGGCATCGACTGGGCGATTCCCGGAGATGAGATCGACCTCACCGGCTATACCTATTTCCCCTCCTATCGGCGGCGTGTGGGAGATGCCGTTCCTTGACCGGTGCCAGGCAGAGAGTTGATCCGTCCTGGGGCGCCTCAACCGTTGCGGCCGGATCCGCACCTTACCCTGCAGCCTACCAGCACGGGCATACGCCAATCTGATCGTGGGTGTCCTGTCGGGACATGTCGTTGATCCGGAAGCCCTGGTCTCCGCAGTTGATGTACACCAGGTTCTGACGCCCCACCCTGGATTCGGTCAGCTCCACGGTACGGCGTAGCATAGTCTGGTGCAGCACGGTCTGTACCGCGATGAGGTCCCATAGGGCCTCGACCAGTCTTCGACGGGTTACCTGTAGTTCGCCGGCCGGGAAATGGACGGCATACTGCTGCAGCACCTGGAGCTGCTGGGTGTAGTTGAGTCCGAGCGACTGCGGCAGTGCCTCTGTGCTGACGAAGGCCCAGTCCAGTCTGGCGCGTTCGTGCTGGAAGAAGGGTTCGGATCGGTACCGCAGAATGAACTGATGAACGTTGTCAAACAGCTGCGGATAACACCGGACCAGATTGGCGACAGTCGTGTGTGCTTCGCTGCCGGCGCGGAGAAAACGGGGTATACGGGGGACCATGGCCCAGGAGAGCCCGCTGTCCTGTATCTGGTCCAGCATGAGTCTGAGGCTGGAGTCGCGCAGTTTGTGTTGCAGTCTCCGGTTCAGTCTTTCTCTGTCCTCCGGTGTGACCCGGATCTCCAGACAGCGTTCCAGATCGTCTACGGAGACAGCACAGGTTACCTGATCCAGCCGGGCGCTGCTGTCTCCCTCTGCTGGCCGCAGCGTTACGGGGGGCGGGTTCGTGCGGTCTGCCTGATCAACGCTCCGGTCACCGGAGGGCAATTGGGGACCTTTCATGACTTCGTGGCCAGGCGCGAAGGTGCATGCCGGGATGTCCTCCGCTTGCGGTCGGCCGGACGAGTACATGTCCGGCGTGATCAACGGCTCGGTTTCTTCGTCCTCCTGGGCCTTCGAATCGAACAGACCTTCGCCGTTATCCGCGTCGAGGAGCGGGTCGGTGAACAGGGATTCTCTGCCGTCGACCGCGCCACCGGTAGCTGCGTCAATAAGCGCATGGTTGCCTGCCGCTTTGGTGCCGCAGTCGGGCAGCAGGCGCTTGATCTGCCGGTCCAGACTGGGGGTGGCATATCGTTGCACCACACGCAGAGCTTCTCGCGTCGCATCGTCCAGATCACTGCTCTTGTGATTCTCCAGCTGCGCCAGGAGCATGGCACCATACTGCTGGATGAGAAAGCGCTTTTCCTCCTGCTCCAGCGTGCTGATCAGGGTGGCCGTTTCACTGCCGGGGTGGGCGTCCATGGCGGTTTCCGGGGTTTTTACCCGGCAGTTGCCGGGAGAAGGATGGAGGGGAAGACACCCGGCCAGAGGCGGCGTGCTGCCCGCCAATGCGGCAGCCCGGACTTGCCGTGGATGGCGATCTTCTGCTGGCGCTGCACCGCGTACACCAGCCGTTCCGGAGCTTTGCCTCCGGGACGGTAGGTCGTCGAGGTGCAGGAACTGCAGTTCTGTTCGAATAGTTGTTCTTGGAGAAGCTCGCCACACACAACGCGGTCATACAGGTCCTCGAGGATCGTTTTCTGACGCACATGATCGGCAGGAAGCCGCCAGCCGCGGGCAAAATGGGCCAGTTTGCGTTGCGGACGCCGCAGGGTGCAATGGAGATACTCCAGGGAACACAGGACCCACCGCGATTCGGGCATGGTCGACGTATAGAAATCGTACCCCTCATACCAGTTGGGTGTCTTGCGGCGGGTGTAGAAATAGGCCGGGAACTTCTCGCGCAGGCTGGCCACCGTGCAAGGCACCGGATTGCCTTCGGCATCCGCGAGAAACGGGTGGCGCATGAGCAAGACCGTGGAGGCAAACAACTCCTGCAACGAGTGAAGCCGGTTGCCCAGGACCAGCTTCCTCGTCTCTGGAAGCGCTAACAGACAGTCCAGCAGACGGCCGAGTTCATGCGTAAGGGCGTCCTGCGCGGCTGCATCGAGGTGACACCCGAGAACCTGTTGGAGCCTTTCCAGCGACAGGAAGCGGTCCATGAATATCCAGCGCGCGCGCTCTTCAGCCGGGGCACCGGTCAGGTCCGGTGGTCGGCCGGATGCCGTGGATGTCTGGAGCCGCGGCAGTCGGTCGCCGGCCTTGGCGTGTCCCTGCGGGGTGGATGTCTCCTCCGGATCCGGCGCCGTCCCGACAGAGTCCGTCTCTTCCTGCGGGACGGTTCGGTGGCGCGCACCAGGTGTATCCTGCAACGCAACCACCTGGTTGACGTACGGCCTGACGTGTTCGCCCAGAGCCTCGGCGATTTCCCGATCCGGCACGGGGGCAGCGTTGCCCGCCTCCAGGTCGAGAATGGCCTGAACCAGGTAATGGCGGTCCAGCGTTGGAGACTTCGGCTTATTCCTGACCATCACCAGCCTGGGCAAGGTGCGGGCTTGTGCGCATGCGGATAGTCCTGTTTCAGGGCTGCGGCGGACGTTGTCGTGGCGTTGACGGAGCAAAACAGGCGTTCCCGTCAATATAATTCACTGGATTCATCCAGATCAACCGGCACCTTCCGAAACCCTGCCATCGACGCATTTGCGCGGCAGACCGTGTTGTTCGAAACTAAAATGAGGCTATTGCCCGGCATTCATACCGGCAGAGCGTCCCGGCGCGCCCAGGGCTGTTCCCGCCGTGGGCGATCACGTACCTTGAGATCGAGGAGAACGGTTCGTGTTCGGCAACCCCGTACCTCCCAGACCCTCCCGCAACCAGCCGTGGCTGCTGCTGGGTATCGGTGTGTTGATCGCAGCGGTACTGACGCTGCTTGCCGGGGGGATCATGCATCTGGCAGAACGGCTTGAACAGGCAGGCCAGGACGATGTGTTCGGCTTCGCGCCTGCTTACAGTACGTACGCATCGGCTGTAGACCTGCCATCCCATTCCGGATCAGCGCCTGCTGCACGCAGGCAAGGAGACTCCGCATGCGGCTGAAATGGTGGCCAGTTGCCGGCCTTATGATGCTGGCCCTGGTGCTGGCCTACACGACCTGGGCATACGAGTCCAGCGTGCTGCGGGTGAGTGCCAGCGCGCTGCGGGTGAGTGCCAGCGTGGCCAATTTCCGTGCGGCACCCAATGGGGAGAGACTGGGCACTCTGCTGGAGGGGACACAGATCGAACGCATCGCCCAGGAGGGTGAGTGGGTCCGTTTCCGGGTCGAGGGCTGGGTATGGGGGCCCTCGTTGGACGGTTTCCAGCCGGAGCCGGCAAGACCTGCGCCACGTGAAGAGGAACCAGGCAGACCGCTTCACGATGCGGTTCCGCGCCTGCGTCGCTATGTCGATGAAATGGGTGGTGCCTTCTACAGTGTGGAACTGGACGCGGAGCTGCAGCGTATCACGGTGCGGTTCCGGACCCAGCGAGTGGATCCCGAGGCGCTGGCGATTCGGCAGCATCGCCTCCAGCGGTATGTAGTCGGCTTGCTGGAAGACCAGGTGGAGATGGATCGCGTGCGGGTCGCGTGCAACCGTGCAGACGGCAGCGGGACCGTGGGCCTCGAGATAGCCGAAACGGCCGTCCGGGATCTTCAGCGCATTGACGCAGAAGACATGGATGCCTGGCGCCGCGTTACCCGGATATCCCACGACGGGGGCAAGACCTGGACCAACCAGGACTGATCTGGACCCACCAGAACTGATGCGGTGATGCACAAGCCGATCCCTGTTCAGTCCCCGAACCCGGACTGCTACGGCCCGATCTTCATGCTCTAAAGCCAGACTACCGGGTGTCCCGGGGAACCGGACTGCAACGGGTCATGCGCGCCGCAGAGCCGGGCATTCGCCCCGGGCAAAGGCCTGGGCCAACTCGTCGCACCGTTCGTTGTCCGGATGGCCGGCGTGACCGCGCACGTATTCCCAGGCGACACCGCTATGGTTCAGCTCGTCCAGCCGCTGCCACAGGTCGCGGTTGAGCACCGGTTTGCGGGCAGCGGTGACCCAGCCGCGGCGTTTCCATTGGTGGATCCACTGCGTGATGCCTTTGCGCAGGTATTCGCTGTCGGTCACCATGGTCACCGAGGGGCAGTCCCGGACCATCCGGAGAGCCTCTAGGGCAGCGGTCATCTCCATGCGGTTGTTGGTCGTCTCCGCTGCCGCGCCGCCCAGCTCCAGAATGCGCCCGTCTCCATAGAGGAGACGGCATGCCCAGCCGCCCGGACCCGGGTTGCCCCGGCAGGCGCCGTCGCTGTAGGCCACTACCGCACAATCTTCCTGCGACTCAGGACAGCGAGCCTCCGGATCGGGCCCGAGCTCGGTGCCGGCGAGATCGGCGCTGGGCACACGGGAGGACGCCTCGCGCACTTCCAGGCGCACGAGTAGACCTTCGGCGTCCCGGCCGAGCCAGATTCCGTGGGGTACCGGTGTCAACGGTCCCTGTTGCGGCCGGTCACTCAATTCGACGATGACCGTGTCCTGTGCAGCATCATAACGGATTCGCACCCGTGATCCTCCTGGGTTGATGGGTCTGAAACGGCGGGTGATCTACCCGGGGGGTGATTGCCCGCAGCGGTCGAAAGCAGGTATTTTATTGACTTCTAACATCCGCAACGAGGTGCCCGTGACGCAAGGGAGTACCCGTGCGCCGTCACCGATTGCTCCACGATTCCACGGAAAGCGAGGGTCGATGAATCCAGTGGACATCAGTATTCCTCATCCCAGTCTGCCGCCTCTGACCTCCGTGCTGCCGGCCGAGCCCTTGCTGTTGATGGGTGCCGGTCCCGTTCCTGTTCCGGCCGAGGTGGCTCGGGCTGGGGGCATGGTGATCAACCACCTTGGCGACAGCATGAACATGGTAGTGCGGCATATCAAGGAACTTACCCGGTACGCTTTTCAGACTCGGGACGAACATATATTCGGCGTGTCGGGCCCTGCATCCGCTGCCATGGAGATGGCTGTGGGCAATCTGTTATGGCCCGGCCGCCGCGTCCTGGTGCTGAAAAATGGCTGGTTCAGCGGGCGCTTCGCGGAGATGGCCCGTGGCGTTGGCGCGGAGGTAAGCACACTCGAGGTGCCGGAAGGTAACCCCGTAACCGCGGAGATGGTCGAGGCACGCCTGCAACAGGAGCGCTTCGACGTGGTGACCATGGTGCAGGGGGAGACCTCCTGCGGGGTCTGGACCAGGGATCTGGAGTCCATCGTCGCTCTGGCGCGCCGGCATGGAGCGCTGACCGTGGTGGATGCGGTATGTACGCTGACCACCATGCCGCTGCAGAAGGACCAATGGGGTATCGATGTCGTGTTTACCGGCAGCCAGAAGGGATTGTCCTCTCTGCCGGGGGTGTCGTTGATCGCTTTTTCCGCGGCCGCCTGGGCGGTCACGGAGAGCCGGCCGGGTCCCCGGCCGCACTGGTGCCTCGATGCTGTGCGCGCCGAGGGTTTCTGGGGGCGGCACGAGTACCACTACACCGCTCCGGTCCCCGGCTTGCTGGCGTTGCACGAAGCGCTGCGGCTGATCGGAGAGGAAACCCTGGAACGCCGCTTCGAGCGGCACCGGCAGAGTTCCCTGGCATTGCAGACCGGGATCGAGGCCATGGGGCTCAGGCTGGCCACTCCGGCTGACTTCCGGCTCGATGCGGTTGTCGCTATCGAAGTGCCCGCAGGCATCGACGACGCCAGGGCCCGTCGCTACATGTCGTCCATGTTCAAAGTGGAGATTGCCGGTGCATTCGGTCTGAACATCGTGCGCATCGGGCAGATGGGCGAGCAATGCCGGTCGCCCAATCTTTTTCGTGTGTTGCATGCGCTGGGGGTCGCCATGAACAACGAGGGTGCCCGCCTGGACCTGAGTGCGGGGATGGGGGCCATGGAGGCGCATCTGGCGCGTTGGGCGGAACGCGTGCCATGATGGCGCGAATCCATGGTCTGGAGCGGTGGAATTACGGCATCGTGGATAACGGTAAGCCATGGCTCGACGGGTGGTGCATGCTGGTTGCCCTAACCGACCCGTAGATCATGGCGCAGGGAGCGTCCGGAGATCGAACGGACGGGGTGATGCCGGCTGGCTGGTCTAAGGGAGGCTTCCCGCAGGATCGACCAGCCTGGGAAGCGTGGTTCGGTGGGTCATGGCGCGCACCTGGCCCGGTTCGTTCGGCTGCTGGCCATGCACCAGGGGCACCAGGATCGTTTCGGTCCGCTGTGGTGCTGGATCCGCGAGCGTGGCCACTCCTTCTGGGGCAAGCCCGGTAAACGCTTCGACTTCCACCAGGCGGACACCGTCCGGCACCGGGAAATCACTGGGCGGGCGGCCCGCTTCGGCCTGGCTGATGAAGTCCGTCCAGATGGGCACGGCGCCTATGCCCCCGGTGATCTGCTGCCCGCTGGCGGTCACCAGGCGGTGATCGCGCCGGTGGTCGAAACCCACCCACACGCTGGCCGTCAGACGTGGCGTGCACCCGGTAAACCAGGCATCGCTGTTGTCATTGGTGGTTCCGGTCTTCCCCGCCACCGGCTGGCTCAATCCGGCCAGCATGACCCGGCGTCCGGTGCCGCGTTCAACCGCTAGACGCAGCATCTGGAGTACCTGGTATGCCGTTTCCGGCGCCACCGCCTGCCGTGGCGCCGGGGAGTAGGCGATCAGATTGCGTCCGTCAGCGTCCACGACGCTGTCCACCAGCGTCGGTTCCACATGCAGTCCGGAACTGACCAGCGTTCCGTATGCCGAGGCCATCTCCAGGACGGTGACTTCGCTGACTCCCAGAGCGATGCTGCGGTATGGTCCGACAGGACTGGTGAACCCCACTCTGTGCGCCATGTCGGCGATGCGCTCCGGCGTCACCGATTCGCTGATCTGCACGGCCACGGAGTTCGCCGAATGAACCAACGCCCAGGTGGCTGTGGTGAGTCCCATGTAGCGGCCGTCGAAGTTGGTGGGGGCCCACAGGCGATTGTTGACCATGTACCGCCTGGGTTCATCGTGGAACAGGCTCACCGGTGTGATGACGCCGGCCTCGAGGGCCGCGAGGTAGGCGATGGGTTTGAAGCCCGATCCCGGTTGGCGCCGGGCGGTGAGTGCCCGGTTGTAGTAACTCACGAAGATGTCCCGGCCGCCAACCATGGCGCGCACCTGACCGGTATGCGGCGTCAGGCAGACGAGAGCGGCCTGCAGATAACGCTCGCGTTCGGTGGTTGCTGCCTCGGTATACGGAGGGAACCCCAGACGCGCGTCCAGTTCGACCAGCCCCCGCTGCACGGCGCGTTCCGCGGCACGCTGTAGGTGCATGTCCAGGGTGGTGTAAATCCGGAGTGAGCCATAACGCAACACCCCGGGCCCCCAGCGTTCGGCTACCTCGGCCTTGATGGCCTCAACCCAGTAGGGTGCGGGGTTGCGTGGGCGCCTGTGCGGATCGACCAGATCGCCGGCGTTCAGTCCCGCGTAGGTGTCCAGCTGTTCCTGGGACAGGTATCCTTCTACCTGCATTCGTCGCAGGACATGGTGCAGTCGCCTGGTGGCCCGCTCCGGGCGTTGCAGCGGATTGTATGCCGTAGGAGCGTTGATCAGGCCGATCAGCAGGGCGGCCTGCGGCACGCTCAACCGGTCCGGAGTGACGCCGAAGAACACCTGAGCGGCGTCGTTGATCCCGTATGCGTTGGCGCCGAAAAAAACGGTGTTGAGATAGAGTTCCAGAAGCCGGTCCTTGTAGGCCGGATAAAAGCCCTCGGTGCCGACGACCCGGCCGGGGTACCGGCGGGCGTACAGACTCTCCAGCTGCAAAGCCACGAGGATCTCGCTGAGCTTTCGGCGTATGGTCTTGTCCGGTGAGAAGAAGAGACGTTTTGCCAGTTGCTGGGTCAGCGTGCTTCCGCCTCGCTGGCCATACCCGTGGAGCAGATTGGCGCCGAGGGCGCCGATGGTGGCCCGCACATCGACGCCGTGGTGTTCGCGGAAGGCCGCGTCTTCGGTGGCCAGCAGAGCCTCGATGACGGCCGGGGCTACCTGGTTCAGGCGGGCCCATTCGCGGCTGATATTGAAGGAGAAGATGCGTTCACCGGAAGCCGCGTAGATTTCCGTGCCGGGACGGACAGCCAACTCACCCGGATCATCCGGCAGACGCGGCAGGTCTTCGACTACATCGCGGTACAGGAGAGCAGCTGCGGCAACGAAGAGCAGAGTAACCCCGGCGGCACTGCCGGCGCCGACCAGCAAGGGGAGTTTCCAGCCATTCACGGCGCGTGATCTCCCACCGGCAACTCGAGCAGGGATACCACGAGCTCTGCCGGCAGTTCAAAGGGCACCGGACGTTCGCCGTCGGCGATGGCGTATCCGGCGAAGACGTTCATGTTGCGGACCAGGTGGATCTGAAAATCCGGACCCGCCTCCCAATAGCCGCGTACACGGCGCATCTCATCCTGGTGCATGGCATCACTCCAGTGGTGCAGCAGGCCTGCCAGAGCGACGGCTACGGCCGGCTCCCGGCTATGCAGGGTGGCGGTGTCCGGGTCTGCCGGCGTCAGTGCCGGACCCAGCAGCGACGCCCAGTACATGCTGTCCGCCGTGCTCATGCGGACGAAATTCCAGGCCTCGGCAGCATCATGCTGGCGCAGCTGCCGGTGCAGTCTGGGATACAGCGAACCTTCCTGCAGCGCGAGTTGGGCCCGAATCCGGGCGTGAACGAGAAAGGGTTCCGAAGGGAGCTCCACGTGCCGGAGCAGCGCACTTCCCGCCCGATAGGTGCGCAGCGACACCGCCAGATCCCGCATCTGCGCCTCGGTAAGCCGGTCCTGGCGCAGCGGCGCTGGGCGCTGGTGCCTGTAGAGGATGACGGCGTCCACCGAGCGTCGTTCCTGACGATAGGCATGATGCAGCGGCGGTTGCGGGAGGCCACCCGGCAACAGGGTATCCGGTGTACCAGCTGCCTGGATCCGGGTGCGCGCTTCACGGCTGGCGAGAATGGCCTCCCATATGGCACCGCTGGTGGCCCGTTCGGCGTTGCCTTCCAGTAACGTTCGGCCCATCCACCGGCTGAAGCTGCGAGTGCGGTGCTCCCAGTACGTCAAACCTGTGCCGAATACGGCCACGAGCAGCCATGGGGCCAGCAAAGCCACGGGCCATCGTACCCAGGAGGACAGCAACACCCGCTGGTTGCGGATGATGGCCGCCCTGAGTCGTGCAGCTAGGGCAGCTGCGGCAGCTGTGGCGCGGTTGAGATCCAATGGTCGACTCCGTATTCGGACGCAGACGGCTGGTGCCGGCGTATTGCCCCGGGCCGGGCGAGGCGCTCCGGCGCCTGGCCGGCGGCGTCACACCGATATGCCAGAAACCCAGGGGCGCGCCGCGGGCGGCCTGCGGATCCTGCCGGAATCCGGCGGGCCGCACCCGTCCTGCGTCTGCCATGGTCCGCCGATCGAAAGGCGCGATCACGCTAGGCCGGGAGCGCCGGCGAACCGCGTCTGACCTTCATGCTGATCTAGGCAGAGAACGGGCCATTGTCAACGGATGGTTCGTGCCGGATGGCCGCCACCGCTTGCTACGGCCGCTGCTGGTAGACTACATTTGGACAAAAAAGGAACTGTGACATGGGACGCACAACACGTTGGACGGTTCTGCTCGCTGGCTTGGCGGCGCTGTCATGCTGGCTCGCCACAGCCTGCGGCCAGGACAGCGGGGTGGACAGTGGCGGCGTCGATCGAGGTCCTCCTCCGGCACCAGAGGGTATTCAGATCGACCGGATGCGGGATGGCGAGTTCTGGCTGAGCTGGGATCCGGTCCCCGGGTACAGGGCAGACGAGATCCACTATGTGGTATATCGCGGCAAAGAGGCGGACACGCCGGCCGCGGTGGATACCACGTTCAGTACCGAATTCCGCGATGTGGGACTGGAGTACGAAACGCATTTGACCTACTTCGTCATTGCCGTGGACGCCAACGGTAACCAGAGCGAACCCTCGGCGTTGATCCAGGGGCAGCCGCTCAACAGTATGGCTCCCATGGCACCCACCGGATTGCGGGCCATGGCCCATAATCTGGCGCTGTATGCCGAGCAGTCGGTGGCCGTGTCGCTGGACTGGGACCAAAACGCGGAATCGGATCTGCATCATTACCGGGTGTACCGGGGGCTCGAAGCGGATTTTCCCGTCCATCGGGAAACGTTGATTGCCGAGGTCGACGTGCCGCGTATGGTGGACTCGGAGGTGGACGTGGGCGTTACCTACTACTACCGGGTCACCGCGGTGGACCGCGGCGGCAAAGAGAGTCCGGTTTCATGGCAAGCCCAGGATACCCCGCTGCCGCAGGCGAGCCTTGTGGAGCCGGTGCGGGGAGAGTTGGTCGATGCGGTGCCGACATTCCGCTGGCAGGCGGTTCCCGATGCGGTGATCTACCAGGTGATCGTCACGACTTCGCCCGGCAGCGGCGAGATTTCGGCGATGCCCTTGACCCGGCAAACCTCGGCGACTTTCCGTGGTCGCACCATGAGCGACGGCCGGAGTTACCGGCTGGAGAGCGGGCAGGTGTACTACTGGAAGGTCATCGCCGGCACGCGCTCCAGCGGTGAGGCGAATTCCGTGAGCCGTGCCGAGAGCTTCAAAGTCCGGTGAATCTGGATCGTGGGGCGCGTGCGGTGGTGCAGCGCCTGCGTGCCGCCGGCTATCAGGTGCTTCTGGCCGGTGGGTGCGTGCGCGACGCGCTGATGGGTATGCCACCCCGGGACTGGGACATCGTCACGGACGCCGCCCCCGAGCAGGTGCAGACGCTGTTCGAACGCACCATTCCCGTGGGCGTTCGTTTCGGCATCGTGGTGGTGATCTCGCACGGAAATCCCTACGAGGTGGCGCGTTTTCGAGGCGACGACGTCTACGTGGACGGCCGGCGGCCAGCCCGGATAGTCGACGCCGATCCTGAGCAGGACGCCCGGCGCCGGGATTTTACCATCAACGGCATGTTCATGGACCCGTTGACCGGCCGGGTGATCGACTATGTCGGCGGTAGGCAGGATCTGCAGACCCGGCTGATCCGCGCCATCGGCGATCCCCCCACGCGTTTCGCCGAAGATCGCCTGCGCCTGCTGCGGGCCGTCCGTTTTGCCAGTTCGCTGGGGTTCGATATCGATGCGGACACGTGGAACGCCATCCAGCGCCAGGCAGAAGGAATCATGCAGATCAGCGCCGAACGCATCCGCGACGAGTTGACCCGGATTCTGACCAGCCCCGGGTCCGCGCGGGGGATGCAGTTGTTGCTCGACAGTGGCATGCTAAGCCGGATACTGCCGGAGTTGGTCGAGCTCCGCGGGTTGGCGCAGCCGCCCGAATTCCACCCCGAAGGTGACACATGGACTCATACGCTGCAGGTCCTGCGGTTTCTGCGCCATCCTGATACGCTGCTGGGCTGGGCCGGCCTGCTCCACGACATAGGTAAAGCCCGGACCCGGATCTTCGACTGCCGTATCCGTTTCCACGGTCATGAGAAGGTGGGCGCGGACATGGCCCAGACCATCCTGCGGCGCCTGCGCCTGTCCAATGATGCGGTCGCCTCGGTCAGCTGGCTGGTCAAGGCCCATATGCGGCTGCGGGAAGCCCCTCGAATGCGTCCGGGCAGACTGAAGCGCCTGTTGCGCGAGCCCTTGTTCGGCTGTCTGCTGGAGCTGCACCGGGCGGACTGTCTCGGCAGTCACGGCGACCTGTCGCTGTACGACTTCTGCCGGCGTCGCCTGGCAGCCCTGGAGCCGGCGGACCGGCGCCCGCCGCGTCTGCTCACGGGACACGACCTGCGCCGTCTAGGGTTCGAGCCGGGGCCGTTGTTCCGGACCATCATGGAAGCGCTGGAAGAAGAGCAGTTGGAAGGACGGGTCTGCACGGCGCGACAGGCGGAGGAGTTCGTGCGGCGGCGCTTTGCCTCGGCTTTGCCCGCCGCGGATGACCCTGTTTGACAGGGTTGCCCGCCCTGTCTATTATCGGGCCGCGGCCATCGTCTACCGGTTCTCCGACCGTCGCTGCACGGTCTGCACTGACCGGGCCCGGCGGAGTGCGGCGGCCGACCGAATCCCTTACCACAGTGCGTCCGCGCGGTTCGACAGCGCGGCTGGAAGCCAGAACAGGGACGCACCCATGCCGCAGGTCCGGCCGCAGGCATGCTCTTTCGGCAGAGGTAACCCCCATGCCCGGCGCCGGTGACTGCCGTCTCACGGACTACCGTGAGCATTACACGCGGGACGCGGAGGCCATCGTTGACCCCGCTGATCTGCCGGCGCGCCATCGGGCGGCGGAAAGCCGGCGTCTACACGCCCTGGTGCGCCTGCTGGCCCCCAAACCGGACGAGACCATACTGGATGCAGGCTGCGGCTCCGGCTGGTTCGCGGTTGCCTGCCACCGCACCGGGGCTACGGTACGGGCCATGGACATCGCTCCGGGCGGGGTGGCCGGGGCGCGACAGCGCTACGGCCAGCATGCAGGTTTCCTGGCGGGAGATGTGTACCGGCTGCCGTTTCTTTCCCAGTCGTTCGATGCCATCGTCCTCTCGGAGGTCGTCGAGCACCTGGAAGACGTTGCTGCGGCGCTGCGCGAAGCGCACCGGGTGCTCCGTCCCGGTGGCCGCGTCCTGGTCAGCGTCCCGTATCGTGAGCGCATCACGTACCATCTGTGCATCCACTGCAACCGCTTGACGCCGGCCAACGCGCATCTGCACAGTTTTGACCTGAGTCGCCTGGAGGCGTTACTGCGGAGTGGCGGGCTGCAGCCCCAGCGCAGTATGCTGTTGACCAGCAAGTTGCTGGAGGGTCTGGGTTTCGCCTATCGAACGCGCCGTTGGCCGTACTGGGTATGGAGGACCGTGGACCGGCTATGCAACCGGCTGGTGCCAGGCGCGGCTTATCTTTGCGTTCTTGCCTCACGGACTGACTGACGGTGGCAGCGGGACGGTTGACGCGGACGGTGGGCATCGTGGCGTGTGGGCGCGCTGCTCACACGATCGGTGTTCTGGCCGTGTGGGGTATTCTGGCCAGACCGTGGACGCAGATCGAACTCGGTATCTTCCTGGCACTGTGGACGGCAACCAGTTCGCTGGTGCCGTTGTTCCTGCTCGGGCTGCCCACGGCATTGCTGTATTTTCACCCCCGCACCGGCCTTCGGGGTCAGCGTCTCCTGATCGCGCAGGTCGGCGGTCTGTTACTGGTCGCCGGAGCGATACTGTTTGCCGGCATGGTCAGTTTCGGACCGGCATTGCTGCAGCGATGGCGTCCCGAGGATCTGGGTGAAGTAGCGGAAATCCGCCGGTACCTGCTGGCGTTCGCTCCGTACCTGTTCGCTCTGGTCGCCGGCGGCAGTGTGGAAGCCACTTTGGTGGCGGCGGGACGTCCGGCCCATCAGGCCGCGCTGGCTGTGGCCGGTGCTGCCGGCCTGGTGGCGGTAGCGGCAACAGTGGCAGCGTGCAATGCCAGTGTCGTCCAGGCGCTATACGGCTTTTCCGCGGTTGGTGTGACCAAGCTGTTGACAGGTCTGATGCTGGTGGCGCGTTGCCTGCCCGGTACGCAGGACAGCAGCAATGGCGTCCGGTCCCTGGGCGAACTGCTTCGGTATGCCATGCCGATCTGGCTGGCCGACGGGGTGGGCAGCCTGTCGCGTTATGTCGATCGCCTGGTGGTTCTCGGATTCTTCACTGCTGCCACCTTTCCGCTGTATCAGTTCGGCGCCATCGAGGTTCCCATCGGCTTGCTGTTGTCCGCGGTGGTTACCGTGCTGGTACCTGAAGTGAGCCGGTTGTACGCAAACCGTCAGTTGGCGGCTATCGGCTCGCTCTGGCGTCAGGCTGTGGGACGTCTGGCCCTCATTGTCCTGCCGCTTTGGGCCTATCTTTTCTTCTTCGCCGGTCCGTTGATCACCCTGTACGCAACAGCCCGATACGGACCCGCGGTGTGGGTCTTCCGGGTCTTCCTGCTGGCGCTGCCGCTGCGTTGCGCCGTGTACAACCCGCTCCTGGTGGGCATGGGGAAAGCGCGCTGGGCATTCTGGGGTAGCGTGGGCGATCTGGTGGTGAATGCCGGATTGAGTGTCCTGCTCGTTCAAATGCTGTTGACCAGAGGCAGCGAGTGGGCCTATCTGGGTGCCGCCGTGGCCACCGTGACAGCTACGTACCTGCAGGTGGGGTTCCTGGTCGGCGCTGTCGCCTTTCATTTGCGATGGCGCCTGCAGGATCTGCTACCGTGGTGGCGACTGCTACGCGTCGGCGGATGGGCGACAGGCGCCGCCGGACTGGCCTGGTGGTTGACCCGAAGCCTGTCCACGCCGGCACTCGTACTGGGCTGGGGTACCGCGGCTTTTACCGCATTGATCTGCCTGGGGTTGCTGCTGGACCCGCCTGACCGGCAGGAGCTTCGGTACGTTTTGCACAGTCTGGGTAGACACCGCCACGGCGCGTAGTGAACTGGGTCACCGCTCGAGGGGCTGCCCTGCGGCCGCAGTTTCTGTATGCGTATCGTGCGGTATCATGCAGCATCTTGTCGTAATCCTGTTCTGGTTATATTTTCACCGGTTTGACATCCTATTCGGCTGAACCGGCACAGAAAACCTGACAGCGGGTTGCCCGTGAGTCCATGGAGCATTCTTGGTGAAATACGTGGTGCTGGTACCGGATGGCGCGGCGGATTACCCGCAGGATGACCTGGATGGCAGGACACCGCTGCAGGCGGCGTCCACGCCCAATATGGACCGCCTGGCCGCTGCCGGTACCAACGGCCTGGTGGCCGTCATTCCGCCCGATCGGCCCCCGGGCAGCGACATCGGCAATCTGGAAGTCCTCGGGTATGACGCCGTGCGCCACCGCATCGGGCGCGCCTCCCTGGAGGCCGCCAGCATGGGCGTTGACCTGGAGGCCGGCGCGGTGGCGTTTCGCTGCAATCTGATCCACCGCGACGGCGACACGCTGGTGGACTACAGCGCCGGGCATATTTCCACGGAGGAGGGGCGCGATCTCATCGGCCAGCTTGCCGCCGTGCTGGATGACGCCCGGGTGCGGCTATATCCGGGCGTGCAGTACCGTCATCTGCTGGTATGCCAGGAGGGTCCCCGGGAGCTGATCACGCACCCGCCGCACGACCTGATGGGGCAGTCCATCCAGGAGCACTTGCCCGCCGGACCCGGCCAGGAATGGGTGCGCGGCCTGATGGACGCCGCCGGTCCGGTTCTGGAGCGCGCCGAAGTCAACCAGCGGCGCGCGGCCGCCGGCCAGCTTACCGCCAATGCCATATGGCTCTGGGGTTCGGGAGAGGCGCCGCGGTTGCCGTCGCTGCATGACCGTTTCGGCCTTCACGGTGCCGTGATCTCCGCGGTGGACCTGGTGCGCGGCATCGGCATCGCTGCCGGTCTCCAGGTCCTGCACGTGCCGGGGATCACCGGTTACCTGGACACCAACTACGCCGGTAAGGCCCGGGCGGCCCTGGAGGCCTTACGCGAAGTCGATCTGGTATACATCCATGTGGAAGCGCCGGACGAGGCCGCACACAACGGCGACGTCCGTGCCAAGATCCAGGCGCTGGAAGACATCGATCGGCTGATCGCCGCGCCGCTGCGCGAGGAACTGCCGGCTCTGGGACCCCACCGGCTGTTGATGACACCTGACCACCGCACCCCTATCCAGCTGCGCACGCACAGCGCCGAACCCGTTCCGTTCGTACTCTGGGGTACGGGGATTCCCCGTGATGCCGTGGAGTGCTACGACGAAGCGTCCGCAAGCCGGGGCGCGCTGCAGCTGGCGCGCGGGTTCCATCTGATGGATTATCTCACCGGACGGCGATCCTTATGACCGGGACTCGCGTGTTCTACCTGTAACCCGCCATTGGAGAGAGGCAAAGCCTATGGCACTCGTAGTCCAGAAATACGGCGGCAGTTCCGTGGCCACACCGGAGTTGATCTGCCGCGTCGCCGAGCGCGTCCTGGAGCGCCATCGCCAGGGGGATCGCATGGTCGTCGTCGTGTCGGCCATGGGAGACTCCACGGATCATCTCAAGCTACTGGCGGAGAAGGTCAGCCGGGCACCCGCCAAGCGTGAGATGGATATGCTCATGGCGTCGGGTGAGCGCATTGCCATGTCCCTGCTGGCCATGGCCATCACCGACATGGGCGTTGAGGCCGTGTCCATGACCGGCGGACAGAGCGGCATCATCACGGACCGTGTGCATCAGAGTGCCAGAATCACCGAGCTCAAGCCAGCCCGGTTGCTGAAAGAACTCAACCGTGGCCGCATCGTCATCGTGGCTGGTTTCCAGGGGATTACTGACGATGAAGAAGAGACCACTCTGGGGCGAGGCGGCTCCAACCTGACGGCCGTGGCTCTGGCGTACGCGCTGAATGCCGATGTGTGCGAGATGAACACGGATGTGGACGGCATCTACACAGCGGATCCGCGTATCGTGCCCAACGCCCGCAAGCTCGACCTGATCAGCCCGGACGAGATGCTCGAACTGGCCAGTTCGGGAGCCCGCGTGCTGCAGTCCAGGTCGGTGGAATTTGCCAAGAAATCCGGCGTGACCATCGCTGTACGGTCCAGTTTCAACGATCATCCGGGGACGCTCATCAAGGAGATGGAAGGCATGGAGGAAGTCGTCGTCCGTGGTATCGCCCACGACGAGAGCGAGGCCAAGATCACCGTGCGGCAGGTGTCGGACCGACCAGGCATCGCCGCGTTGCTCTTCGGGGCTCTGGCCGAACATCATATCAACGTGGATATGATTCTCCAGAACACCAGTGAACAAGGCGCCACGGACGTGTCGTTCACCGTCAAGGAAGACGACCTGGGCAAGGCGCTGGAGGTGTGTCAGAATATCAAGCAGGAGGTGGGTGCCGCCGAAGTCCTGGCGGACTCGGACATTGCCAAGGTGTCCATCGTCGGCGTGGGGATGAGGAGCCATCCCGGAGTGGCCGCCACCGCGTTCAGGGCGCTGTCGGAGGCGAAGATCAACATCGAGATGATCAGCACCTCGGAGATCAAGATCGGCTGCGTGGTGGCGCGCCGGGATTGCGACAACGCCGTGCGGGCGCTGCACGCGGCTTTCGAGCTGGACCGGGTTGACTGAGCCTGCCACACCGCAAGGCGCCGCAGGAGGGCGATGAGTGGGTTGCCGCAGCCAAGGCCGTCCTTCTGCTCCTGCTTGCCGCCCAATGCGCTGTGCCCCGCTTCAGTCCTGGTTCCGCACGCACACGCGTTCGATGAAGTCCGAGTACACGTCCACGCTGCGCCGCAACTGGTCCAGATCGATCCATTCATCCACGGTGTGGGCCTGGGCGATGTCGCCCGGACCCACGACGATCATCTCTTTCATCTTGCGCGACAACGCCAGACCGTCGGTGCCGTACGCCACGGTGCGCGGTTTACGGGTGCTGGTGATCTGCAGAGCCATGCGCACCAGGGCTGAATCCGGCGCGGTATACAGCGGCTCTCCGGCAAATACCAGCTGCAGGCGGAGGCCGTGTCGACGGGCGCTTGCGCGCGTGGCCTGGATCAAGCCATCTGCATCCACTCCCGGCATGGTGCGGTAGTTGATGCTGCAGATGCTGCGTGCCGGGCTCATGTTCGTCGCCGGATTGTGGTCGCTGATACCCAGGCTCCATTCCGAATGCGGCGGATCGAAATCTTCGTTACGGTAACACTCTTCGGTCAGCACTCGTTCATACATCGACTTCATGTCGTTCAGGAAGGGGATCATTTTGATGTTCGCATTGATCCCCTTGAGGGTGCTGGTATGGGCTGCCCGGCCCCGGGCGGTGATCTTCATGGTCAACGCCCCCTTGTGCGCGTGAACCACACGCAGCCGGGTGGGCTCGCAGATGACTCCGTACCCGCGGGCCGCTGGCGCGAACAACCGGGAACGCGACACCACCTGACGGGCTCCGCGTGCCTGCGTTTCCTCGTCCGCGGTGATCAGGATGCACAGCGGGCGCGCCAGCTCCGTGCCGGTCCAGCGCGCCGCGGCGCAGAGCACCGCGGCCAGTGCGCCCTTCATGTCACAGGCCCCGCGGCCATGGAGCCGTTCGCCGCGCATCGTTCCGGCATACGGGTCCGTGGTCCAGCCGTCTTCCCTGGCGGCCGGCACCGTGTCGGAGTGGCATATCAGGGTCAATCCACCCGGACCCCGGCCGCGACGCGCAACGATGGACAGCTTGTCGACACCGTCAGGATGCTGATGCTCCACCTCCTCCACCTGAAATTGCAGTTCATCCAGCAGGCCGGCCACATGCCGCGCAAACGGCACGTTACTGAGCTCGCTGGATGTGGGCTGGGCGATGAAACCGGAGGTGAGCCGGACGACGTCGGTCTGCATGAGGGCGTATCTCCGAACCGTATACGGAGGGCAAGGGCGCGAACCCGGGCAATGTAATCCGCCTGCCTGCTGCCGGCAACCGCGGCGGCGCTGC